>JBQCGJ010000251.1:0-3778 GCA_051955775.1 Gaiellales bacterium | reverse complement strand
AGCTCGTTCCGCTGCTCCTGGATGGTGCCGTGCCAGCGGTCGCCGCCGTCGTGCACGACCGGCACCAGCGCCTTCCCGGTCATGTCGCCGCCGAGGATCATGACGTCGGCGTCGTAGTGGGGGCCGGAGTTCAGGAACTTCCGCCAGCAGGTCTCCGATCCGTGGATATCCGTGGCGAAGAACACGCGCACGGGCGGATTCTCTCCACCGCTTGGACGGAGATCAAGACGCAGCGAATTGCTCTCTTTCGATGTCGCCGCGTCCCTCGCCTATCGTTGGGCGGTGCCTGGAGGTCATGACCGCGCGCTCACCTACTCGTCCTACCTGCGGCTGGACGAGCTGCTCGACTGCCAGACACCGCTGTCGGACGGCCCTGAGCACGACGAGCTGCTGTTCATCGTCATCCACCAGGTATACGAGCTGTGGTTCAAGCAGCTGATCCACGAGCTTCGGCACCTCGGCCGGCGGCTGGAGGCGGGCGATGCCGACGCCGCAATGCACACCACCCGGAGGGTGTTGACGATCCTGAAGACGGTGGTGGCGCAGATCGACGTGCTGGAGACGATGACGCCGCTCGGGTTCGGGTCGTTCCGCGACCGGCTGGAGTCGGCGTCGGGGTTCCAGTCGGCCCAGTTCCGCGAGCTGGAGGCGGTGCTCGGTCGCCGCCATCCGTCAATGCTGGAGCCCTATGCGGAGGGCACCCCGGGGCATGCACGGATCGCCGATGCGATGAGCCGGCCGGGCATGTTCGACTACCTGCTTCGATTCCTGGCCGCGCGGGGGCATCCGGTGCCCGGGAGCGCGCTCGGCCGGGACGTGACATCGCCCTGCGCGGCCGATCCAGACGTGCAGACGGTGCTGATCGAGGTGTACCGCAGCGACCCCACCGCCGCCGCGGTGTGCGAGCGGATGGTCGACATGGACGAGGGCATCCAGGAATGGCGCTACCGGCACGTGAAGATGGTCGAGCGCACGATCGGGGCCAAGCCGGGGACGGGCGGGTCGGCCGGCGTGGAATACCTGCAAACGACGTTGTTCCGGCCGCTGTTCCCGGATCTGTGGGCGATCCGCTCGCAGCTCTGACGCTGGAACCCCTGATGCCAATCTAGACACCGGAGCCAGGCCCCAGGGGCCTGGCTCCGGTCTCGCAGGGCGGGTTTCTGCAAGTGCGGTCCGACGCTATGGCTACTTCGCCAGTTCTTCGCCAGTTCGGTCAGACCGCCGCGCAGAGAACAAGCTGGGCATGAAAAAGGGGCGACGCCGAAGCGCCGCCCCTCCTGTCGCCGGAGCCCCCTGCGGCGAACCCTCGTCAGTTCGAGACCACGAACATGCCCCGTCCAGCCCAGTTCTGGCCGTCGCCCTTGGCCGGGCCGCTGACCAGCGTCTGCGTGCCGGGCACCGGGCGGCCGCCGGAATAGGCGATCCGGTAGAGGTTCTGCTGGCCGAAGCTCGAGACGACGTAATAGATGGAGCCGTTGGCCATCGTCATGTCGCTGACGTTTGACCAGCTCAGGCCGTCGCCGTTGCCGGACGCCGTGAACGTCTGCGCGCCCAGGATCCCGCTCTCCGGCTCGAAGTATCGGTAGTACATGTGGGTATCGCCGGCCACCGTGTAGTACAGCCGGCCGCTGGCCGCGTCGAAGAACATGCCGGTCAGGCTGGAGATCGGGAAGTTCGACGAGGTCAGCCCGTTCACCGGCAGCGCCGTGGCCGGCCCGAAGGTCGATCCGTCGAAGCTGCGGGCGAGGAACTGGCCGTTGTCCCAGCCGGTATACAGCGTGCCCGACAGCATGAACGCGCCGCGCACGTGTGACCAGTCGATGCCGCCGGCGTTCATGGCCGCCGCTATGCCGGCCGACGAGCCGTCGAAGCTGCGGCCTATCGGCGACGAGCCCGAGCCCATGGTGATCAGCTGACCGGGCAGGGTGCCTGGGTTGGCGACGGGCGGCGTCACTCCGCCGGCGACCAGCATGAAGGCCAGCCGCGGCCGGAACAGGTTGTCGATGTAGGGGGTGTCGCTGCCCGCCCACAGGCCGGCGTCCGTGGGCAGCAGTGCCCACACGCCGCTGCCGCGCGGATTCCGCCCGGGATTCCACGAGTACGGCATGCCGTTGCGGGGATCGAGCGCCGCGATGCCGAACCGCTGCACGGCGCCGGGGCCGGCAGTGTCACCCGCGAACGGGTTGTTCTCCCACCGCTGGTGTCCGCCGGCGTAGACGGCGGTGCCGGTGACCGCGATCTGGGTGGTGCTGTCGCCGCCCGTGTAGTCAGTCCAGGTCGGAAGCTGGCCCGAGCCGGTGGCGTTCGACTCCCACCGCGAGACCGAGTCACACAGGACGCCTGCAGTCGGGCCGCCGAACCAGGCACCGGTGTCGCCGACGATGAAGTACGAGCCGTCGGGCGCGAAGCGCACGTCGCGGATGTAGGTGTCGAAGTGCGTCGAGCAGCCCGGCTTGAAGCTGTTGGTCTCCCAGCTGGACACCGACACCGGCTGCGTCGTCAGATCGAGCATCGCGATCTGTGCGCGATCCAGCCCATCGGCGGTCAGGAAGGTGCCGGTGGCGATCAGCTTCGTGCCGTCCGGCGAGATGTCGAAGTGGGCCACGCGCAGGGTGCCCTGGCGCTTGTTGGCGAAGTTCACGTTCACGTTGGGGTCGACCGCGCCGGTGTTCACGTCGACCGCCGCGAACCGGCCCCGGGTGACGCCGTTGACCGCGCTGAATCCGCCTCCGATGTAGAGGTCAGACCCCAGCACCTGGGAGTCCTCCACCCAGCTGCCGCTGATTGTGGCCTTGAACCCGGGCACGATCGAGCCGTCCGACAGGTTCAGCTTGACCAGCCGCTTCATGGCCACGCCGTTCACCGTGGAGAACTGGCCGCCGGCGAAGACCGCGGTGCCGTCGGGCGACGCGGCCAGCGTGGACACCTCGCCGCCCGTGATGCTGGGCGCGAAGTTGGGATCGATGGCGCCGGTCTGGGCGTTGAAGGCAAAGATCTCGTTGCGGGTCAGGGTGGCTCCGCTCTTGTTCTTGACCTGGGTGAAGGTGCCGCCGACCACGACCTCGTTGCCGACCTGGGCCACGGCGCGCACGATGCCGTCCAGCACCTGCGGCGTCCATGACGCCGGCGTGGGCGACACGACAACCGACTGGGCCGGCATCGCGCCGGCCGCCGGCGCAGCCACCAGGCCCACCGCGGTCACGGCAAGCGGAAGACAGAAACGGAGCGTTCGATGCACTGTGGGGGGCCTCCAGGACCTTCGGGGGGATTCGTTCTGTACGAGCGTACTTGTGGATTGTCGGCTTTGCTAGTGCATGACGGCTGCGGGGAATCCGGCATGATCCAGCCCGTGAACGCCGTCTCCGTGCAGATCCGGCTGAGCGACGGCACGCTGCCGGGGCTGTGGGTGGAAGCCGGTGCTGCGGACAGCCCGACCCTGGTGCTCGCCCATGGCGCAGGCGCGGGCATGCGCTCGCCGTTCATGGCCGGCCTGGCCGAGGGACTGGCGGAGCGGGGAGTCACCACGTTGCGCTTCGATTTCCCGTACATGGCGGCCGGCCGGCGGGCGCCCGACCGCGCACCGCGGCTGGTCGAGTCGTGGCGCGCGGCCTTCGCCGAGGCCGCGGAGCGATCACCCGGCGTGCCGCTCGCCGGCGGCAAGTCGATGGGCGGCCGCATCGCGTCCATGGCCGCGGCGGACGGCATGCCGGCGGCCGGGCTGGTGTTCCTCGGGTACCCCCTGCACCCGCCGGGACGACCCGAGCGGATGCGCGACGAG
>JBQCGJ010000250.1:0-5796 GCA_051955775.1 Gaiellales bacterium | reverse complement strand
GCGCTCACCACTGGCGCGTGTGCGGCCGCGTTCACCACCCGCGGAGCTACCCATGCGGCCGGGGCACACAGCTGGATCAGCCCCATCGCATATGCGTCGCGCGGCCGCAGCCGGCCCTTGTAGTGATGGTGCATGAACTCGGCCTTGTATGTCGCCATGTCGACCGACACCGGGCACTCGTGCCGACAGCCCTTACACGCGAGGCAGAGATCGAGTGCCTCCCGCACGTCCTCGTTGCGCCAGCCCCCGTCGAGCTGGCCGTTGAGCAGCTCGTAGAGGAGACGGGAGCGTCCGCGGGTCGAATGCTGCTCCTCGCGTGTCGCCATGTAGCTAGGGCACATGGTGCCGCCCTCGTGCCGGCGGCAGAGGCCGACGCCCGCGCACCGCTGCGCCGCATGCGCGAACGACCCGTCGTCGGAGGGATAGGCGAACACCGTCGGAACCTCCTTCGGGCGGTGCGGCGGCGACAGCCGCAGGTTCCCGTCCAGCGGGAGCGGGTCGACCACCTTGCCCGGATTCATCCGGCCGCGTGGATCCCAGAGCGCCTTGAACTGCCGCATGGCGCTGACGAGCTCCCCGCCGAACATGATGTCCAGCAGCTCGCCACGCGCCTGCCCGTCGCCGTGCTCGCCCGACAGCGAGCCGCCGTAGCTGACCACCAGCTCCGCCGCCTCGTTCAGGAATCGCCGAAACGCGCTGACGCCCTCCGGGGTGACGAGGTCGAACGCGATCTCGGCGTGCACGCAGCCGTGGCCGAAATGCCCGTAGAGCATGGAGGTGTAGCCGTACCGACGGAGCAGGCCCTGGAAGTCACGGAGGTAGCCGCCCAGGCGCTCCGGCGCGACCGCGGCGTCGTCCCAGCCCGGCCAGCAGCGGGTGCCGTCGCCCATCAACCGGCTCGCACCGAGCGCCGCCTCTCGTACCTCCCACACACGCTGCTGCTGTTCCGCCTCGTGAACGACGCGTGAGCCGTCGACGCTCTCGGCGCAGCGCTCGGCCAGCGCCCGCGCCTCGTCGGCGTTCTCCCCACCGAACTCGACCAGCAGCCACGCGCCGGAGTCGGGCAGCAGCCGCAGATCCTCGACGTGCAAATGCTTATCGCGGATCGCGTCTGCCAGCCGCCGGTCGAAGCCCTCCAGCCCGATCGGCTCATGCGCCATCACCTCGGGAACCGCATCCGCGGCGGCGGCGATGTCCGAGTAGGGCAGCAACGCGAGGGCGCGGTGCGGCGGCGAGTCCACCAGGCGCAACTCCGCCTCGAGCACGGTGACGCAGGTCGACTCGCTACCGACGAGCGCCTGCCCAAGATGAAAGCCGCCCTCCGGCAGAAGAGACGGCAGGTTGTAGCCAGACACGCGGCGTGGAATGTCGGGATACGTGCTCCGAATCTGATCGCCGTAGCGGTCCCGCAGGTCGAGCAGCCCCCGGATCAGCTCGGCGAGCCGGCCGCCGCCGCGCAGGGCGCGGGCGGTGGCGGCGTCGTCCATCGGCCCGGCGGAGAAGCGCAGGCCGTCGTAGGTGAGGACGTCGAGGCACTCGACGTTTTCCTCCGTCTTCCCGGCCATGATCGAGTGGACGCCGCACGAGTTGTTGCCGACCATGCCGCCGATCGTGCAGCGATTGTGCGTGGCGGGGTCGGGGCCGAACGTGAGACCGTGGCGCTCCGCCTCGGTGCGCAGGACGTCGAGCACGATGCCAGGCTGAACGCGGGCCGTGCGGCGGTCGGGGTCAAGGTCGAGGATCCGGGTCAGGTACTTCGAGTGGTCGATCACAACCGCGGCGTTCGTTGTCTGTCCGGACAGCCCGGTGCCGCCTCCACGTGACACGATGGGCGCATCGTGGTCCCGGCAGAGATCGACGGTAGCGAGGACGTCGTCGGTGCTGCGCGGAACGACCACCCCGAGTGGGATAAAGCGGTAGTTCGAGGCATCGGTCGAATAAAGAGCCCTGCTGCCCGCATCGAACCGCACCTCGCCGGCGACGGCGCGGCGGAGACCCTGTGCCAGCGACGCCATGCCCGCGCGTTTACCCTCCCCACGGCGAGGGCAAACGGCCGGAATGCGTGGGCGTGAGCTAGCGGACCAAGACGGTGAGCGAACCTACATCCTCATCTTCGAGAACGGCGACGAGGCCGTCGAGGGTATCCACAACTTGCGCGCGAGCAGACCCCCACGGCCGCGCATTGACCGCGATTGGCGCGTTTCAGCTCGGCGGTCATCGGCTACTTCCAGATGTCCGACCGGCGCCAACCGTCCGGGGTGAAGGCTGGTGCGGCGGGGGATGCTACTTCGTGGCGATGTGAGCGAGCATTGCCTGTACCAGTTCTTGGCGTTGCAGGTCGCCCTTCTGGTGGTAGGCCTGGTCGGCTTGCCGCAGGATCGCGGCCGCCTCGTCGGGCCGCTGTTCGGCCTGCAGCACTTCGGCGAGGCAGAGTAGGGCGTCGCCGTGCTCGCTGTGACTGTCTGTTGGGGCGGTGATCTGGACGGCCTCGCGGGCGAGCGTGTGTGCGTCGCCGAGTGCGCCGCGGGCTGCGAGCAGGCGGGACTCCACGATATGTGCGCGGGCCTGGGTGACGAAGTCGTCTTCAGAGGTGAGGCGTGCCGCCTCTCTGGCGATCTGCTCGGCCTCGTCCGTCCGATCCAGTTGCCGTAGCGCTTCGGCTAGGTAGCAGCCGACAGTCGAGCGAAATCCCTGTTCGCCTATCCGCCCGAGTGCGTCGAAGCCGTCGCGTGCCGTGGCTTCGGCGGCGACCGGCTCGCCGGCCCCCAGCAGGACGTGTGCCTCCATCATAGCTGCCGCGGTCGCCATCAACCGCTGGCCGTAGTCGAGAAGCAGCATGCGAGCGTGCCGCACATCCTCCAGCGCGCCAGCGTGCTCTCCGAGACGGCTTCGGTGAAGGGCACGCGCACCCAGCACGAACGGCTCGAGGGCGGTGCCCGTTGCCGTCTCCAGCAGCGCGTCGCACTGGCGGACACCCTCGTCGGCGGGCAGGTGGCCCCACGCGTCCTGGACGACCCGGCCGGACTGGCTTTGCCGCTCCAGTCGGACGTGCCCGCTGGCCCGCGCGTGCTCAAGCGCACGAGCGTAGGCGTGGCTTCCCTCCTCGGTGTGCCCAAGCCAGGTCTGCAAGGTGGCTGCGAGCTCCCAGGCTTCCGCCAGCCCATAGTGGTCGTCCAGGCGGGTCAGCGTCTCGATTTGCGCCAGCACCTGCGCGAGCGACTCGTCGCTGCTTGCGCCCGCGGAGGACAGCGCGCGGGCCTCGCCGACCAGCGCCCGGGCGGCCACCGCGTCATCCCCGGCGTGGCCGGCTGCCTCTCCTGCTTCACGAAACGCGACCCGCGCAGCCTCGAGGCTCCCGCCGTCCAGTAGCAGGTGCCCGAGCGTGATCTGCAGCGAGCGGCGCTGCGTGTTGCTGGCCGGTAGCAGCGCCACCGCGCGCGTCAGCAGGCTGATCGCTGCCGGCACGTCGCCGCGCTCCGAGGCGCGCCCGCCGGCTCGCGCAAGGTACGCGCCCCCTCTCTGGGACAGCTCAGGCGCGTCGGCGCCGAGCATCCCGACCTGGTCGGCGAGCCGGTAGGCCTGCTCTAGGTGGTAGCCAAGGAGCTCGTCGAGCTCGACCAGACCCTGGCCACGGACTGCAAGCCAGTCCGCGAACCGCCGGTGCAGGTTTGCGCGCAGCGCCTTGGGCAGCGCCTGGTAGGCCGCGTCGCGGATCAGGGTGTGGCGAAAGCGAAACGCCTCGTCATCGGGCAGCGTCGCCTTGGCGGGCCGTAGGAGATCCTTGCGGATCAGGGGCGGGAGGTTGGCGGGTGCCGCGCCGAGCGCCTCAAGCGCGGTGCGATGAAACACGTCGCCCTCCACCGCGCCGCGCTCGAGCACGCTTCGCTCCGAGTCGGAGAGCTGATCCAGCCGGGCGGCGAGCAGCGCGCTGATGGTCGGCGGCACCGCCGTCACGTCATCGCCGCCGTCACTCGACTCGGCGAGGAACGCCACCATCTCCTGCACGAACAGCGGGTTGCCGCCAGCGTCGTGCAGCACCTGGCTGCGCAGCGGCGCATCGAGCGCCGGGGCGAGCTGGTCGAGCAGGGAGCCGCACACGTCGTCCGCGAGCGGCTCCAAGAGCACCGTCGTTGCCCGAAGCATGCCGCCGCTCCACCCAGGCCGCCGCTCCAACAGCTCAGGCCGAGCCAGGCATAGGAGCAGGATTGGGGCATCGCGACTCCAGTCAGCGATGTGCTCGACCAAGTCGAGGAACGTCGGCTCGGCCCATTGCAGGTCATCCCACACGATCACCAGCGGGCGCTCGGCGGCAAGCAGCTCGAACAGCTTGCGGACGGCGTGCGCGATCTCCTCGGCGGCCGCCTGTTCGCCGCGGCCCAGCAGCGCCTCCAGCGGTCGGCGGATCGACGGCGCGAGCGACGCCAGGTCGATCTGCGCCTGCTTCACCACCTCCACCACCGGCCAGTACGTGATGCCATCGCCGTACGACAGACACCGCCCGGAAAGGATCAGCGCGCCGTCCAACTGCCCTAGCACCTCCGCGACCAGCCGCGACTTGCCCACGCCCGCCGCGCCCAGCAGCGTGAACAGATCGCAGGCCCGATCGGAGTCGACCAGCTGAAACGCCTCCAACAACACGCGACGCTCCCGCACACGGCCAACGAAGACACCATCCCCGCGCCGCGCCGCTGCCCCACCGGCGATCAGCGCGCGCAGCCGGTATGCCGGCACAAGCTCCACTTTTCCCTTCACGGCCAGCGGCGCGACCGGCTCAGCGTCGACCGCGTCGCCCACCAGCCGCAGCGTGGCCGCGCCGACCAAGATCTCGTCCGGCTCGGCGGCCTGCTGCAGCCGCGCCGCCACATTGACCGCGTCACCGGTGGCCAGCCGCTCGCTGGTTCCAGTCACGACCTCCCCCGTCTGTACGCCCAGCCGCGCCTGCACGCCCAGCCCCGGCAACGCGTCGCGCATCTCGACAGCCGCCCGCACAGCGCGCAGCGCATCATCCTCATGCAGGACAGGCACGCCGAAGACAGCCATCACAGCGTCGCCGATGAACTTCTCCACCACACCGCCATGCGCCTCAACGATCGCTCGCATACGCTCAAAGAAACGCGCCAGCACCGTCCGCACCAGCTCCGGATCACGCGCCTCGCCCAGCCCCGTCGAACCCGTCACGTCACAGAAGACAACCGTCACCGTCTTGCGCAACTCCCGCTGCGACACCACAGCCAAAGACGCCGCGCACTCCATGCAAAAACGCGCGCGATCCGGATTCTCCGCACCACAAGCCGAGCAGATCACCCCGCAAGTCTAAAATGCACGAACCGGAATCGGGCTCCACGCGCCACTCGGCGAGCCCGCAGCTCGATCCGATGCTGCTCGCTCAAACTGACGAGCAATACCCGGCATGCGAGTCCGCGGGATCGGCTCAGACGCACGCCCTCGAGCCCGTCCACTACTGCGTCCACCGGGCGCCGCGGGGCGCCGTTGTCGATCTAGACGCGACCCTCGAGTGCCAGTTTAAGCGCCAGTCCTGCCACAACTCTATGGGCGTCTGCGGACGCCAGCGGACGAGCACGGCGGAGCCCGTAAGAGCCGGGGTTTTCGGCTCAACTACGCGATTATTGGGTAACCAAGCGGCGGGGGTGGGATTCGAACCCCCGAGCCAGGGTAGTCCCGGCTTCCGGTTTTCAAGACAGCACGTTCCGCTCAGCCATGCGGTTTGGCGATTGCCTGCGCCCCTTCTGGCGCCCCCGTGACCGATCGGGGCTTTCGTCGCCCTGTTTATAGGAC
>JBQCGJ010000249.1:0-15589 GCA_051955775.1 Gaiellales bacterium | reverse complement strand
CCGGCCAGGCTGGAGCCGGTCCAGCGCTGGCAGCGCGTGCAGTGGCAGTAGCCAAGCGCCTCCGGGTCGCGGACCTCGTACTCCACCTTGCCGCACAGACAGGCTCCCTTGAGCGTCTCAGCCATGTCGCCCCCTCTCGGTTTGGCGTTGCAGCGTCCGAGCCAACGCTACTTCGGCGGCCAGGCGGCCGCAAGCGCGCCGGGCACGGGAGGGCGGGTTGCATATCACGATATATCGTGATAGAACTCGAAGTATCAAGCGAAGGAAAGGATTCACGACATGAGTGAGTACGCATTCACCCCCCGCGGGGGCCACCGCGCGGAGATGCACGACTGGATCAGCCGCTTCTCCGGACCCGGCCGCCACGGCCGCCGCGGCCACCGCGAGCACCCGTTCGGGCGGGGCTTCGGGCGCGGCGAGATGGGCGGCTTCGGCCGCGGTCGCGCCGCCCGCGGCGACATCCGCGCCGCCATCCTGGCCCTGCTGGCCGAGCAGCCCATGCACGGCTACCAGATCATGCAGGAGCTGCTCGAGCGCTCCGGCGGCGCCTGGCGCGTCAGCCCCGGCTCCGTCTACCCGACCCTGGCCCAGCTGGAGGACGAGGAGCTGATCCAGGCCGAGCAGCAGGGCGGCAAGCGCGTCTTCTCGCTGACCGATGCCGGCAGGGCCGAGGCCGCGAGCGGGCCCGGCGAGCCCTGGCAGGAGGTCGCCTCCGAGGTGCCGCCCGCCCTGGTCGAGCTGCGCAATCTGAGCCAGGGCGTCCGCGCTGCCACCCGGCAGGTCGTGCACGCCGGGTCGGAGAAGCAGATCTCGGCCGCCGCCGACCTGCTGCGCGAGACGCGGCGCAAGCTGTACCAGCTGCTGGCTGAGGACGAGCCGGCGAACTAGGGGTACGCGAGCACGACGAACCCGTCGACGGTCGACCCGGTCGAGGCCGTCGACGGGCCCACCACCAGGGTATGCGGCTTCTGCACCCCGCCGCAGACCGCGATCACCCGGCGTTCGGGGTTCGAGCTCGGCGGTCACGCAACGCATATAATCATGCATTGCAGTAAACGTTTACGGTGAAAACACCTCATGCGACTTCGGTTTTCCCGCGCCGCCGACTATGGCCTGCGGGCGGTCATCCAGATCGCCCGCGCACCCGACGGGGAGCTCGTCACCCGGCTCGCCGTCGCGCGCGCGGTCAACGCTCCGCCGTCGGTTCTGGCACAGGCCCTGGCGTCGCTCGTCCGCTCCGGGCTGCTGATCGCCCAGGCCGGCCCACGAGGTGGCTACCGGCTCGCCCGGCCGGCGGCCGACATCCCCGTCCTGGAGGTCGTGACCGCGATCGACGGGGAGGAGCGGAACGAGCGCTGCGTGCTTCGCGACGGCGCCTGCAACATCGACAACCCCTGCCCGTTCCACACGTTCTTCGCCCACGCCAAGGACCAGTTTCAGGACGCCCTGCGCACGACCACGCTGGCCGACGTCCTGGCCGCCGCGCAGCCGCCCTCAGGCTGATCTCATGCAGTCCTTACCGGGGTGAAGCAGGCGCTCGAGTGCGCTGACTATCAGTCCCGACGACTAATCCGGCGATGTAGTGGCGGTGAGGATTGAACCGAGGCACGGCAGGGTAGCCAGCGGGAGTCGGTTATGTCCCTCGCAGGAGTGAGAGATGGCCACCAAGGTCCGAGTTCCGCAGGGTCTGCTCGTCCATGCGCTCCATACAGCGATGGGCATGCAGCAGCAAATCATCTCAAAAGAGCTTCGCCTGGTCGGTCAGACTGTAACCGAGCGGATCGGCCGGGCGCCGGCTAGGACGGGTCGCTGAGGCGCCGCGTGTGGCACGGAGACGAGTGCACATCACATCCCGGCTTCAGGACGTGAACGCCGTGATGCGCTCGCGTTAGCAGCGGATGGGCCGACGCCTTGGCGACTGAAGTGATCACTGTGGCCTCGGTGCCGGAGAACCACGTGTATGTACGGCACATCGGCTGCTATGGGGACGGTGTCCAGCGACTGGACGATCCTCGCCCGTCTTCTGACAGCGCTCCCGGCGTGTGGTGGCCGCCGCCGATGCTGGATCCCGGATGGGTCGATCGGAACGCGGACCAGTTCGACGTGTTCCATGTGCACTTCGGCTTCGACGCGGTTACGCCGAGTGACCTCCGGCACCTGACCGCTGCGCTTCGTGCGCAGCGCAAGCCGCTCGTCTACACCGTGCATGATCTGCGTAACCCTCACCACCGAGATCCGGGTCTGCACGCAGCTCAGATCGATGTGCTGATCCGAGATGCAAACGAATTGATCACCCTCACACATGGCGCGGCCGGCGAGATCGCGCGGCGTTTCGGGCGCCAGGCGTTTGTGCTTCCCCACCCCCACGTTGTCGACGAACCCTGGAGGAGTCAGCCACGAAGCGAACGGGACGAGTTTGTAGTTGGTGTGCACGCGAAGAGCTTGCGCGCGAGCATGTCGCCGGGCCCTGTTGTCGACGCGCTGACGACCATCCTCCGCGATGTCCCCGCCTCCCGCTTGCGTGTCGACGTACACAACGATGTCTATATGACGGGGTCGCCGAACCACGACCCGGTTCTCGTTCGAACCCTCAATCGATACTCACGCGGAGGCGATATCGAGTTGTGCGTCCACGACTGCTTTACCGACGACGAGTTGTGGGAGTACCTTCTGGGTTTGGACGTGTCCGTGCTGCCGTACCGATTTGGCACACATTCGGGCTGGTTGGAGGCGTGCCACGATCTGGGCACGGTCGTCGTGGCACCGCAGGTTGGCTATCTCGCCGAGCAGCGTCCATGTTTGACGTACGAGCCTGGCGACGTCGCGAGTCTTCGTCGTGCGATTTTTGCCGCCTTCCGGGAACGGCCCAGGTGGAGGGCGTCGGCTGACGAACGCGACCGTGAGCGGGACCGCATCGCCGCCGCACATCGACAGCTCTACGAACGGGCGCTGCGTCGCCGGGAGGCAGTGTGAGCCGAGCGCTTCGAATTCTGGTGTTGGCGAATGCCCGGTTTCCCATCCGCCAGCCGTTCGCCGGCGGCCTGGAGTCATGGACGTGGTCGTTGGTCCACGGCTTGCGCGCCAGAGGAATCGAGGTCACCGTGTTCGCCGGAGCCGGAACCGATCCTGTTCTCGGTGCCGTCGAGCTCGTCGCAGAGCCGCTATCTCTGAGCGACGCGGCCCGCGCTGATGTTTCGATGCCGCCTGACGTATGGATGCAGGAGCACCACGCATACCTTCAGGCGATGCTCCATGTCATGCGAGCTGACACGCCCTTCGACGTCGTCCACAACGCCAGTCTTCACTACCTGCCGCTCGTGCTTCGAGCCGCGCTGGGAAGCCCGATGCTGACCACCCTGCATACCCCACCGACTCCGTGGCTCGAGTCCGCCCTCCGATTGTCGGGACAGGGGGCCTGCCTCGTTGCCGTCAGCCGCCACACTGCACACGCCTGGCACCAGGTCGCCACTCCGCTCGTCATCCCGAACGGGATCGACCTGGCCGCCTGGCCCATGGGAGCTGGAGGGGACAGCCTTGTGTGGACGGGCCGGATCGTCCCCGAGAAGGCGCCTCACCAGGCTGCGCTGATCGCACGGGCCGCTGGAATGGCGCTGCGGATCGCCGGTCCGATCGTGGATCGCGGATACTTCGAGCAGCGACTGGTACCGCTGCTCGGTCAGCGCGTCGAGTACGTCGGCCATCTGCCACAGGCGGCACTTTCGGATTTGGTCGGGACGAGTGCTGCCAGCCTCGTCACCCCTGGGTGGGACGAGCCATACGGCCTGGTCGTTGCCGAATCCCTGGCAACCGGCACGCCGGTCTGCGCGTTTGGCCGCGGCGGGATGGTCGAACTCCTCAACGATCGCTGCGCGCGGGTTGTAAAGCCTGGCGACATCGTGGCTGCCGCGAGGGCCGTCCGGGAGGTCGTCAAGCTCGATCGCTCGGCCGTGCGCCGCCACGCGGAAGGATCCTGCGGCATCGAGCGGATGCTGGACTCCTACTGCGCGATGTACCGCCGGCTCACTGACGCCCGGGCGGAGGCGTCATGATCGGCTGGTACGTCCATCACCGAGGCGCAGGGCACCTGCAGCAATTTCGGCTCGTCTCCGCACACCTGCGGTCATCCGTCACCGCCCTCAGTTCTCTCGCGCGGCCCGACTGGTGGAGAGGTGAGTGGGTGACGCTCGTCCGCGACGACGACGAGCCGCGGCGGGACGTCGGCGCTGGAGGGGTCTTGCACTGGGCGCCCAAGCTGCACGACGGACTTCGGCTGCGAACCGCGACGATCGCCGCGTGGATCGAGAAGGCTCGGCCGTCGCTGATCGTGGTCGACGTCTCTGTCGAGGTTGCCCTGTTCTGCCGCCTGATGGGGATCCCGGTGGTCATCGCTGCCATGCGGGGAAGCCGATGCGACCGTCCGCACAGGGCCGCCTACGACATGGCGGACGCCCTCCTCGCACCCTGGCCGCGTAAACACGTCCCGGACTGGTGGCCACGGAGATGGGTGGAGAAGACCTGGCACGTCGGTGCCTTCTCACAGTTCGACGCCGCGCCTGTCCCCGGTCGGTCGACGTACGGAAAGCGGCGCCTATTGCTGCTTGCAGGACACGGAGGCACCGACATCGACCGTCAGGCCGTGGTGAGCGCGCGTGCGGCGACGCCGGGTTGGAACTGGTCCGTCGCCGGGGTCGGATCATGGCTCGATCGCGATCAGGTCTGGTCGGCGCTGTGCGAGTCAGACGTCGTGCTCGCGCATGCGGGACAAACCGCGGTCGCGGAGGTAGCCGCGGCGAGGCGGCCGGCCATCATCTTTGCCCAGCAGCGCCCGCATGACGAGCAGGTCGACACCGCCCGTACACTCGGGCGGGCTGGTATCGCCATCGGCCTGGATCAGTGGCCGCCGCCTGGTGCGCTGCCAGATCTGCTGGCAACCGCGCAGACACTCGACCCTGCGCGGTGGTGCGAATGGTCATCGGGTAATGGCGCTGCACGCGCGGCCGGCCATCTCGACAGAATGTCGGACCGGCTCGATCGCCGTCTGAGGCCGTGCGAACAGCGCTGATCACACTCGCCCACGGCCGGAGTGACCACCTACGCCGCCAGCACCGAGCGGCCCGCTCGCAATCACGTCTACCCGACCGGTACATCTGCGTAGCCATGGGGGACAGATCCGCCCCGCGGCTCACGGGATTACGAGTGCTACACCTGGGTTGCGGCCGAGATCTGCCACTTGCGGCAGCCCGAAACCGAGGCGCCGCCGAGGCGATCGCCGACGGCGTGGAGATGCTCGTATTCCTCGACGTCGACTGCATCCCCGACCACGAGCTGATCGCAGCGTACGCGGCGGCCGCGAAGGCAACTTCGTCGGAGCGTCCAGCGGTCTTCTGCGGGCCCGTGGGATACCTGCCGCCGCTCACCGCCACCAGCGTCTCGGAGTCGACGCTGGCCTTCCTGGCACGTGACCATCCTGCTCGTCAGTTCGGCAGGTCGCGGCAGCTTCCCGATCCGAACCTGTTCTGGTCGCTGTCGTTCGCGATGACTGCGCCGTCGTGGTTGACGATTGGAGGGTTCTGCGAGTCGTATGTCGGCTATGGCGGCGAGGACACTGACTTCGCCCAACTTGTGCGGGCGAGCGGAGGCACGCTTCACTGGGTGGCCGGCGCCAGGGCGTACCACCAGCACCACGAGAGCCACGATCCCCCAATCCAGCACGTAGCCTCGATTGTCCGTAACGCCGAGATGTTCCGCAGGCGCTGGGGCTGGTATCCGATGCTCGCGTGGCTCGAAGAGTTCGAACGCCGTGGCCTCGCGTGCTACGACGAGGGCACCGGTACCTGGCGGGAGACGAGTCCGCAATGGCGGCCGAGTCAAGTCCCGAGTCGTGGTGGAGATCGGGGTTGATAGCCTCTGGCTCGTGGAGGAGCTGGTCTTGGCCTGGTATGGCCGAAACGGGCGGGATCTGCCGTGGCGCCACACGCGGGATCCATATGCGATCTTGGTGAGTGAAGTCATGCTCCAGCAGACCCAGGTGCCGCGGGTCGAACCGCGCTGGCGGCGGTGGATGGCGCGCTGGCCGACGGTCGAGGCGCTGGCTGCCGCGGCGCCCGCGGAGGCCATCGAGGAGTGGTCTGGCCTGGGCTACAACCGGCGCGCGGTCAACCTGCACAGGGCCGCGGCGGCCGTGGTCGAACGCGGAGGCTTCCCGCGTACCATCGACGGCCTGTGCGATCTGCCCGGGGTCGGCCCGTACACGGCTGCCGCCATCGCCTGCTTCGCCTTCGGCGCCCAGGTGGCCGCGCCGGACACGAACGCCCGCCGGGTGCTCGAGCGCGCGTTCGGCGATCCCGGCCTGGCCCCGCCGGCGGGCCGCGCATACGAGTGGAATCAGGCGCTGTTCGACCTGGGCAGCCAGGTGTGCATCGCCCGCCGTCCGCGCTGCGAGATCTGCCCGCTGGCCTCGGGATGCCCCAGCCGCGGCCGCACGTTCCCGCCGCTGCGCCGGCAGTCGGCGTTCGAGGGCTCCTTCCGTCAGCGACGCGGCCGGCTGCTGCGCGAGGTGATGCAGGCGGGCCGGCTGGACGAGGCCGCGATCGACGCGGAGGCCCTCACATCCCTGCTGCAGGACGGCCTGGTCGAGGTCGCCGACGGCGCCGTCAGGCTGCCCCGAGCAACTCCTCCACCACCTCCGTCAGCCCCGCCAGCGACGGCAGCTCGGCGTCCGGCGTGACGCCCTCCGGCAGCTCGAAGCCGCGCCGGTTCACCCACACCGCCCGCAGCCCGAAGGCCTGCGCACCCAGGACGTCCGACTCGACGCTGTCGCCCACGTGCACCCACCGCGAGGGCAGCCCGCCGGACAGCTCCACGGCCAGCGCGAACGGAGCGGCCTCGGGTTTCGGCCCGCCGGCCCGCTCTGCGTGCACGATGAACGCCATCCGCCGGGCCAGCTCGAGCTGATCCAGCGGGAAGTTGCCGTTGGTGATGGCGCCGAGCAGGTATCCGCGCTGCTCCAGCCGGTCGAGCTCCGGCTCCACATCGTCGTGCAGCACGACCGTGTCGACCCGCGCCGCCATCCACGTGTCCACCATCCATCGCGGCAGGCTCGGATCGTCCACCCCGCGCTCGGCCAACACGCGCCGGAACGATTCCATCCGCAGCTCCTCGTATGAGCCCTCCATCTGCTCGCCAACCTCGGACCGCACCCGGTGCAGCTCATCCGTGGTGATCCCGGACGCCCGCGGCTCGCGCTCCTCCAGCCTCTCGACGGTGACCTGCAGGGCGCCGTCCATCATGGGTATGAACTCCCACAGCGTCTCGTCCAGGTCGAACGAGACGACGCCCGCGCTCACCGGCCGTCCCTGGCCAGCAGCGCCGCGGCCTGGCACGCCGCCCCCTCACCGCGGCCCGCGAAGCCCAGACGGTCGGTGGTGGTCGCGCGCACCGTGATCCGCTCCACGTCGACGCTCAGCGCATCCGCAAGCGAGCGCCGCATGGCGTCCCGGTGCGGCGCCAGCCGCGGTTCCTGCAGGATCACCACCGTGTCCAGGTTGACCAGCCGCCAGCCGCCCCCGGCCAGCCCCTGCCACACATCCCGCAGCAGGCCGAGGCTGGACGCGCCCGCGAGCGATGGATCGTCGGACCCGAACAGCTCCCCGATGTCGGCCCCGCCCGCCGCCCCCAGCAGGGCATCCGCGGCCGCGTGGCAGACCAGATCCCCGTCCGAATGGCCGACCAGGCCGACGGCGGACGGGATGGTCACGCCCGCCAGCACCAGCGGCCGGCCGGGCGCCAGCGCGTGCGCGTCGACGCCGATGCCGACCCGCAGCTCCTCTGTCATCGCAGCGCCTCGGCCAGCCGCAGGTCGGACGGCTCGGTCACCTTCACGTTCGTGCGCTCGCCGGGCACCGTGACCACCCGCATGCCCGCCGCCTCCAGCAGGGACGCGCAGTCGGTCGCCGAGTCGAGGGCCGGCCCGGCGCCGGCGTAGGCGCGGCGCAGGCTGTCGGCCAGGAATCCCTGCGGGGTCTGCACTGCCCGAAGCTGCGAGCGGTCGACCGTGTCCACCCCCGCGTCGCCATCGACGCGCTTGATGGTGTCGGGCACGGGCAGCGCCGGGACCACGCCGTCGGCGCCCGTGGCCAGCCCCTCGAGCACACGCGACACCAGCCCGGCCGACGCCAGCGGGCGGGCGGCGTCGTGCACCAGCACCACGCCGGCGCCGCCGGGCACCTCGTCCAGCCCGGCCGCCACCGACTGGGCGCGGGTCGCCCCACCGGCCACGGCGGCCCGCACCTTGCCGGCGACCAGCTCCTCCGCCAGCAGCGTGGCCGGCTCCTCCCAGCCTGCCGGCACCACCACCACCACACCGTCCACCGCCGGATGATCCTCCATCAGCTCCACCGCCGGCGCCAGCAGCACGCGGCCGGCGAACCCCACGAACGCCTTCGGCCGGTCGGCGCCCAGCCGGCTGCCCTCGCCGGCCGCGACCACGATCGCCCAGGTGCCAACCGCCTCCGTCACGCCGTCAGGACTTGTCTGACAGCCGGCTGAAGATCATCTTGCCCGATGGCGACTGCAGCACCGACGTCACCTGCACCTTGGTCGAGTCGCCGATCAGCTTGCGGCCGCCCTCCACCACCACCATGGTGCCGTCGTCCAGGTAGCCCACGCCCTGGTCGGCCTCCTTGCCCTCGCGGATCACCCTCACCTCGAACTGCTCGCCCGGCAGCACGGCCGGCTTGAGCGCGTTCGCGAGCTCGTTCACGTTCAGGATGTCCACATCCTGGATGCGCGCCACCCGGTTCAGGTTGTAGTCAGTGGTGAGGATCCGCATCGAGCGCTGCTTGGCCAGCTTGAGCAGCTTGCCGTCGACCTCCGGCACCTCGGGAAAGTCGACGTCGGGCGTGGTCAGCCGGACCGCTCCGCGCAGGTCCTGCACCACCTCCAGGCCTCGGCGGCCGCGGTTTCGCTTCAGTGGGTCGGCCGAGTCGGCCACCTGCTGGAGCTCCTTCAGCACGAACTCGGGCACCACCAGCTCGCCGGCCAGGAAACCGGTGCGCACGATGTCTGCGATCCGCCCGTCGATGATGGCGCTGGTGTCGACCAGCGTCATGTACTCCGGCCCGGCGCCGTCGGCGCCCGGCTCCACCGAATGGATCCCGACCAGCCGCAGGATGCCGCGGTGCTTCTTGGCCGCCACCAGCGCGAACGTGTAGCCGAGGATCATGAACAACGGCAACAGCAGCCAGGTACCGATGTACGGCAACGTATGCACGGGGAAATACAAGAGCGCTGATACAAGCAGGCCGACCAGCAGCCCGATTGCGGCCATGGTCAACTCGCCCGCGCTTCGGGCCTGCGCTGCGCGCTCGACTCTCTTGGAGGCGCGCTGAAGTGCCTTCCCGACCAACCCGCCGACCATCCAGCCGACAGCAAACACCAGGAAGGCGATGATGGCAGTCCCGGCGTAGGCGTAAGAAGACGAATGAGGAGACTGATCCTGAAGCCAGGAGTAAAGCCCCGCCTGGATGACACCCAGCACCGCCAAGAGGGACAGCACGATCCTGGTTGCCACCACCATAATCGCCTCTCCCCCGGGTGAAGGATGGCCCCGGTCCGGATGGGCTCTCGCCTCCGGCCGGAGCCTTAGTCAGTGTTGGTTTCGGCTACGCCCGCGCCTTGCGGGTTGCGCCGATCTCGTCCAGCACCTCCTCGAGATATTCGCGGGCCTCCTCCTCGTCCATGCCCTTCGCGTACATGAGCTCCGACGCGAGGATCCGCTTGGCCTTCGAGAACATCTGCTTCTCGCCGGTCGACAGCCCCTTCTCCTGGTCGCGCTGGGCCAGATTGCGGACAACTTCGGCCAACTCGAAGATGTCGCCGGTCTTCATCTTGTCGCGGTTGTGCTTGAACCGGCGGTTCCAGTTCTTCGGCATCTTGGTGCCGTCGCCCTGCAACACGGCGAGCACCTCGTCGACGGTCTCCTCGCCGATCACCTTGCGCAGGCCGGCTCGATCCGCGCTGTCCGACGGGATCATGACCGTCATGTCGTTGTGCAGAATCTTGATCGTCAGATACTCGCGGTCCGACCCCGAATCCGCGCGTACCTCCTTGGTCACGATCGTGCCCGCGCCATGATGCGGATACACGACCTTGTCACCGACTTGATACAAGTGTCGCTCGACCTCCTCGCCGGACACTGCCGGACATGCTGATGCCCCCGGGAAGTGAAAATTCTATCAGATCACGGCCCCGCGAGCGAAAGAATCGGGGATTACTGCACTTTGTGCAACGTGATTTATGGAATTTGTAAGATTTTGTGAGGCCCTCGCGATGAAACTCGGATTAATCACTGACGTCCACCTCGCGCCGCTGCCGCATGCGCCGGCCCGGTGGCATAACGACTACGACTTCGCGGGCACCCGCGACCGGCTGGCGAACGCCCTGCGGACACTCGCCGGCGAGGGCGTGGACGGCGTCGCCCTGCTCGGCGACCTCACAAACGGCGGCGATGCGGACAGCCTGGACGCGGTGCTCGCGACCGTCACCGAGGCCGGACTGCCCGCACTCGCGGTGCCCGGCAATCACGACTGCGAGCGTGAGCTGGACGCTCTGCCTCGGGCGGTGCAGCGAGCCGGGGCGCATGTGGCGCTGCCGGGGGCGAAAGCGCAGCCGTGGGCCGGAGTGCCGGTGGCCGGCATCGGCCTGGCCCATCCCCCGGCGGGCAGGGGTTTCGCGCCCGCCGCGCTGCCGCAGCTGGACGGCGCGCCCATGCTTCTGGTCAGCCACTTCCCGGTCGTGTCCCGCCGCGAGCGCGTGCTGCAGGCCGGGTACAAGTACGCCGGCGACCTGGTCGGATTGGCGGGGCTCACGGCCCATCTCGATGCCGCGCAGGCGCCGGTTGTCGTGGTCAGCGGTCACCTGCACGTGCGCGATGCGGTGGGCAGCGGGCGGGTGCTGCAGCTCCTCGTGCCGGCGATGATCGAGCCGCCGTACGAGTGCGCCGTGGTCGCAATGGGCGGCGATCCGCTGACCGTCGACTACCGCGCGATCGCGATGGCGCCGACGGCAGGCGGTCTGGACGTGCCGCTGCTGGCGCCCGCAGAGAGCCGCTGGGTGTTCGGGGCCGCTGGCTGGAGTGCGGCCGAGGTGCCCGCCGCTACAGGTTGAGGTAGCGGTCGACCAGGTTCTGCTCCTGCAGCCGGCGGAGGCCCTCGCGGATCTCGCGCGCCCGCACAGAGCCCACCCCGTCGACCTCCTCCAGGTCCGTCATGCTCGCCCGCACGAACGCCTCCAGGGTGCCGAAGTGCTCGACCACGCGGTCGATCACCGCATCCGGAAGGCGCGGGATGTTGTGCAGGACGCGATAGCCGCGAGGGGACACCGCGTGATCCATGGGGTTGACCGTGCGCGGGTAGCCGAGCACCTCGGCCAGGTTCTCGGCCTCCAGCAGACGCGCGTCCGGAAGCGCGCGCAGCCTGGACACGGCGGACTGGTAGCCGCCGGTGACGCCCGGCACGTGGTAGTCGCGGATCATCGCCCGCTCGTTCTCGGGCACCCATTCCGACAGCTCGTCCAGCTGCAGCTTGATCAGCCTGCCCTCGACGCCGAGCTCGATCACACTGCGCTCGATCTCCCGCCGCATTCGTGTGGTCATCTCAGCCCGCTGGAGGGCAACCAGCACATCGTCCAGCATCACCGCGCCCTGGAACTCGAGGGCCGTGAGGCGGGTGCACACCTGCTCCAGACGGGCGCGATACGTGTCCAGCGTGGTCACGGCCTGGTTGGCCTTGGCAAGCACGTCGGAGATCTCCTCGAGCTGGTAGCGGAGGTCGCCCACGTACACGGTGACCACGTCGCGCTGCTGGCTGATCGAGATGACCAGGGCGCCGGTCTGCTTGGCCACACGCTCGGCGGTGCGGTGGCGGGTGCCGGTCTCGGCGGACGGGATGGTGGGATCGGGCATGAGTTGCACGTTGGCGTACACGATGCGGGTGGCCGCCGCGTTCAGGATCACTGCCCCGTCCATCTTCGCCAGCTCGTACAGGAGGTATGGAGAGAACGCCTGGTCGAGCCGGATGCCGCCCGAGAACAGGAACGACAGCTCGGCCGGCTCGCCGATCACGATCAGCGCGCCCAGGTCGCCGCGCAGGATGTCGTTCAGGCCCTGGCGCATGGTGGTACCGGGCGCGATCCGGCGGAGCGCCTCCAACAGCTTCGGGTCCTGTCGTACCTCGGGATGCTCGGTCATGGGAACGCGGCTGCGATGGCCACGGTCAGCGTATCAGCCTCCCGCACCCTCACACCCGCGCCCGAGTTGCCAGATGGGGCGACAACGTCGCGCACCCCCAGCTTGGCCGCCTCGCCCATCCGCGCCGCCACGTGCGATACCGGCCGCAGGCGCCCGGTCAGCCCCAGCTCGCCGAACGCTGCCAGCCTGGCCGGCAGCGCACAGCCACGGTGGGCCGACACGATGGCCAGCGCCACGGCCAGGTCGGCCGCCGGCTCATCCACACGCACCCCTCCGGCCACATTCACGAACACGTCGCTCGAGCCCAGCGCAACGCCCGCGTGCCGGCCCAGCACCGCCACGATCATGGACAGCCGGTTGCGGTCGAAGCCGGTGGCGGCCCGCCGGGGCATGGCCAGGTCGGACGCCGCGGCCAGTGCCTGCACCTCGAGCAGAATCGGCCGCGTGCCCTCGATGGCGGGCAGCAGCACGGACCCGGGGCCGCTGTCGGCGTCGCCGGCGAACGCGGCCGAGGGATCGGCCACTGCCTGCAAACCCGCGTCGGTCATCTCGAAGATGCCGATCTCGTTGGTCGAGCCGAATCGGTTCTTGACCGCGCGCAGCACGCGCAGGAACCGGTAGCGGTCGCCCTCGAACTGGAGCACTGCGTCAACCAGGTGCTCGAGCACACGCGGCCCGGCCACCGATCCTTCCTTGGTCACGTGCCCGACCAGCACCACCGTGACCCCATGGCCCTTGGCCAGCCGGGCCAGCCGGTCGGCCGCCTCGCGCACCTGGGCCACGCTGCCGGGCGCCGACGACAGGTCGGCCGAGTGGAGGGTCTGCACCGAGTCGACCACGCACACCCTGGGCGCCGCCTCGACGATCGCGTCGCACACCGTCTCCAGCTCCGTCTCGGCCAGGATCGAGATGCCGTCGACGGCGCCCAGTCGCTGCGCGCGCAGCCGTACCTGGGCCGGGGACTCCTCACCGGAGACGAGCAGCACCGGCTCGCCCGCAGAGGCGATCCGGTGCAGGGCCTGGAGCAGCAGCGAGCTCTTGCCGACGCCGGGCTCGCCGCCCACCAGCACCAGCGAGCCGGGCACCAGGCCGCCGCCCAGCACGCGGTCGAGCTCGGCCATGCCGGTGGAGATGCGCTGCGAGTCGGCCAGCGCGACCGCGCCCAGCGAGCGCACCCGGCGGCCGGCAGGCGGCCGGGTGCGGGCCGCGCGCTGGACGACCTCCTCGACCAGCGTGTTCCATTCGCCACAGCCCGCGCAGCGGCCGAGCCACTTGGGGCTCTCATACCCGCACTGAGTGCAGGTGTATGCGGTCAGCGTTCGCGCCATGGGCCTTGCAGTGTCGCAGCCGGGCCGGTCGGCGCTGGGCGAGAGGGGTGACGCTTGTGCGACAAGAGTGTGTCGGCGGAAATGCGGGGCCAGGCCCCTGGGGCCTGGCCCCTGCTCAGTCGCCCCCGGCGCCCGTATCAGTACGTGCCGAACTGCCGCCACATCTGCTCGGCGGCGTCGAGCCGGCGGCCGCCGGCCTTGCCCACCCGCAGCGCGATCTCCGACGCCAGCGCCTCCAGCACCACCAGACCGGAGGCGGAGCTGGCGAATCCCTCCACGTCGCCCGCCGGGCAGACCAGGAGGTGGTCCGCCTGCGCCGCCGAGGGCGCCATCACGTCGTCGGTGACCAGCACCACCGGCGCGCCGGACCGGTGGAACTGCCGCACCACCTCGGCGGTGATCTTGGCGTAGCGCCGGAAGGTGAACGCGATCAGCCGGTCGCGCGGCTCCAGATCGATCAGCTGGTCGGCGATTGCGGGCTCGCCCGCCCCGATCGGCCATACGTTGGCCAGGAGCGGATTCAGCAGGTAGTAGGCGTACTCGGCCAGCGCGGCCGACTTGCGATGCCCGAAGATCCCGATCTTGCCGTCGCCGGAGCACAGCATCGCCACCGCCGCGTCGAACTGCGCGCGGTCGATCGTGCGCAGCACGCCGTCCAGGTCGGCGCGGGCGTGCAGCAGGTGGCGGTCGAGCAGGGGGCCGGCCGGGGAGTCGGCGACAACCGCGGCGGCGCGCAGTCGCTCCCGGGCCTCGTCGGCCAGAGCGTCATGCAGCTCGCCGAACCCGGCGAAGCCGACGCGGGTCGCGAACCGCACCACCGCCGCCTTCGAGACGTGCGCCTTGGCCGCCAGTGACTCGGCTGTCTCGAACGGCGCATCCACGGGATGGTCGAGCAGCCTGCGGGCGATCCGGCGGTCATTGGGCGACAGGTCGTCCAGGTGCGCGCGGATATGCCCGGCAACGTCGCTCTCCACACCACGATCATCCCATGAGCGACGGACCGCCCGAAGAAGCATCGGGGCCAGGCCCCCTTGGGCCTGGCCCCGATTGTGTCTTACTCGGTGGAGCTCTCCCCGTCCGAGGAGGCCTGCTCGTCGGCGGCGGGGCCGCCGTCGGCGGGCACCAGGTCCTCGGGAGGCGCGTCGGGCACGTCCACCGGGTCGATCAGCTGGAGGTTGACCTCCTCCTCGCCCTCACGGTGGTCGACCAGCACGGTCGAGCCCGGCTTGAGGTGCTGCCCGAGCACGAAGTCGGCCAGCGGATCCTCGATGTAGCGCTGGATCGATCGCCGCAGCGGGCGGGCGCCCATGGTCGGGTCGTAGCCCTTCTCGACCATGAACTCCTTGGCCGCGTCGGTCAGCTCGATCGACACCTCGTGCACCTTCATCTGCTCGCGCACGCGCTTCATCAGCTGATCCACGATCAGCTTGATCTCCTCGCGCGTCAGCTTCTGGAACACGATCACCTCGTCGATGCGGTTCAGCAGCTCGGGCCGGAACACCTTGCGCAGCTCACCCATGATCTTGTTCTTCATGTCCTCGTAGCTGACGCCGGTCTCCGACTCCTCGATGGTGAAGCCGAGCGACGTGTTCTTGTTGATCTGCGACGCCCCGATGTTGGAGGTCATGATCACGATGGTGTTCTTGAAGTCCACCTGACGGCCCTGGGCGTCGGTCAGGCGCCCCTCCTCCAGCATCTGCAGGAGGATGTTGAACACGTCCGGATGGGCCTTCTCGATCTCGTCCAGCAGGACGACCGAGTACGGCTTGCGACGCACGGCCTCGGTCAGCTGGCCGCCCTCGTCGTAGCCGACGTAGCCCGGAGGCGAGCCGACCAGCCGCGACACGGCGTGCTTCTCCATGTACTCCGACATGTCGACCTGGATCATGGCGTCCTCGTCCGAGAACAGGAACTCGGCCAGCGTGCGCGCGAGCTCGGTCTTGCCCACACCGGACGGGCCGAGGAAGATGAACGAGCCGGTTGGGCGCTTGGGATCCTTGATCCCGGCCCGGGC
>JBQCGJ010000248.1:0-3714 GCA_051955775.1 Gaiellales bacterium | reverse complement strand
CGTGGTTGGTGTCGCCCCGAACCAGATTCGACGCGGAGGACGCAAACGCGAAGTAGCGACCGCCGCCCGAGATCGATGGGAACGTGCTGTCCGCGTTCGCCTGGCGCCCCAGCGCACTGACGCTGACGCGCCGGATGTCCGCCCGCGACCTTGCGACGCCGACAGCGGACAGCATCAGGACACAGCACACCACGATCGACCACAGCAGCCCGACCCTGCGCATGATCCTCCGACCCTTGCCCAGTCTGTGCGCGGCGTGGAGCATAGCCCCCGCGTCGCTCACACTGCTAGACGCGCCGCCGTGTGACGATCTTCCACATCCGCCGGAGCGGCGAGGTCAGGCTGCCTTGACGTTCAGTTGCACGCTGGGGTGCTTGGCGCGGAACTGTCGCTCGTCCTCGGCGATCTGAGCTGCGATCCAGGCGCGCAGACCGGGATCTGAGCTATTCACCGTCTCCGACAGGCCGTGGCGGGCCGCCGCCCGTGGAACGTGTCGTTCCGGCAGTCGAGCGCGTCGCTAGGGCTGGCCGACGGCGGTACCGGCCCGCCGGATCAACGCTTGCGCTCGAAGGTTGCGGGCGTGATTCACCGTGCCGCGCCGCGACCCAGCCTCCAGTGTGTTCGCCAACCGCCGGAAGACCGCCTGCTCCCGGAGGTCACGCGAGCGGTTCACCGTGTCGCGTGAAGCCTCGACGACGTCGCGGGTGGTGTCCAGCAGGTCGCGCTGCCACACAGCGAGCTGCTGCGGCGTGCGGGCTGCCATGGTGGATCTCTACCCCGCCACGGGCGAGCTCAACCGGTCGCAGCCGCGAACAAACAGCGTCTCCGCCCCGATCGGCACCCGGCGTGGTTTCGATCGGACGCCCGCGGGCATAGCCCAGGTTGGGCACGAGCGGCACCTCGTGCGAGTCGTTTCTGCGAGCAGGAGGCAGCGATGGAAACGCTCCACGAGCGGGTCTGCGATCAGTGCGGGCGCCAACTCGAGAACGGGGTCGCCCACGTGACGCGAGTGCGTCTGGCAGGCGGCCAGACTCGGCTTCTCGTCCAGTGCCAGACGTGCGAGGAGTCCAGCGCTGCGCGCAAGGTGGTGGAGCCGCAGGTGCGGTGACGCTCCAGACCGAGGACTGGGGCGTCATCGCGCCGCCGGCTCGGTTCGGGCGGTGGCTACCAACTGCTCGAGGCGCACCACATCGTCGTCGGTACGTGCCGGTACCCGAGGCTCGGGTATGGTTTTCGCCGGGCACGTGAAGGGCATAAGGCACTGCTGGGCACCCGTGCTGGATTCTTGAGGTTGGAGGCAGTCATGACAACGCTCCATGAGCGGGTTTGCGACCGGTGTGGGCGTCAGCTCGAGCGCAAGGTCGTGCGGGTCACGCGGGTTGACCTGCCGGACGGCCAGACTCGGCTGCACGTGCAGTGTCAGGCGTGCGCGGAGCCCACCGCTGCCCGGCCAGGCCGAGCCGCAGCCGGTGCGGTAACGGAGCACGATCGGATGGGAGTGTCGAGCCTGGCGGGGCGCTCGGCCCTGGTCACGGGCGGGGCACGCGGGATCGGCGCCGGGGTTGCGGCGGCGCTCGAGGCGTCCGGCGCTCGGGTCGCCGTCGCCGATCTCGACGACGCGCCGATCCGATGCGACCTCCGGCGTCCGGGCGAGGCGGCGCGGATGGTCGGCGAGGCGATCGAGCTTCTGCAGGGCCTGGATGTCCTGGTGAACAACGCGGGCGGGTACTCGACACCGACATATCCGGCCAACGCCGACTGGCGTGCGCCACTCGAACTCAACCTCGGCTCGGTGATGGAAGCCATCCGACGCGCGCTTCCGGCGCTCGCCACCAGTCATGGATGCGTGGTCAACGTCGCCTCGTCCGCGGGTCTTGGCTGCGATCCCTACGCCGGCGTCGAGTACGCGGTGGCCAAGGCCGGGGTGATCAGGCTGACCACCTCGCTGGGTCGCGTGGAGGGGGTACGGGTGAACTGCGTGTGTCCCCATACCGTGGCCACCGAGGATGTGCTGCGGACGTTGCAGACGGCATCCATCGAGGACATCGCTCCTCCGCCTGCGACGCTGGTCAGCCAGGACGAGGTGGTGGATGCCGTCATCCAGCTGATCGTCGACGAATCGCTCTGCGGCCGGGTGCTGGCCCTGGTGGGTGGGGAAGAACGGCGCTTCGTGTGCTGAGGATGCGGGGCCGGGCAGGTGTTGCGCCGACGCGATAAGATCGGCGCGGCGGTTGCCGCGAGGCGACCTGGCAGGCAGGTCCGAGCAGGGGAACACCGATGGCACGACGACCGGTACGTGAACGGATCGTGCGACAGGCCCATTGGGCCGTCGCGCATGCCGAGCGGATCCACTACGCCGAGATCCGGCCCATTCCGCATCGCCGGTTCCACCGCCACCGGCTGCCGCTGACCACCGACTGTTCGGGGTTCGTGACCTCCTGCTATTTCGCGGCGGGCGCCTCAGACCCGAACGGCCTCGCCTTCAACGGCGAGGGCTACACCGGCACGCTCCTCAGCAATCTCCCGCACATCCATCCTGAACAGGGCCAGCCGGGTGACCTGGTCGTGTTCGGCACCTACCCCGGCATGCACGTGGTGATGCTGCTCCACACGGACGAGTTCGGCGGCTGGATCGTCGCCTCGCACGGCCAGGAGCGCGGCCCGCTCCAGCTCCCGCTGGCGGACGAGATGGCGGGGTTCCCCGATCGGGAGATCACCTGGCTTCGCGGCGTCCCCGCCTCCCATCCCCAGGCACCGGCAGCCGGAACGCGGCCGGATCCCGACGGCCACACGGTATGGGAGTTCCGCGACATCCACGGCCACCTGATCGCCCGCACCGACCACCCGGGCAAGTGGGGTCTGCACCGGCTGCGCAGGCACGACTTCATCACCATGCACCGGCGCTCGCCGCCGGACGGCGACTCCTAGGCCCGACACCTGGTCGGGTCACGCCCGGAGTTCCGGCAGGTCCTCCTCCCAGAACTCGCCGTCCGCCCGTGCCGGCGCTCCGTCGCCGGATCCCAGCCGCGCCGTCTCCTGCCCCCGCAGCTCGACCCGGCGGATCTTGCCCGAGATCGTCTTCGGCAGCTCCCCGAACTCCAGCCTGCGCACGCGTTTGTACGGCGCCAGGTGCGCCCGGCAATAGGCGAGGATCGCCAGCGCCGTGTCACGGTCGGGCTCGTGGCCGGCGGCCAGCGTCACATACGCCTTGGGCACCGCCAGCCGGATCGGATCGGGGGAGGGCACGACTGCGGCCTCGGCCACCGCCTCATGCTCGATCAGCACGCTCTCCAGCTCGAACGGCGAGATGCGGTAGTCCGACGCCTTGAACACGTCGTCGGTGCGCCCGACATAGGTGATGTAGCCGTCGGCGTCGCGGCTCGCCACATCGCCCGTGTGGTAATGGCCATCGCGCATCGCCTCGGCGGTGCGCTCGGCCGAGTCCCGGTAGCCGGTCATCAGTGCCAGCGGGCGGGCGCCGAGGTCGATGCAGATCTCACCCTCCTCGGCCGGCTCGCCGCTCAGCGGGTCGAGCAGGGCAATGGTGTAGCCCGGGAGCGACCGGCCCATCGAGCCCAGCTTCAGCGGCTGGCCGGGCGGGTTGCCGATCTGCGCGGTGGTCTCGGTCTGGCCGTAGCCATCGCGGATCGTGATGCCCCAGGCCTTGCGCACCTGCTCGATCACCTCGGGGTTCAGCGGCTCGCCCGCGGCGAC
>JBQCGJ010000247.1:0-3944 GCA_051955775.1 Gaiellales bacterium | reverse complement strand
CGGCACTCGCGACGGTGCTTGTGGCACCAGTACGGGCCGGTCATGGGCCGGGCCGGGAAGTCGAGGTCGTGGTGGGCGGCGCGGCGAGCGGAACGGGCGGCACGTGAGGCCACCACCGCCAGCACGTCGGCCGCGGGCGAGCTGGGGATGACGGAGCAGAAGCCGGCCAGCTCGGCCAGCGCCTGGGGGTGATACCAGCGGCGCAGATACTCGGATCCCTCGCGCGGCCGGCGCGGCGAGGCTGCCAGCGCCCTGGCCAGCTCCGCCTCGACCATGGTCAGATCGTGCTCCTCCGTCTTCACCCGCATCAGCAGGCAGTTGAACGCCGACACGTCGACGCCGACCGACGGCATGCCCAGCACGCTGGCCTCCACTAGGGTGGTGCCCGAGCCGGCGAACGGGTCGTACACCAGGCCACCGGCCGGCAGCCGGCGGCGCAGCAGCGTCTCGGCGAGCTGGGGCACGAACTTGCCCAGGTACGGGTGCAGGCGATGCACGTGCTTGGTGCGCTCGCGCTCGGGCAACTCGGCCTCGGACCACGACAGCTCGTGATCGATCTCGGCGTACAGCGCCTCCTGCGTCAGCGTCCCCACGCGGCTACGGTAGCCAGCCCGCCGGATGGCGCGAGGCGCGCTCAGGCAGCCGTCAGCACGAGCGGGCGGCCCCTGGTGATCATGATCGTGTGCTCGGCGTGCGCGGCCCGGCTGGCGTTCTCGGTCACGGTCGTCCACCCGTCACTGCAGGTGCGCACGGCCTGGGTGCCGCTGGCCACGATCGGCTCGATCGTGATCACCAGACCCTCGGTCAGGCGCTGGGTCGCGTACGGGTGGTCGAAGTTGGGGACAGACGGCTCCTCATGGATGCTGCGGCCGACGCCGTGCCCGGTCAGCGGGCGCAGCACCGCGAATCCGTCCTGCGCCACCCGCCGCTCGACGGCGGCGCCGACGGCGCGCACCTGCGCCCCGGCCGTGGCTGCGCGAAGCCCTGCCGCGAGCCCCCGCTCGGCGGCGCGGATCAGCTCCCGGTCGGCGTCATCCAGGGGATCGACCCCGACCGTCACCGCGGCGTCGGCGATGAAGCCGTCCAGCTCGGCCGTGACGTCGAGTGTGATCACGTCCCCGGGCTCCAGGCGGCGGTCGCCGGGGATCCCGTGCACGGCCTCGTCGTTGATGCTGATGCACGTGACCCCGGGGAAGTCGTACACCAGCTGCGGCGCGGAGCGGGCGCCGTGGCGGGCGAACGTGCGGGCGGCCACCTCGTCGAGCTCGCGCGTCGAGACGCCTGCCTCCACGCGCTCGCGCATGGCGGCCAGGGTCAGCGCGACGACCCGTCCGGCCGCTCGCATGCCCTCCAGCTCACGTGGAGTCTTGATCGACACGCGGGCACCGTATCAGCGGGCTGCGTCCCCGGCCGGATGTTCCAGCAGGTGTCGGCCGGCCACCAGCGCCAGGGTCGCCCGCGCGGCCCGCTCGGCCGCATGCTCGACCGCGTCGTCGCCCTCGCCGAGCGCGCCGTCCAAGAGCAGCATGGCCTGCCCGTGTGCGGTCGCCTCCACGGCGCCGGCCAGCTCGGCGGAATCCGGCCCACCGTCGGCGAGCTCCTGGATGGAGTCGGTGAAGATCGCGTCCAGCGGCTTCTCGGCGTCCCGGATCTCGGGGTGCTCGCGCTTGTCCAGGCCGGCCAGGAACGCCGCCTCGAACAGCGGCCGGTGGAATCCCGCGAACTGCACATACGCGCGCGCGAGGGCGGCCAGCCGCGGGGCGGGATCGGCCACCCGGCTCACCTCGGGCAGGAACTCCCTGGAGAACACGTCGTAGGCGTGCACGACAACCGCCGCCAGCAGCTCGTCGCGATCGGCGAAGTGCGCGTACGGCGCGCTGACCGCGACCCCCACCCGGCGGCTGGCCTCGGCCATCGAGAAGTCGCGCACGCCGCGCTCGGCGATCAGCTCGGCCGCCGCCTCGACCAGCGCCGCCCGCAGGTCGCCGTGGTGGTAGCGCCCAAGCCGCGGGCTCAACCGGCCGCTCCAAGCTGGTAGGTGACCCCGGTCAGCCGCTCGGAGATCTCCCACAACCGGCGCTGGGCGCCGGCGTCGTGGGAGCGGGCGTTGGACTCGACCCGGGTCGGCGGTCCTGCGAACTGGAGCCGGCCGGGCGGCCCGAAGTAGTCGCCTCCCTGGGCAGCGGGGTCGGTGGCCGCTCGCAACGTGGGCAGCGCCCCCGCCTGCGCGGTCTGGATCAGCCACGAGTTGAGGAGGGCCAGCCGGGGGCCGAGCAGCGCCTGCTCGAGCCGTGAGCTGGTGCGCCACAGCTCGGTGCGGGAGTTGCCGGGATGGGCGGCGAGCGCCGCCGTGGGCGCGGCGGCCGCACGCAGCCGGCGGTCGAGCTCGTACGTGAAGAGCAGGTTCGCCAGCTTCGACTGCGCGTAGGCGTCACCCGCCTTGTACCGGGCCTCCGACTGCAGGTCGTCGAAATGGATGTGCCCGCGCCGGTGGGCGATGCTGCTGACGGTGACCACCCGCGATGCCGGCGTGGCCAGCAGCGACTCCAGCAGCAGCCCCGTGAACGCGAACGGGCCGAGGTGGTTCGTGGCCAGCGTCAGCTCGAATCCGTCCTCGGTGCGCTGGTACGGCACGTCCATCACGCCCGCGTTGTTGATCAGCAGATCGATGCGCGGGTGCGAGGAGCGGATCTGGCCGGCGGCCTCACGCACCGAGGCCTGCGAGGCGAGGTCGAGCCGCACGAGCTCGAGCTGCCCGTCCGCGGCGCCGATGCGGGCCTGGGCGCGCTCGGTCTTGGCCAGGTCGCGGCAGGCCACGATCACGTGTGCCCCGCGGGCCGCCAGCACGCGGGCCGTCTCGACCCCCAGACCGGCACTGGCCCCAGTGACCACTGCGATTCGCCCGGTCTGGTCGGGCACATCACTCTCCCGCCATGGAATCTGAGAGTCGCTCATAATCTGATCGGCACTAAGATAGCAGATCGACGGCGGCCATCGCGTCGGCGGTGATGCCATGCTCGGCCAGCACCGAAGCGGCCGGTGAGTCGGGCACGCCCAGCATCCCCAGCAGCACGTCCCGGTCGTGCACCGACCGGCCCTGAGCGTGCTCCGAGGCCATGGCCAGCGCCATCTTCGCGCGTGGGTCGATCCCTAGGCAGCCCGCGCTGGTGCGTTCCAGCGCGCCCGCCCCGAACGACGCGTCGAGCCGTTGCCGCACCGCGTCGAAGTCGATTCCCAGGGTGGCCAGCGCATCGGCGTCGATGGCCGGCGACCCGGGGCCGATCATCTCGCGCAGCCGCGCCTCGACCGCCTCCGGCTCGACATCCAGCCGGCGCAGGATGCGCTCGGTCTCGGCGTTCGGATTGCGCAGCATTCCAAGCAGGATGTGGTGCGTACCCACGAAGCCGGAGCCGTGGCGACGGGCCTGCTCGGCGCCCAGCGTGACGTAGCGGATGGCCGGCCGCAGGGACGGCGTCCGGCCGCGGCGCAGGGCGAGCCTCACGGCCGCCTCCTCCGCGAACGGGGCTCGCCCTTGGCGTACTTCTGGTGCACTGCCTGCTTGGACACGCCGAGCAGCGTGGCGATCTGCTGCCAGCTCCAGCCGCGCTCGCGGGCGCGGCGCACGTGCAGTTCCTCGGTGGCCTCCAGCAGGTGGCGCAGGGAGGCCACCGCCCGCAGACCGACCTCGGGGTCGCTGGCCGTGTGGGCCTCGGTGGCGGATGGTTCCACTGCCGTCAAGATACATTGACGACCCATCCGCGTCAAGGTTTCTTGACGCGACGCCGCGGGTTGTCTACCGTGGATCGCCGTGACCGATCTCCTGCTCTACGGCGACACCGAGCGCTCGGCGGCCATGCGGCATGAGCTTCCGATCGCCATCCTCGATCCCTTCCTGCTGGGGATCGTGGGCGGCCGCATGCACGTGCTGGCAAGTCCCCTGGAGG
>JBQCGJ010000246.1:0-10554 GCA_051955775.1 Gaiellales bacterium | reverse complement strand
TGTTGCTGTGGGCCGGGCGGTTTTTTTCCCGGCGGCGGGCGGGGCCAATCAGGCTAATCTCCCCCCCCAAAAATATAAAAACACCCCGGGGTTTTCCGCCCCCTCGTGGGGGGCCACCCCCCACGACGTGCAGAACGTGTCAGGCACCGTCACGGTGTGTGTGACAGTGCCGGACACCGCTCGGTGTTACGCCTCAGCCGCGGCGGCCAGCTCCGGCTCGAAGGCCCGCCGCCGCCGCGGCAGCAGCACCGCGGCCAGCGATCCCAGGCCGACCATCGCCGCTCCCACGTACAGCGCGGGCTGGATGCCTGCGGTGAACGTGTCGGGCGTCGAGTAGCCGCCCCGATGGCTGAAGATCGAGGCCAGCACGGCCACCCCGAACACGCCGCCCAGCTCCCGGATGGCGTTGTTGGCGCCCGACGCCTGGCCGGCCTCCTTCTGGCGCACCGACCCCAGCACCACCGCTGCCACGGGGGCGAAGAAGAACGCCATGCCGACGCCCGCCATCATGAACGGGGCGATCAGCTCGTCATAGGGCACGTCCGGTCGGATCACCGTGGCCATCCAGCCCAGGGCGATCGCCTGCAGGGCCAGCCCCACGATCAGGAACGGCCGGCCGCCAACGCGATCGGTCAGGGCGCCCGCGATCGGCGCCACCAGCATCGGCATGCCCGTCCACGGCAGGATGTGCAACCCGGCCTGCAGCGCCGAGTAGCCCTGCACGTTCTGCAGGTACTGGGTGAGCAGGAAGATCGACCCGAACATCCCGAAGAACATCAGCAGCGACGCCGTGTTGGCGGCCGAGAAGGCCCGGCTGCGGAAGAACCGAAGCGGCAGGATCGGCTCGGCGGCTCGCCGTTCCCAGGCCACGAAGGCGGCCAGGAATACGACTCCCGAGGCCAGTGAGAGCATGATCTCGGGGCTCGTCCAGCCGTGCGAGTTGGCCCGCACCAGGCCGAACACGAGCCCGAACATGGCGGCGGTGATGAGCGCCACGCCGGGCACATCGAGCCTTGTCGCGGGGCCGTGACTCTCGGTCAGGAAGGCGCGTCCCAGAACAAGCGCGGCCAGACCCAGCGGGACGTTGATCCAGAAGATCCACTGCCACGAGATGCCCTGCACGATTGCCCCGCCGATGACCGGGCCGAGGGCGATGCCCAGGCCGCTGATGGCGCCCCATGCTCCCAGGGCCAGCCCGCGCCGCTCGGCCGGGAAGGCCTCGGACAGGATGGTCAGGGTGAGCGGGGTGACGATCGCCCCGCCCACGCCCTGCAGGGAGCGGGCGGCGATCAGCGCGTCGATCGACGGCGCCAGCGCCGCCGCGGCCGATCCGGCCGTGAAGACGGCCAGGCCGATCAGGAACATCCTCCGCCGGCCGTACCGGTCGCCCAGTGCCGCGCCCAGCATGAGCAGCACCGCGAAGGTCAGGGTGTACGCATTCACCGTCCACTCGAGGCCGGAGATGCTGGCATGCAGGTCGCGCTGCACCGTGGGCAGCGCGGTGGTCACGACCAGGTTGTCGAGCGTGGTCATCAGCAGCGCCAGGCTGGTGATGGCGAACGTCCACATCGTGCGTGTGCGGGTCATGGCTCCTCCCTCGTTAGATAGTTAGCAGTCACGAACTTCCGACTCAAAAAAAACTCAGCCTTCCGTTCCGAACAGGCAGCGCCTGGCCCACTCCTCATGCACGCCGAGCAGGTCGAGTGCGGCAGCCACGTTGAGCAGCATGCCCTGGGCGAAGAACAGGTGCATCTGCTCCGCCGTGGCGCCCGTGGCCTGCTCGATCCGCTCGAACAGCTCGCCGTACCGGAGCTGCGCGACGGCCCGCACCTCGGGGTCGTCGCAGGCCGCGTACGTCTGCATCTGCGCCAAGAGCAGGCTGCGATCCTCGAGCAGCCGCTGGTAGGCAAGCCCCATCATGCGCAGCCGCTCCTCGGCGTCCGCATCGTCCGGCGCCTCGTCGGCTGCCGCCTGGAACGTCTCCTGCACCCGATCGAACCCGCGCTCCACGGCGGCCATGAACAGCTGCTTCTTCGTGCCGAACAGCCGGAACACGTACGGCTGGGTGATGCCGGCGCGCTTTGCGATGTCCTCGGTGGTCGTGCCGTGCAGGCCCTTGACCGCGAATTCGGCCAGCGCCGCGTCCACGATCTGCCGCCTGCGCTGTCCGGCGCTCATCCGGCCCGAGCGTCGTGGGTTCTCGTGTTCGACCGTCATCGTTCATGAGAAGTTAGCAGTCACTTACTTGGTTGTCAAGCACCCCGCGGGGGTTGTCTCCCGCCCCGGGGTGGGCGAAGATGGCCGCCCGTGCACGACATCGCGGATTTCCTCGGCAGCGTCCCCCCGTTCGACGCCCTCGACCCGGAACGCCTGGAACAGGTGGCGGCGGCCTGCGCGATCGAGTTCGTGCCGTCCGGGCAGACCATCTACGTGCAGGGGGCTCCCCCCGCCACGGAGGCGCGGGTGATCCGCCGCGGGGCGGTGGAGCTGATCGACCAGGGACAGGTGGTCGACCTGCTCGGCGAGGGCGAGATGTTCGGCCACGCGTCGGTGCTCTCCAGCGATCCCCTGGGGCTGACGGTGCGCGCGCACGAGGACACGCTGTGCTACGTCATCCCGGCGGAGGTGATCCGGCCGGTGCTGGCCCACCCCTCCGCCATCCGCTACGTGGTGCGCTCGATCGGCGGGCGATTCGAGATGCGCGTGCGCGACATGCCCACCCAGCCGCGCGCCGACCCGGCGGTGCGGCAGGTCGGTGAGCTGGTGCGCTCGCCGGCCGTGGTGGTGGCGCCCGGCACGCCGGTCCGCGACGCGGCCTCGAGGATGGCCGAGGCCGGCTCGTCCTCGGTCCTGGTCGAGCTGCCCGACGGCCTCGGCATCCTCACCGACCGCGACCTGCGGACGCGCGTGGTGGCCGCGGGCGCAGCCCCCGACACGCCGGTGTCGGAGGTCATGTCCGCACCTGCGCGCACGGTCACCGCCGACCGCGGAGGCGTCGACGTTCTGCTCGAGATGCTCGACCGCGGCGTCCGCCACTTCCCGGTCATCGACGCTCACCGGCGGCTGGTCGGGGTGATCTCCGACACCGACCTGATGGCGGTGGAGACGCGAACGCCGTTCCACCTGCGATCCGCGATCGCGCGTGCTGCGGACGTCGACGACCTCGCCACGGCCGCCGCTCAGCTCCCGGCCACGGTCGTCTCCCTGCACGACGCGCGCACCGCGCCGGAGGTGATCAGCCGCGTGATCACCACGGTGCACGACGCCCTCACCCGCAGGCTGCTGGAGTTCGCCGAGGCCTCGCTGGGCCATCCGGATGTGCCGTACACGTGGTTCGCGCTGGGCAGCTTTGCCCGCCGCGAGGCGTACCCGTCATCCGACCAGGACAGCGCGCTCGCCTGGGCGGGGCCTGACGACGACCAGCAGCTCCGCCGGTGGATGCGAGAGCTCGGCGAGATGGTGGTGGCGAACCTCGAGCGGTGCGGCGTTCCGAGCTGCCCGCAGGGTGTCGTGGCCAGCCGGCCGCTGTTCGCCCGCTCGATCGACGAATGGGAGCGCGTCGCCCGGTCGTGGCTGGACGACCCCGACCAGGAGAAGGCGCTGATCCTGGTCAGCGTTCTCGTGGACGGCCGCGCAGTGTGGGCCGCGGACGTGGCCGGAGACCGCCTGCAGTCGGTGTTCGCCGACGCCCGCGACCGGCCGCGGCTGCTGCGGCTGCTCGAGCGCTTCGCCCTCGCCCACCGCCCGCCGACCGGGTTCTTCCGCGACTTCGTGGTCGAGCACGATGGCGAGCACAAGGGCCGGCTCGACATCAAGCGCGGCGGCGTGCTGCCGGTCGCCGATCTGGCACGGGCGGCGGGCATGGCCGCCGGCGTGTCCAGTGCCACCACGGTGCAGCGCCTGCAGGCGGCTGCCGCCGGAGGCACCATGAGCGAGCGCGACGCGGCCGACCTGCGGGACGCGTTCGAGCTGTTCTCGGAGCTTCGGATGGAGCATCAGGTGGCCCGCCTGCGGGGCGGCGAGACTCCCGACGATCACATCGATGTGACCCAGCTTTCGCGGCTCACACGCACCTACCTGAAGGAGGCGCTGCGGGCGGTGGCCCGGGTGCAGCGAGGCCTGGGAGCGATCATGAGCCTGACCTGGTGAGCCACCGCTGGACGCCCTGGCGTGAGGCTGCGCTGGCGGCGGTCGACGTCGAGACGACGGGCCTCGACCCGCAGGCCGACCAGGTGATCTCGTTCGCGGCCGTTCCCATCGACGGGGGGCGGATCGAGGCCGGCGGCGCCGTGTACGGGCTGGTGCGGCCCGGCCGCAACGTGCCGGCCACGAGCATCGAGGTGCATGGAATCCGGCCGCAGGATCTGATCGAGGCGCCCCCTCCCGAGACGGCGTTCGACGCGCTGGCGGACGCCGTCCGCGGACGCGACCTGATCACCCACGCCTCGTGGGTGGAGCGCGCGTTCCTGGGAGCGCCGCTGCGCCGGTACGGGATCCGGCTGCCGAAGACGCTGCTGGACACGGCGGTCATGTGGCGGCTTCTGACCATCGAGCGCGAGCACCGCGATCCAGGGCTGCGCCAGCTGGGGGCGATCGCCGAGGCGCTGGGGTTACCCGTGCACGACCCGCATCACGCCCTCGGCGACGCGCTGACCACCGCCCAGGTATTCCTGGCTCTGGCAACGCACCTGGAGCAGTCAGGGCGGCGCACCGTGGGCAGCCTGCGCGGGGCTGCGCGGGCGGTGGAGGGGTTTCGCTGGCTGAATCCGGAGGCGTCGCGGTGACGCTCAGCAGGCCGCGGTCTGCGCGTAGATGTGACTGTGCGCGGACACCTTGCCCGACGCGTCGTAGGCCGCCACGCCCAGCTTGTAGGTGGTGCCGCAGGTGAGGCCCCTGTAGGTGTAGGACGGTGCCGTGGTCTGCGCGGCCTGCGGCCCGTTCAGATACACGTTGTACCCGGTCGTGGTGTTGCCGCCGGCGTCCCACGAGAACTGGATCGAGGTCTTTGTCTGGCCGCCGGCGGTGAGGCCGGTGGGCGCGTGCAGGCAGTCCAGCGTGGGCACGATCTGGGCGTGCTTGGCCGACCGGTTGCCGGCCTTGTCGACGGCCCGCACCGACACCGCATAGGCCGTGCCGCAGTCGAGGCCCACCACCGTGGCCGACCGGTTGGGACCGCGATACACCAGCGTGCCGCCGACCCATAGCTGATACGCGGCGACCGCGATGTTGTCCGACGAGGCAGTCCAGGACACCCGCATGGAGGTCGCGTCGGAGGTCACGGAGGCCACGGGAACCGTCGGCGGCGACGGGTCACTGCTCTCGACGATGCGGATCGCGTCGGCCACGATCTCGCCGCGGTGGTGCGAACTCGACAGCACAACCACCTTCGTGCCCTCACCCGCCGCCAGCGTGAAGCTGCCCAGCCAGTTCCAGCGCGTGCAGTGCCGGCTCTCGTCGACCGAGGTCGAGCGGTAGCTGCTGGCGGTGGCGACGCCCACGGTGACGTCCCGGTTGTAGTAGCGGTCGCATGGCCAGCGCATGAAGATGTCGTAGCTGTCGGTGTACGGCACGTTGAACCGGTAGCCGACCGGATGCCCGGGGGTGCGCCCGCCGGTGGTCAGGTAGTCGGGGCCTGTGTGCTGCGGGAGCCGGCTCGACGGCTTCCACACGGAGTGGGAGTACGTGACGCCGCCGGGCGTCGTGTTGTCGGTCGGCTGCTGATAGGTGTCGACCGCATCCAGGCGGAGGTAGGCCATGTACAGGGGCCAGTTCCAGGTGTGGCCGGGATCGGTGTGGTGGTCGGCGCCGCCGAACTCGCCTGGATGGAAGGGGTCCGGGACCTGGTAGTGCCCGATCACATGCGACCGGTCGGGCACGACCATGTACTTGTCCGCCAGGTACGCGGCCAGCTTCGCGGAGCCCCCGTACTCGGCGAACGGGAAGTGCGTGACGTTCGTGTACCCGGCGTGCTCGATCCAGATCGAGGTCTCGTTGTACGCCCAGTTGCCTGCGTGCCAGGCGATGTCCCGCTCGGGCACCATCTGGGCCACCTGCCCCTGCGACCCGACGACGTAGTGCGCCGACGCCCTGGCTGCCGGGTTCTTGAACCACTCGTATGTGCTCTGGAACCCGCCCTCGGCGACGTGAATCACGATGCGCTTGATGGGCAGGTCGAACGGGCGGCTGGCCACGGTGTAGTTCTGCGGACTGGCCGGCTCCCACAGGGCCGAGCGGTAGCCGACGCCCGAGGTGTTGGGCACGATCCAGGGCGCCAGCACGTGCAGCGGGTTCCTGGCCCGCGGCAGCACATGCGGCGGGTGCGGGAGGCCGGATGAAGCGGCTCCCCCCTCAGGGTGCGCAGCCAATGCCGGGGCCGGCGCCATCAGCACCAACGCCAGCGCGGTGATCGAGCCGAACACGGTCCGGGGGTGCAGCAGAAGCATCTTCATCGACTCTTTGGCGCGCGCGGACCCAGGCGCCGACACGAGGTCATACCAGGTCTGATCGTGAAGGTCAATACGCCGCGGCGGGAGATTCACCTGCTGCGATGCGGTTCCGGCTCGCGGACGGCCTGCGCGATAGGTAGCGTGCGGGGTCATGGCCGAGACGATGGTCGCGCTCCGCAAGCTGGCCGCCGAGCCGGGCCTGCATCTGGAGCAGGTGCCGGTGCCGGCGCCGGGCCCGGGCGACGTGCTGGTGCGGGTGCTTGCCGCCTCGATCTGCGGCACCGACCTGCACATCCGCAACTGGGACGAGTGGGCCCAGCACCGCATCCATCCGCCGCTCACGCTGGGGCACGAGTTCGCGGGCGAGGTGGTCGAGGTGGGTGCGGACGTGCGCCACGTGCAGGTCGGCGACTACGTGTCGGCCGAGAGCCACGTGACCTGCGGCATGTGCTTCCAGTGCCGCACCGGCCACGCGCACATGTGCGAGCACACCCAGATCCTGGGCGTCGATCGCGACGGCGCCTTTGCCGAGTACGTGGTGCTGCCGGAGCCGGTGGTGTGGCTGAACGATCGCAGCCGCCTGGCACCCGAGATCGCGACGCTCCAGGAGCCGTTCGGAAACGCGGTGTTCGCGACCGGCGAGCAGGAGCTGACCGGCCGCTCGGTGGCGGTGCTGGGATGCGGGCCGATCGGCCTGTTCTCGATCGCCATCGCGTCGGCTGCGGGCGCCGCGGGCGTGTGGGCGTCGGACCGCACGCCGTTCCGGCTGGGGCTGGCGACCACCATGGGCGCCAGCGCCGCCGTCGACGTGGAGTCGACCGACGACGTGCCCGGCTGGTTCCGCGATCAGAACGAGGGCCACAACCTGGACGTCGTGTTCGAGATGTCAGGGGCGGCCCGGTCCATCACCGACGCCTTCCAGATCGCCCGCAACGGAGGGCGGGTGATCCTGTTCGGGATCCCCTCGCGGCCGGTCGAGATCGACGTGGCCGAGGCCATGATCTTCAAGAACCTGAGCGTGCTGGCGCTGAACGGCCGGCGCATCTTCGACACCTGGTACAAGACGAGCTGGATGCTCAAGTCCGGCGTGGTCGATCTGCGGCCGCTGATCACGACCCGGCTGGACGGCCTCGAGGATCACGAGCAGGCGTTCGAGCAGCTGGCGGCCGGGGAAGCGTGCAAGATCGTGGTCTTCCCGAACGGCGAGCAGGAGGCAGCGGACGCCGCCGGGCCGTCCCGCGAGGCGCTTGTCGGGCCGGGCCACCACCGCCGCCGCGAGCCGACCTGGGCGCACCGGTGAACAGCCGCCTGGAGTCGCAGCTGGAAGCGGAGCTGGCGGGGCTTCGCGAGGCGGGCACGTTCAAGCACTTCCCGGTGCTCGACTCTGCCCAGGGGCCGCAGGTCGAGATGGCGGGCCGCGGCAGCGTGATCGTGCTGTCATCCAACAATTACCTGGGCCTGGCCGAACACCCGGAGGTCATCGCCGCCGGCCGGGAGGCGCTCGATCGGTACGGCGCCGGCACCGCGTCGGTGCGGTTCATCTGCGGGACGTTCACGCCGCACCTCGAGCTGGAGCGCGACCTCGCCGACTTCCTGGGCACGGAGGCCGCGCTCTCATACGTGTCGTGCTGGAACGCGAACGAGGCCGTGATCCCCTCGCTGTCCGACGCCGACACCGTGATCCTGTCCGACGCCCTGAACCACGCCTCGATCATCGACGCCATCCGGCTGTCACGGCCGCGTCGCAAGGTCGTCTACCCGCACTCCGACATGGAGGCGCTGGAGCGGGAGCTGAAGGGCTGCGAGCCGGGCACCCGGCGGCTGATCGTGACCGACGGCGTGTTCAGCATGGAGGGCGACCTGGCCCGGCTGCCGGACATCGTGCGGCTGGCCCGCGAGCACGACGCCATCGTGGTGGTGGACGACTCGCACGGCACCGGCGTGATGGGGAAGACCGGCCGCGGCACGCATGAGCACTTCGGCCTGCTCGGCCAGGTCGACGTGCTCACCGGCACCCTGGGCAAAGCGCTGGGCGGTGCGGCGGGCGGCTATGTGGCGTCGAGCCGGGCGGTGTGCGAGATCCTCGCCCAGCGGTCGCGCCCGCAGCTGTTCTCGAATGCCCTGCCCGTGACCATCGCGGCCAGCGCACGCGCGGCCGTCCGGGTGCTGCGCGAGCACCCCGAGCTGGTGGCCGGATTGCACGAGCGCACGGCGGACTTCCGGCGCCGGATCGCGGACATCGGCTACTCGCCGCTGGCCGGGGAGGGCGCCATCGTGCCGATCATCGTGGGCGAGACCGCGCGGGCCATCCGCGCATCCGCGGCACTGCTCGACGAGGGCGTGTTCGTGACCGGGTTCGGTTTCCCGGTGGTGCCGGAGGGGACGGCGCGGATCCGCGTGCAGATGACCGCCGCCGCTCAGCCCGAGCACATCGACCGCGCACTCGCCGCGTTCGAGAAGGTCGGTCGCGCCGAAGGGCTGATCGGCTAGACGCCAGCTCCGCCGTCAGCTGCTGGAACTGGAACGTCGCGTCGCCACCCGCAACCTGTTGCCGTCGGGATCCTCGAAGTCGCACTCACGGCCCGCCAGGCCATCCTCATCGACGGGGACGCCGAACTCCTTTGACACCGCGTCGATGTCATCCACGTACAGGTGGATCAGCGTATTGGGGCGGGCATCGCCCTTGTGCTCGGAGAGATAGATCCGCGCCTGCCCTCGCGCGACCGAGACGAACCACGGGAAGCCTGGCTCGAACTGGTGCTCCCACTCCTTGCGGAATCCCAGCCGCCCGTACCACGAGATGGCTCGCGACGCGTCCTCGACGTACAGCACCGGCACGACCTCCGCGTCCACGATGCGGGACGTTACCGCGTGCTCACCTCGTCGCCGACCCGGATCGAGCCGGGAACCACCACGTTCGCGTACATCCCCGCGCAGAGCTGATTCCAGCGACCGATCGTCTTCAGCAGGTACGGGCGGTGCGCCATCCCGGACTGGGCGTGCCCGACCATCACGCAGCGCTCGGCCGGGTGACTCACTGCGAGCTCCACCTCGCCGGCGAACAGCGGATGGCCCGCCCAATCCTCCTCGCGCTGGGCGCCGGCGTCGATGACCAGGTTCGGGCGCAGCCGCTCCGGCTCGACCGGCTCGCCGGCGGCGGCGCCGAGGCTCGCCAGCGTGGCCGTGGTCACCAGATGTACGGGCCCGGCGTCGAGGTGCGACACCGAGTTCTCCCGCTCGAACCGCCACCCCGGGCCCGCGAGCTCGGCGGCGATCTCGTCGCTGAGCGCAACCACCCGGCCGTCTGCGAGATGCAGCCGGGGCACGCCTCCGGGACCGAGCCGAGCACCGTGCACGAGCAGCCCGGGGACGCGCCGAAACCGCCGCGTCGTCTTGCCGCTGGCGATCTTGCCGCCCCGGTCGACCAGCCCCCACACCCGGTCGGCAGCCACGCCACGCTCGTCGACGGCCAGCTCCCGCACCGCTTCGCCGGCGAGCGACTTCACGGGATAGCGCCACAGGGCGACGACCCGGCCGACCAATACAGGTGAATCGCGGCCAACCGCCAAGGCCACACGGTAGTCGACCCCGCCTACGTGCCCGCCCAGGCCCGGCTGACCGCGCAGTTGTTGGCGCCGACCTCCAGCCGCGCGGCGGTCTCGGCGTCTGGGCCCGCGCCCAGGTTGGCGGCGATGATCTGCTCGTAGTTGGCCGGACGCGGCGGCATGCTGTCCAGCAGGAAGCGCACGAACTCATCCTCGCCCGCGTCCAGCTGGGGCATCGCGCGCCGCACCTCCGCCAGCGTTGGCGCGACCGGCCCGCCCAGCCGCCCGCCGGGGTAGTGGCACGGCAGCAGGGTCGTGTCCGCCGGCAGACTCAGCACGCATGCGTGCAGTGTGCGGTGGAGCTGACGCGCAGCCTCCGCGGCGCCGGCATCGCCGGCCTCCAGGTCGGGCCGCGCGACCGCGTCGGCGAACAGCGAGTCGCCGCCGATCAGCGCTGCGCCGTCCACCAGCAGCCCGGTCATGTCGGACGTGTGTCCGGGCAGGGCCACGACGCGCACGTCGGCGGACCCGAGCTCCAGCCGCCGGCCGTCCTCGACCGGCAC
>JBQCGJ010000245.1:0-15202 GCA_051955775.1 Gaiellales bacterium | reverse complement strand
CGAGGGCAGCGCGCTCCAGGTGCGCTCGACGCTCGACCAGCGGGAGTCGCTGGTGGACGCCGACTTCGTGATCGCGGCCATCTCGGTCGGCGGCATGGACGCGTGGGCGAACGACCTGGAGATCCCCGGCCGCTACGGCCTGGTCATGCACGTTGGCGACTCCGTGGGGCCGGGCGGCGTGATGCGGGCGTTCCGAAACGCGCCGGTGCTGGCGGAGGTGGCCCGCAACGTGGCCGAGGTGGCGCCCGAGGCGTACGTCTTCAACTACACCAACCCCGCGCCCACCGAGGCCATGGCGATGCTTGTCGCAGCCCCGTCGGTGAAGACGTATGCGTTGTGCTCATGCACCGGGCATCCGGCGAGCGCGGCGTGGCTGGCCGACCAGGCGGGAGTCGACCCGCAGGACATCGCGATGCCGCCGGTGGTGGCCGGCATCAACCACTGTGCGTCGGTGCAGCAGCTGCGGCTGAGGGACGGCACGGACGCCATGCCGCTCGTGCACGAGCGTGCGACTGACCCGGTGGTGAGGTGGGTGCTGGACACCTACGGCGTGCTGCCCTACTGCTGGAGCCACTGGGTCGAGCACTACCCGCAGATGCAGTGGCTGGAGCAGCCGTACGCGGGCACCGCGCAGGGCGTGAGGATGCGCTACGACATCACCACCCACGACATGGCGTACGAGAAGTCGCGGGTGGCGGAGCTGGAGGCGCTGGCCGCGAAGTGGACGGCACCGGGGGCCGGCCCCGTCACGCTGGCCGATCTGCCGGTGGGCGACGAGGACTGGGGCATCGAGGTGATCGACATCATGGAGTCGATCGTCGAGAACCGGAACCGCACCTTCGTGGTCAACGCGCCGAACGAGGGCGCCATCCCGAACCTCCCCGCGGACGCCGTCGTCGAGGTGAACGCGTCGGTCAACGGCTACGGCATCCGGCCGATCTACGCCGGGCCGCTGCCCGAGGCGCTGGCTGCGCACCTGCAGCACTACGTCGCGTTCGAGCGGCAGGTCGTGAAGGCCGCGCTGAGCGGCGACCGGCAGCAGGCGCTGCACGCCTTCCTGCTCGACCCGAACATGCAGGCGCGGCTGGACATCGACCAGATCGGCCGCCTGCTGGACGAGATGCTGGACGCCAACGAGCAGTGGCTGCCGCTGTTTCGCGCGGCGCGGGTGTAGTCCAACGACCGGGGCCAGGCCCGGGTTTGTCGCCCTGCAAGAACCACATAGACTGCGGCCATGGCGACCGAGAGCGACTACACGATCATGCGGCGGGCCGACGCGCCCGACTTCAGCGGCGGCGATCCGGTGGGGCCGTTCCTCGGCTACGGGCGGCCGATGGGCGCGGAGCAGATTGCCCTCAACGTGCGGGTGCTGGCTCCCGGTGCGACGCACCGTCCGCCGGGTCAGAGCGACACCTGGGGGCACCGCCACAACACCATCGAGGAGATCTACTTCGTGCTGTCCGGTGAGGTGCGGGTCAGGCTGAACGGCGCCGTCGAGACGCTGGGGCAGTACGACGCGGTGCGCATCCCTGCGGGCACGGTGCGGGCGGTGCGAAACGAGACCCCGGAGGAGGCGGCGTTCGCGATGATCTCGGTCAAGGTCGCGGATCAGCAGGCCGAGTCTGCCCCGCAGCCCGACTTCTGGACAGCCGGAGCCTGACCTACTGCTTCTTCGCCCGGCTGGGCGCGACCCGGGGCGGCTCGTTCGGCATCTTCGGGTAGACCGGCGGCCACGGCGCGTCCATCAGCCCCGCATCCATGTCGCGGCGATGCATCTCGAGCAGCGGCTCCAGATCCTGCGGCTGCTCGGCCATCGCCTGCCACGGGTCGCCGTCCTCCGTCACCCGGGCGGGCACCGTCTGCATTGTCAGCTCGGCCTGGTCGATGGTTGCCAGCTCGTCCCACCGAAACGGCGTCGACACCTGCGCGCCGGGCCGCGGCCGCACGCTCCACGCCCCCAGCACCGTCTTGTGCGGCGCGTTCTGGTTGAAGTCGACGAACACGCGCGTGCCCCGCTCCTCCTTCCACCAGGCGGCGGTGATCAGGTCGGGCCGGCGCCGCTCCAGCTCGCGGGCCAGCGCCACGGCCGCCTCCCGCACCACGATCGAGTCGTAGCGGCGCACGAGCCGCAGGTAGACGTGGATGCCGTTTCGGCCGGTGGTCTTGGGATAGCCGGTCATGCCGAGCTCGTCCAGCAGGCCGCGGGCCTCGGCCGCCGCCTCGCGCACCATGTCGAACGTCACCCCCGGCGACGGGTCGAGGTCGATCCGAAGCTCGTCGGCGTGCTCGGGCTCGGCGGCCAGGAACGGCCACACGTGCAGCCCCAGACAGCCGAAGTTCACTGCCCACGCGATGTGCCCCACGTCGGCAATCACGAGGGCCTGGGAGGGAGTCCCGTTGGGCGTCTGCACCTCGGTGGTCTGGATCCACTCCGGCGTGTTCTTGGGCGCTCGCTTCTGGAAGAACGACGGGCCGCCGGCGCCCTCCGGATAGCGCTCCATCAGCACCGGACGGCCGCCCAGCGCGCGCATCAGCGGCTGCTCGATGGCGACGTAGTAGCGGATCAGGTCCAGCTTGGTCGCTCCCACCTCCGCGAAGAACATCTTGTCGGGGTTGGAGACGCTGACCGAGTGCCCGCCGGCATCGATCTCGATCGAGTTGCTCGAAGCCATGGCCGCCCCCGATGATACGCGCGCGTCAGACCTCGGCGATCGGCCGGCCGACCACCAGCGCCTCGCGCAGCTCCGGCGCCAGCTCGCGGTACGTCGCGTCCGGCAGCACGCGCATGGCGTCCAGCGTCTTGGAGAAGAAGCAGCGCGCCGTCGCCGCCAGCACCACGTCCATGATGTCGGTGTCGGAGAGCCCCAGCTCGCGCAGCGGGGCGACATCGTCGTCGGTGATCGAGCACGCGTCGTCCACCACCCGCTCGGCGAGCCGCATCACGGCCAGGTCGACCTCGTCCAGCCCGGCCGACTCGCGATCCGCGACGATCTGCTGCACCGGCTCGTCGAAGCGCTCGATCAGCACCGACCCGTGGGCCAGGCAGCAGTAGCTGGAACGCAGCCTCAGCGCCGCCGCCAGCGTCGCCAGCTCATACCGGCGCAGATCCATGCCGGCCTTGATGGTCGTGTTGAGCTCGACCCAGGCCGCGTACACCTCGGGCCGGGCCTCGAAAGCGCGTTCGAAGTTGGTCGGCACCGCGCTACCTTACTCCGGCCGTGCCCCCGTCAGGAGTCGAACGCGCCGGGCTGTGACGCGGGTTCCACTCCGGGCAGCCGGAACGGGTTGCCCCAGGCCCGGCGGCCGCGCTCGTCCTCGATCTCGACCCGCGCCCACCGCCAGTATTCGGGGTAGTCGAAGCGGGCGGCGGTGATCAGTCCGTTGGCATCTCGGGCGATCTCTCGCCCCCGATAGCCGCCGTGCGCCGGGTCGGCGTTCACGGCGCACCCGTCCCACGGACCCGAGCGGAGGCGGATGGAGGCGGCCGGCGACGACCTGACCTCGACCGTCTCGTCGCCCACCTCGACGGCCTCCAGCCGCGGTCCCACCGACCCGTACGCCGCGCCGCGGCGCAGCGCATCGAGCACCGCATCGGGCGAGCGCTCCGCCGCGTGCACCCACGTCCAGCCGATCCCGCTGTCCTCTCCCGGGCGATGACAGTCGTCGGTGGCGATCCCCCACAGCATGCGGCCGGTGGACAGAACGTCGTCCCAGTGCACGGTGGACAGACCGTTTCCCTGCATCACCTCGGAGCCGCCGTTCCACACCTCGAGGGCCACGACCGATGGTGCGCCGAGGGCTGCGGCTCGGTCGAGCCCGCTCCAGTACGGATGGTTGAGCACCGGCACGCCGCCCTGGGCGGTGATCCAGGTGGCCATCGCCTCGATGTGCTCGAACGGCTCTCGCGTGTCCGGCAGCACCCGGACCCCCAGCGCCAGCGCCTCGGCCTCGCCGCTGGGCCCCGGATCACGGCACGACAACTCGCTCCCCGGCAGTGTCAGGATCTCGGGGTGGACGTGCTCGGTGACGTGCCAGTGGTCGGTGATCGCCAGCACGTCGAAGCCCAACCCGGCGTAGTGCGCGCACAGCTCGGCCGGCGTGGCGTTCCCGTCGGAGTTGGTCGTGTGCGAGTGGAACTGACAACGCAGCCACACGCCGTGGCCGGCCGGAAACGCCTCGATCATAGGATCGTCAGTCTATGGTCGTCGTCGGCGGCGCCGTCGACGCTACTTGTAGGCGTACAGCGTTGCTGCGCCCTGCGCACCGTCCGTGATGAACAGGTGGTTGTCCGCGAAGGTGGCCTGGGGGAAGCTGGGCCCGCTGAGCGGGAACTGGCGCAGCACGGCGCCGGTCGACGCGTCCACCAGGATGTATGCGTTGTTCGACGGCGTCACCGTGTTGTAGGTCGGCGCAGCCAGCACGCCGCCGCCGTCCATGGTCGGGCTGCCGAACCCGAGGTCCGGCACCGTGACTCCGGTCTCCCACACCGGTGTGCCATCCGCGGGATTCAGTTCGCGAACGCCTCCGGCGTACTTGACTCCGCCGATCTTTGTGATGCCGTTCACCACGAACAGGTGAGATCCGTTCCAGACCGCTGCCGCTACCTCCTGGTGGGCGCCGTAGCGCTGCTTCCATACGGGGCCCGCTGCGAGGTTTGACTGATTCCATGCGTAGTAGTAGCCGTTCTTATTCTCCGCGCCCACCATGGCAGTCGGCGTGCCGTTCAGGCTGGCGGTGAAGAGTGTGGGGGAACCACCGAAGTCGCTGTCCGGTCCGTGATCCGCGGACGGAATGGTCCAGATGTCCTTGCGCGCGAGCGTGTTGGCGTCCAGTGCCACGATGGATACCGAGTCACCCTGCAGTGCTCCTGCGGTCGGGTCGCCGTTGCCTGTCGTGATGAAGATCGTGCTCCCATTCTTCGTGATCGCAGGCGTGCTCCAGATGCTCCCTCCGACTGAACCCGCGGGGACGGTGTAGTACGTGGCCAGCCGGGCTCCCGTTGCCTGGTCGAGTTCGGCGAGTCCTCCGCGTACGAGCGGCGAGTCGCACGAGGACGAGATGCCCTCGTACACGTGGCCGTCGGCGACCATCGGCGAACTGAAGTCGAAGTACGCGCTCGTCCCAGGGGTGTTGGTATCCACGGGCGACTTCCACAGGACCGCCCCGTCGCTGGCGCGCAGTGCGTCCACGTTGCCGTCTCCTCCGGCGGCGTAGACGGTGAGCACGTTGGTGGTGGGATCGAGAGCTACTGCGGCGGTGCCGAGCATGGCCTTGGCCCGGCAGGTGGCCTTCGGCATGTGTCCGAGGTCCACGCTCCACATCACGGCGCCCGTTGTCTCGTTCAGCTTGTAGAACATGCCCGTGTTCGATCCGACGTACACGGCGCCGCCGTACACGGTGGGACTTGTGTAGATCCGACTGGGCGGGTCGCCCGGGATGTTCGGCGCCTGAAAATGCCACGCCTCGGTGAGACCGCTGACCGTGGCCGGCGTGATGGCTGTGGCCCCTGCGTTGTAGGACGAATGCTGGTTGTCGTGCATGTATGACCGCCAAAACACGGTCGGTGTCGCCTGGGCAGCGGTCGTGGATGTGCACACAACGGCGGCAATCCACAGCGTCGCCGCGAACCGCGAAACCACGTTTCGCCTGCGCATCGGAACCCCCTCCGGGTTGTCGTCGGCGATTATTTCGAGTTCCGGCAACCCTGTCAAGCGACCGGACCGGGCCCCGTCTCATGATGTCGGATGCGGGCTGGTGTAGTAACACTTGCAGTAGCCGCCGAGGGCCGGCTGGAACCCCGGCCAGCTGGTTGAGTTGGCCGTCAGCAGGTCGGTGTCCACGAGTTGGATGTAGGGCCGTTGCTGCGCCTCGTACGCCTCCATCTTCCACACCAAATCCCTGCGCTTCGCAACGTCGACCTCGGTCGACTGCTGCTGCCACCAGCGGTCATAGGTGGGGTTGTTCCAGCCGGTGTCGGAGTTGTTGCCCCACTGGGCGTAGGTGACAGTCGACAGGTTGAAGTTCGGGTCGATGTACGGGTGCCAGTACCACGTGTACATGTCCGCGCTGAGGTACTTGTAGTTCGGTGCGGTGATCATCGTGTACGCCTGGCTGCCGTCGCCGCCGTTGATCTCGTTCAGGTGGACGCCGATCTTCGAGAAGGCGGCGGCCAGGATCTGGAACTGGCGGTCGCCGTCGAAGTCCAGGTCGTCCGGCACGATCAGCGGATAGCTCATCTGATGCGCCGGCTGGGCGTACTTGCCGGATGTGGCAGGCACCACGCGCACACCGCCCGCCCCGCGTGTGTAGCCCAGCGAGTCGAGGATCTGATTCGCCTTCCCGGGGTCGTACGGCAGTGGCTTCACCGCCGGGTTCAGCCACCCCTCGCCCTGCGACTGGCGAGACATGATGTTTGCCCACGGCACCGCGTAGCCCCGGAACACGACGTCCACGATCTGCTTGCGGGGGATGGCGTACTCCAGCGCCTGCTTGACCGTCGGGTTCAGCAGTTCGCGGTTCTTGGGCTTCAGTGGATTTGAGTTGAAGCCGAGGTTTGTCACCTCACTGCCCGCCTGCACGTTGAGCGTGATCCCGCTCGTGTGTTTGAGCTCGGAGGCGGCCGAGTACGGCACAGCGTCCACCATGTCCAGCTTGCCCGCTTCCATATCGGCGACCATCGAGGTGGAGTTCGTATAGAAGGTGAGGGTGACCGCCGAGGCGTGCGACTTGGGGCCGTAGAAGTACTTGTTGGGGCGGAACACCGTTGTCCCCTTCTCCTCGTACTTGCTGATGTAGTACGGGCCGCCTGACACCAGCGGCAGCGAGTTCTCAGGGTGGAAGGCCTTGATGCCTGTCCCCTTCGTGCCGACGTGCGACTTCCATACGTGCTCGGGCAGGATGAACATCTGCTCCAGGTTGGCCAGTACCGGCGCCACCTTGCGGCTGAAGGTGAGCACCAGCGTGTTCTTGTCGGGGGCGGTCACGGTCTTCACCCCGTCCAGGGTGCTGGCCAGGTAGGACGTGGGGCCGTTGGCGTACTTGAGCGTGGTGCGGAAGGTCCACACGGCGTCCTGCGCCGTCAGCGGCACGCCGTCCGACCACTTGCCGCCGCTGCGCAGGTGGAACGTCCACGTCAGTCCGTCGGGCGTGTGCGACCAGCTCCTGGCCCAATCCCCGACCAGCTTCAGGCCGGGGCCGTACTGGACGAGCTGTGGGTACACCATCTCGTACGCGGTCGTGTCCTGCGTCTCGATGCCCGTGAACGGGTTCAGCGTCGAGATGTAGTACACCGTGCCCACCTGCAGGATCTGGCCGGTAGAGCCTCCCGATCCGGCACCACCCCCGCCGCACCCGGCGAGAGCCGCAAGGGTCGCCAGCAGCGCTGCCCGCACCGCCCATCTGCATCCACCGTGAATTGCGCTGCTCATGAACCGTGGCACCTCCCGCCTGGCGACTGCGCGCACCGCTCGATGCCGTCCAGGAGCAGCTCGAGCTGGAAACCGAAGATCTCGTCGACGTCCCCGAACATGTGCTCGGACACGGCGACGCTGTGTGGGTAGTGGTCCGGTGGCAGAGCGGCGATCGCGTTTCGCACCTCGCGCCGGCGGCCGGGGTCGGCCAGCTCGGGCGCCACCGCCAGGAACAGGCCGCTGCCGGTGACCAGGTCGTCCAGCGCGTGATGCGCGCGCGCCGCATCCTCGGGCGCCAGGCCGGCTTCGAGCAGGAAGCCGATCTCGCGCTCGGCGATCTGTGTCAGATACGGCGAGTCGTCGGGAAGCTTGGCCAGCGCCTCCAGGAACCCGGGGTTGCGGCGAAACACCTGACGGCCGGCCCACGCCGAGGCGGTCACGTTCTCCCGCCAGCCGCGGTCGTCCCGGTACACGTCGAGGATCTCGCTGAAGTAGCGGTCGGCCATGGCCGCGAACAGGTCGCTCTTCGACTCGAACCAGTGGTACACGGCGGTCGGGTCTGCGGCCAGCTCGGTGCCCAGCCTGCGCATGGTCACCGCTGCGGCCCCCTCCCGCTCACCGATCGCGCAGGCAGCGCGCACGATCTGGTCGCGGTCGAGACGCGGTCGCGGACGGCCGGAGGCGGCTGCCTGGTCGATCATCGCGGTCGGGATCATCCCAGCCGCCCGGGTCAAAGTCAACGCCGTTGAAATTGTGAATTTCTGGAACCGGCTACTGGAGATCCCGGGGGATCGTCTCGTCCCACGAGCGCTGCCAGCGCTGCCCGCCGTCCTCCCAGGCCGCCAGCTCGATGCGCACCCGATAGGCGTCGGGCGTGCCGTCCACCCGCATGGTCACATGCGCCTCGCAGGTGGCCTCCGGCCAGCGCACCGTGAACCGGGCCTCGCTCTGTGTGCACGCCCGGCCGGGATCCTCCAGCGGCACGATCGCCCTGCCGCCGTACAGCTCGTCGAACGCCGGGACATCTCCTGCCGCCTGGTATGAGCCGCTGCTGCCGGCGTGGGCCACCGTCTCGCGCTCCAGCACGCGTCGCTCGATGGCCCACGTCACGCTGCCCGAGTCGCCGGACTTCTCGGCCTCCTTGCGGCCCACGCTGGCGCCGTGCGGGTTGGGCGGCGGGAGCACCGGGCGCTGCTCGACCGGGCTCGGCCCATCCAGCACCGGCAGCTCGAGCTCGCCGTCGCGGTGGATGGTCAGCGTGACCGGCGTCGGCGGCGGCAACACATTCGGCCAGTCGCTGCCGGCCAGGTCGAGCCGCACCCGGTGGCCGGGCTCGAACGTCCACGATGCGGCCTCCAGCTCCAGCTCGATCTCGTAGGCGCGGCCGGGCTCGAGCGGCAACGGGGTCTCGCGTGAGTCGCGATGCGTCAGGTTCAGCAGACCGCGCGTCACCAGCGCCGACGTGCCGTCCTCGAACACATCGCACAGCTTCGCCGACAGCTGGGCGACCGGCACGTCCGCGGCCACGGTCACCCGCAGCCTCGGGTGACCCAGGATCTCGAGCTCGCCTTCGAGCGCCGGCCAGGTGTAGCTCAGCGAGTGCAGCTCGTCCGGGCGCTGGTCGTCCGGCTGGCCCCAGGGCATGGCGGCGGCGCACGAGATCCAGGCCGTGGCGCCGGTGTCGGGACGCACCTCCAGGATGTCGGGGCCGTCGCCCGCCGGCGCTGCCGTGGCCAGGTCGAGGGAGGTGGCGAGCAGCCGCTCGGCGGGCCAGGTGGGCTCGTAGCGCCACTCGCCGCGCACCTCCCTGCGGTCGGGAGCGGGCCGCGTGGAGCGCTGGGCGAACAGCACGATCGGCGGCTCGGAGTCGACGCCGTTGGGCACGTCGCGCAACCACCGATCCCACCACCGGATGTGCTCGGGCACCAGGTCGGCGTTGGGTCCGGGCAGGCAGGAGTCGGTGGAGGCGTGCGACCATGGGCCGAGGATCAGCCGGCGCGGGCAGCGCAGCTCCTGGAGCCCGCGCAGGGCGATGTTGGTGTAGCCGTCCGCCCAGCCGGCGATCAGCATCGTCGGCACCTCGATCGCGTCGTAGCCGGGGCGCAGACTGCCGCCCTGCCAGTAGGCGTCGAAGCGCTGGTGTGCGAGCCACTCGAGCACCCAGGGCTCGGTTCCGGCGACCCGCTGTCGCCACTCTTCGCGCCACCCCTCGCCGTAGATCGCCGGCACCGGCGGCAGCGCGTTCATGGCGATCATGTAGGTCGGGTAGTCGAGCAGGTCGAGCTGCTTTAGCGCGCCGCCGAAGTAGTGCACGTCGTCGGCATAGCGGTCGTCCGAGGCGAAGATGGAGATGATCGCGCGCAGCCCCGGCGGCCGCTCCGCGGCGAGTTGCAGGGAGTTGAAGCCGGAGTAGGACGTGCCGTACATGCCGACGGCGCCGCTCGACCACGGCCGGGAGGCGAGCCAGTCGATCACGGCAGCGATGTCCGAGCGCTCGACCGCCGGGTACTCGTCCGTGGCGATGCCCTGGCTGGACCCGGTGCCCCTCACGTCCAGCCGGCACACGACGAACCCGGCCGCCGCCAGCCGCAGGTACTCCGGGCGGTATGACGTGGTGACGTCGTCCTTGCGGTACGGCAGCGCCTCCAGCACGGCCGGCCACGGCCCCTCGCCCTCGCCCGGCAGGTACAGCGTGGCAGCCAGGCGGATGCCGTCGGGGGCGGCGATGGCGACGTGTTCCCGGCGCGGCTCGGCCACGAACGGACGCTACCGGAGCGCGGGTCGAGATCTAGCCGCCTCCGAAATGGCGCGTATGATCGACGGGTGGGTCAGGAGGCGGTATGGCGGTGGGACGAGACGCTGTACGCGGGCAGTGCGCGCCACTATCCCCGTGGGCGGGTCGCGTATCCCCCGCAGATGGCGGAAGCGCTGCGCGACGAGCTGGGGCTGGACGGCTCGGGCAGGCTGCTCGATGTCGGGTGCGGGCCGGGCGCCGCCGGACTGCTGCTCGCCCGGCTGTTCGCCGAGGTGGTGGGAGTCGACGCGGACGCCGACATGCTGGCGGAAGCGGGGCGTGAGGCCAGGCGGCTGGGAGTCCGCAACGCGCGCTGGGTGCGGCTGCGGGCCGAGCAACTGCCGGCCGGTCTGGGCGTGTTCGACGTGACGATCTTCGCCCAGTCGTTCCACTGGATGGACCGCGAACAGGTCGCCCGTACGACCCGCTCGATGCTGCGTGCCGAGGGCGCATGGGTGCTCGTGAACGCGACCACTCACAAGGGCATCGAGCCGGCGCTGGGCCTGCCGGCGCCGCCGTGGGACGCCGTCTCGGACATGATCTCGAAATACCTCGGGCAGGTCCGGCGGGCCGGGCGTGGCTCGCTCCCCGGCGGCACGGCGCACGGCGAGGAGGAGCTGCTGGAGGCGTGCGGATTCGGGCATCCGCGGCGGATCACGGTTCCCGGCCGGGCGCTCGAGCGCTCGGTGGACGACGTGGTGGCGTCGGTGTTCTCGCTGTCGTCGGCGGCGCCCCACCTGTTCGGCGACCGCCTGGCCGAATTCGAGGGGGAGCTGCGCGGGCTTCTGGAGGGCGCTGCCGAGGACGGCCGGTTCGGGGAGTGGATGCGCGAGATCGAGCTGCTCGTGTGGCGACCCGGGCCGCCCGCGCGCCCAGCGTAGCCTCAGCAGGCGCGGACAATCCGCAAAGCCGTGCGGACAACGCGAAGGCAGATTCCGCGGTGATTCTGAGGCGGGGGTGTGCATCGACCTCCAATCATGGGAATATGCACACGCAGATGATCTGGCTGGCAGCGAATGTCGCCCACGTCCAGGCCGCAACGGTCGAAGACCCGACGCCGTTCATCGTGCTGCACTGGGATGCGGTCGCAGTCGTGCTCATCTGCGTGGTCGCCCTGTGGTGGTGGGTGAACGACCAGAACTCCCGCCGTTGCTCGGATTGCGGGTACGCGCCGATGTGGTGCCGGTGCCCCCACCCGCCGGGTACAGAGCAGCGTTCTCGGGTCAAACGGCACTAGTCCGCGGGGTGGTATCTACCGTTGGCGTACACCGTGCTGTTCGCTCACACGGATACCTCAGGCGGCTCCAATCGAACGCCTCGGGTCCGGCGGTGGCCGTTGGTACACTCGGCGCACGTTCCTCTGGATCCCAACCTCCGCGCTGCTCTTCGTGACCATCGTGTCGGCGTTCACCACGGACGACGAGCTGCTGATGACGGCAGCATTGCTCGGTGGACTGGCCGGTGCCTGGGTGTGGAGGATGCTGGGGCCGGAGCTCACCCGGCGCTGAGCGTTCGCTACGGATCGACGACCGGCAGCTCGAAGCGTACGCGTGTGCCGCGCCCGGGCTCGGACTCGATCGAGATCAGGCCGCCGGCCATTCGCACCCGCTCCGTCATGGCATCGAGGCCCTGGTGGAAGGCCATCTGCTCGCGGTCGGTGGCCTGCTCCAGGTCGAACCCACGGCCGTCGTCGGTGACCTCGCCGATCACCCTCGTGCCTGCGCTGTGCACCGCCACGATCAGATGGTGCGCATCGGCGTGCTTGCGGACGTTGGCCACAGCCTCCTGAATCGTCCGGTACACAAGCTCCTCGACCGCCCAGTTGTACCGCTCCGGCGTCACGTCCAGGTCGGGCTCGATCGCCGTTTCCTGGCGCAGGCTCTCGGCCAGCGCGCGGATCGCCGCCGCGATGCCCCGCTCGTGCAACACCGTCGGTCGCAGCTCGAATGTCAGCCGCCGGGTACGCTCGGTCGCCTCGTCCAGCACCGCCCGCGTGTTGGAGATGGCCTCGGCGGTCTCGGCCAGGCCGGGATCGCGGGCCGCCGCTCGGGCCAGCCGGTCGAGCGCAAGCAGCGACGCCGTCAGCACCTGGATGGTGTCATCGTGCAGCGAGGTCGCGATCCGTGACCGCTCCGCCTCCTCGACTCCCAGCAGGGCTGACACGATCTCCCGCCGGTATGCCTGCTCGCGGACGGCGCTCTCGGCCGCCAGCCGGCCACCGATGTCTCGCACCGAGGCCAGGGCGATCGGACCGTGGCTGGTCTCGATCGTGGACAGGCTGATCTCGACGGGGAATTCGCTGCCGTCGCTGCGCCGCCCGAACAGCGACTGCCCCGGCACCCGCCGCGCCGACTCGCGGAAGTACGTGGCGACGCGTTCCGTGGAGCCGGCGCGGTCCAGCTCGGGCACCAGCATTGCGGCCGGCAGGCCGACGAGCTCTGCGCGCTCGTACCCGAACAGGCGCATGACCGCGGCGTTCACGATCGCGATCGCGCCGTTCGGCGCGATCCCCACTACCGCGTCGGGAGAGAGCTCCAAAAACCGCTCGAACGCGCGCAGCTCGCGCTCCTCCATCGGGGTGTCGCCGTGCGGGCGAACGATCAGAACGACGTGCGGTGGTGCGTCGTGGACGTGCACCCGAGAGGCGCTGATGTCCACCTGCTTCCGCGAGCCGTCCCGGTGCACGAGCGGCACCCGTGCCTGGCGGGATCCGGGACCCGCACGCGCGACAGCCGCCAGCCGGCGCGCATCGGCCGGCGTCTCGAGTATCGGCAGGTCGCCCAGCGGGCGCATCGCGATGTCGTTCAGGCTCCAGCCGACGAGATCGCAGAACGCGTCATTGGCATGCACCATGTAGGGATCGGCCGGCTCAGCGATGATCGCCGCCGCGCACGGCAACGCATCGAACGCAGCGCTCACAACATCGGCAGGGTTCGACGTCTGACCCCAGCCGTGGCCCAAACGGCTCATCTGACCGAATCCTAACCAACGCCACGCAAGAAACGCCATGACGCCGCATGCAGGGGCCTTTATGGGGCGGTCAGACCAGCGCGACCGCGAAGTCAGCCGTCGTCGATCGCTGCGACAGCCAGCTCGAGCGTTGGTGGGAACATCTGCAGCGCCCATGTCGCGTCGAGCGGCGTGCGCCGCCATCCGATGCCCCACATGTCGACGTAGTCGCGCCGGCGCAGGTCGAACCGCAGCTTGCGCTCGGCGGGGTAGTACTCGTTGTGTCGCTCCACCAGCTCGTTGTGGGCAGCGAAGTCCCAACCCGCCGTGATCTCCCGCCAGCGCTCGGCGAACGCCGCGGGCCTGTCGCGGAGCTCGACCGCCAGCTCCGTCCAGCGCAGCCGCAGCCGGCTCTCCGCCTCGCGCCGGTAGCCCTCGATCTCCTGCAGCCGCTCGAGCCAGCGGGGCGGGCCGAGACTCGCGGTCAGGTAGCTCGTGGTGTCCACCCGCCCCGCGGCGACCGGTCGCGGAATCCGGGCCCCGTCCGTACCGCGCCTGGGCAGCGGCCGCGTCGGCAACGACTCGAGCGCCGCCACCACGTCCTCCCACATCGTCGGTTCGGATGCTGCCACCGCCTTGTACGGTAGCGGCATGCCCACGCCCTCCCCGTGCGCCGAACCGGCTGTGCTGCGGCGGTCGCTGGAGCGACTGCTCGGGGGGGACGCAGTGCGGCCCGCGAGCGCCGCCGACGTCCGCGACGCCACCGAGGCCCAGGGCCTGGCCGGGTCGGCTGCTGCCGTGGCGCTGCCCTCGTCGACCGACCAGGCAGTGGCGCTGGTGGCCTGGTGCTGCGAGCACCGGGTCGGATTGGTGCCGCGGGGTGGCGGCACCGGCTTCGCCGGAGGAGCGGTACCGGCCGCGGGTCAGGTGGTGGTGTCCCTGGAGCGGATGGCCGCCGTGCGCTCGTTCGACCCCCTGGCCTGGCGGGTCCACGTGGAGGCGGGCATGCCCACGGCGGCCCTGCAGCGTCTGGTGCGAGGCAGCGGGCTGCGCTTCCCGCCCGACCCCGGCGCCGCGGAGTCGTCGCACATCGGCGGCAATATCGCCACCAACGCGGGCGGCCCGCACGCCTTCAAGTACGGGGTGACCGGCGCCTGGGTCACCGGCCTGGAGGCGGTCGTGCCTCCCGGCGAGGTGATCCGGGTGGGAGGGGCCGCGCGGAAGGACGTCGCGGGGTACGACCTGCTGCACCTGCTGATCGGCTCGGAGGGGACGCTGGGTCTGATCACGGCGGCCTGGCTGCGGTTGATTCCCGCCGCCGAGGCGGGATACCCGGTGGCCGGCGCCTACCCGGACGTGGAATCGGGGTGCCGGGCGATCGAACACGCCATGACCAGCGGGATCGTGCCGGCCGCCATCGAGTACCTGGACGCGGGCACGCTGGCGGCCGCGGGCCGCACCGCCCCGTGGCAGCTCCCCGACGGCGCCGCGTTCCTGGTCATCGCCGAGGCGGACGGTTCGCATGCGGAGGCGCTGGCCGGCCGCGAGGAGCTGTGCGAGGCGCTGGCCGATGGTGCGCTGTCGGTCGAGGCGCCGCGGAGCCCGGACGCGGTCGAACGGTTGTGGAGATGGCGCGACGGCGTCTCCATCGCCGTCACCGCGCGGCGCGGCGGGAAGATCAGCGAGGACGTGTGCGTTCCCGTCGACGCCCTGGGCGAGGCGATCCGGGAGACGGTCGACATCGGCGCCAGGCACGGACTCGAGGCGTGCAGCTGGGGTCATGCCGGAGACGGCAACCTGCATTCCAGCTTCCTCTTCTCGCGTGACGATACAGCCGCCGCCGACCGCGCCAGGGCCGCGGCGGGGGAGCTGTTCGAGATGGCGCTGCGGCTGGGTGGAACCGTCACCGGAGAGCACGGGATCGGCCTCGTCAAGCGGGGCCAGCTGCGGCGCCAGTGGACGCCGCGCGCGGTCGCGCTGCACGCCGAGGTGAAGCGCGCCTTCGACCCTCTGGGGATCATGAACCCGGGCAAGAAGCTCGCGTAGTCGG
>JBQCGJ010000244.1:0-42836 GCA_051955775.1 Gaiellales bacterium | reverse complement strand
GGGCATCCGCTCTGAGATGACACGCACACCGTCCGCCGATCGCCGTGGGCCATCGCCACCGCCTCCACCGGAAACCCGTCCGCGGTCGTGAACCGCAGCTTGAGCGTGCCGTCCGCGGATGCCTGGCGCTCCCGTTCGGCCAGATCACGCAACGGCAGCTCCTGATCAAGCATCCGACGCAGCGAGGCCGGCAGGTCGGTCATCTCGTCGTAGCTCTGCGCCAGCCCTCGGGTTACCTGTGCGTACACCTGGCGGCCACGGTACGCCGGCAGCCCGTGCAGGTTCAAGAACGCGCGCAACTGGGAAAAATCCACCGTGGTAGTGTGACCGGAAAACCCGCTGGGAGGTACCACTGTGCAGACAAAGCTGCGCACTGACAAGGTAGCGGACACCGTCACGCCATTTGTCTCGAGGATCGCCGAGGACGAAGAGCTGCGGGCCCACGCCAAGACAGCGCTCGACTCGGCACGCGTGATCTATCAGAGGATCCAGTCGGACGGCGCACGCAGGGCGGCTACCCGCAGGGATGTGCAGGACGAGGTCGTGAAGGCAGCCGCCGAGCTGCGTCAGACGGCCCGCCGGCTGTCGGAGCAGCCCAAGCGCAAGAGCCACAAGCTGCGCAAGCTGATCCTCACCTCGGCAATCGTGATCGGCGCCGTCGCCGCGGCCAAGCAGCTGTTGAGCCACGACGAGGACGAGTTCGACTACGAGCCGTAGACCGGCCCGGAGGGAGGAGCATCCATGTCCGACGCCACCGAGGCCGGTGTCAATCAGGCATCGGCCTCCATCGACGTGCTGCTGGAGGAGGGCCGGACATTCCCACCTCCCTCCGACTTCGCCGCCCAGGCGATCATCAGCGATGCGTCGGTGTACGAGCGCGCGGAGCAGGACCTGGAGGGCTTCTGGCTCGACATCGCCAAGGAGACGCTGGAATGGGACACCCCGCCCACCGAGTCGCTGCGCTGGGATCCGCCGCACTGCACGTGGTTCGCTGACGGGCGGCTGAACGTCTCGGCCAACTGCCTCGACCGTCACGTCGCCGCCGGGTACGGCGGCAAGGTGGCCTACCACTACGTGCCTGAGCCCGAGCAGGAGGAGCCGCGCGACATCACGTATGCCGAGCTGCTCGAGCAGGTATCGCAGTTTGCGGGGGCGCTGACCGAGCTCGGGGTCGGCAAGGGCGACGTGGTCGGGATCTACATGGGCATGGTGCCCGAGCTGCCGGTGGCGATGCTGGCCTGCGCGCGCATCGGCGCGCCGCATGTCGTGGTTTTCGGCGGGTTCTCAGCCGAGTCGCTGGGCGAGCGGCTGGACTCCACCGGGGCAAAGGTGCTGGTGACACAGGACGAGGCGTGGCGCAAGGGCGCGAGGGTGCCGCTGAAGCAGATCGCGGACCAGGCACTCGCATACGCGCCCACCGTCGAGCACACGATCGTGCTTCGCCGTACGGACGCGGAGGTTCCGTTCGACAGCGGGCGCGACGTGTGGTGGCACGACGCAGTGCAGGGGAAGGACACCAGCTTCCCCGCCGAGCCGATGGAAGCCGAGCACATGCTGTACGCGCTGCACACCTCCGGCACGACGGCCAAGCCCAAGGCGGCGGTGCACACCTCGGGCGGCTACCTGACCTACGTGGCCACCACGCACCGCTGGATCTTCGACGTGCACGACGACGACGTCTACTGGTGCGCGGCCGACATCGGCTGGGTCACCGGGCACAGCTACATCGTGTACGGGCCGCTGGCCAACCGCACGACGAGCGTCCTCTACGAGGGCGACCCGATGTTCCCGGACGCCGGACGGCACTGGCAGATCATCGAGCGCTACGGCGTGCGCCAGTACTACACGGCGCCCACCCTGATCCGCGCCTTCATCAAGTCGGGCAGCGAGTTCCCGGAGGCCCGCGACCTGAGCTCGCTGAAGCTGCTGGGCACGGTGGGCGAGCCGATCAACCCCGAGGCATGGGTGTGGTACTGGAAGTACATCGGCGGCGGTCGCTGCCCGATCGTGGATACCTGGTGGCAGACGGAGACAGGCGGCATCATGATCACGCCGCTGCCCGGCCTCGTCACCGCCAAGCCGGGATCTGCGACCCGTCCGTTCCCCGGCATCCATGCGGAGGTGGTGGACGACCACGGCAAGCCCGTGGAGCAGGGCCGCGGCGGGTACCTGGTGATCAAGCGGCCGTGGCCGGGCATGTTCCGTACCCTGTACAAGGACGACGAGCGGTACGTGTCCAACTACTTCTCGCGGTTCGACGAGCGCACGTACTTCCCGGGGGACGGCGCGCGCCAGGACGACGACGGCGACTTCTGGCTGCTGGGCAGGGTTGACGACGTGATGAACGTGTCCGGCCACCGGCTGTCGACGATCGAGCTGGAGTCCGCGCTGGTCGAGCACCCGGCTGTCGCCGAGGCCGCGGCGACCGCCGCGCCCGACCCGCTGACCGGCCAGACGCCGCTGTGCTTCGCGCTCCTGCGCGGGGGCCACGAGCGAAGCGACGAGCTCGAGGCCGAGCTGCGCGAGTGGATCGGGCAGAAGATCGGCAAGATCGCCCGTCCCAAGGCGGTGATCATCGTCGACGACCTGCCCAAGACGCGGTCGGGCAAGATCATGCGCCGGCTGCTGCGCGACATCGCGGAGGGCCACGATCTCGGGGACACGACCACGCTGCGCGACCCGGCGGTGGTCGAGGATCTGAAGACGCGCGCCGACGCGGTGCTCGGGCACAGCGGATGACTCACCGCCTGCGCACCTGATTTCGGTCCAGTGCAGCGCCGACGAGGCCCGCCGACCAGCCTCACAGTTTCTTCTGAAACCGCAACCCCGTGTCCTCGTAGCCGCGGCCGCGGTAGAACGCGTGAGCCGACACGCGGTGGTGCGCCGTACCGACCACGATCCGGCCGCAGCCGGCGTCGCGGGCGATCCGCTCGACGGCGTCCATCAGGAGCCGCCCCACACCCCTCCGCCGGGCGCCGGGCGCCACCACCAGCACCGTCACCAGGCACACCGGCTGCTCATGCTCCAGCACTCGCATATGGTGGCTCGCGACCATTCCCTCAAGCCGCCCGTCGTCCACTGCGACGAGCACGCGGGAGTCGCGCGCGACCTCGGCCAGCCGGTCACGCACCGCCTCCGGGTGCGCCGGATACCCGAGCTCGTCGAGCAGGCCGGCCACGTCAAGGGCATCGGCCGGGGACACCTCACGCACGTCCATCGGCCACCTCCTCCCGCTCGGTCTCCCGCACGTGCAGAGCGCGGTAGGCCAGCTGCACCGCTGCGCCGGCGAGCACCACCGCAAACAACCGCCGCAGCACCTCGTTGGACAACGATGTCGCAACCACCTCCCCGAGCTTGGCCGTCGGCACCGACGCAGCTCCGATGACCACGGCGTCCCTCCACCGCACCGACCCATAGCGGGTCTGCCGCCACGCCCCCATGCCGATCACCGGCACCATGGCCACCAGCGATGTGGCCACGGCGACGTGCGGCGAGTGGCCGAGGAAGATCAGCGTGGGCACGAAGATCACCCCGCCGCCCACGCCGAACAGCGCCGACAGCGTGCCGGCCACCGCACCCAGGAGCACCGCCACCAGCTCGTGGCTCACAGCGCCAGCCTGGCCGCCGTCACTGCGAGCAACACCGAGAAGCCGAGCACCACGGCGCGGGTCGCGATCCGCTGGTGCAGCCACGCGCCGGCCACCGCTCCGGCCGTTGCCGGGACGCCGATCAGCACGGCGTCGGTCCAGGCAACCTGGCCGGCCTGGGCATGCGACGCCCCTGCCGCCAGCGCGGTGAACAGCATCGCCGCAAGCGACGTTGCCATGGCGGATTTGGCCGGATACGCGGCGCCCGCCACCAGCATGGGTACGATCACGATCCCTCCCCCGATCCCGAACACTCCGGCCAGGAACCCCGCCGCCAGACCGGTGGCGACCAGGGTCGGGAAGCGTGCGGGCACGGCGGGTATTGTTGCAGCGTGGACGAGCGGCTGGTCCGGCTGGTTGCCCCGCTGGTCGCCGACCCCAGGCGCAGCGCGATCGTGTGCGACATCGACGGCACGCTGGCGCCGATCGTCTCCACACCCGCGCGAGCGCGGGTGCCAAAGGCGACCCTGAACGTGATGGAACGGCTGGCCGGCCGCTACGGGCTGGTGGCCTGTGTGACCGGCCGCCCTGCCGCTGAGGCCCGGCGCCTGGTGCCGGTCGAGACCGTTGCCATCTCCGGCAATCACGGGCTGGAGGTGTGGCGCGACGGCGCCGTGCACCTGGCGCCGCAGGCGGCCAAGCACCGCGACGCGGTGCGCCACGCGCTGGTCATGGTGCAGAACGACGGGCTGCTACCCGAGCTGGGCTGCAAGGTCGAGGACAAGGGCATCACCTTCACCGTGCACTTCCGCAACTCGCCCCGGCCCGACCACGCACTGCGCTATCTGGAGGCGCAGATCGTGCCCAAGCTGGAGCGCGCCGGCCTGGCGGCGGCGTTCGGGCGCATGGTGCTGGAGGTGCGGCCTCCCGTGCCGCTCGACAAGGGCTCGGCGGTGCGCCGTCTGCGGGGGCGAAAGCGGATCACCGAGCTCCTGTTCTGCGGTGACGACCGCAGTGACATCGACGCCTTCCGCGAGGCGACGATCCGCATCGCCGTGCGCTCGGCGGAGGGGCCGCAGGAGCTGCTCGACATGGCCGACGAGGTGCTGGACGGGCCAAGAGAGGTGGCCGAGCTGCTGCGGCACCTGGCGTCGTGACGCACGTCGACCGCGCTCTGCTGGCTCCGGGGCGGCGGCGTCTGGGCCGCCCGCGGGAGTGGCGGCCGACGGTGCCCCTGCCGCGGGGCGACCGCAGGACGCTGGGGATGGGCGGCCCGGACCGCCGCCACGACGTCACCTTCGCCGTGTGGGACGCACGTGGACGGGTGGCGGTGATCCGCAAGCCGACCTTCCCGCCGGGCGCGTGGCGGATCCCATCCGGGGGGATCGCCCGCGGCGAGAGCTTCGAACAGGGCGTGCTGCGCGAGGCAATGGAGGAGATCGGCCTGCGCATCGAGCTGGACTCGTACCTGCTGGTGGTCCGCGCGCGGTTCGTGCACGCGGACGGGGGCGTCGACCGCTGGACGACGCACGTCGTCACGGCTCATCCGGTGCGCAACACCCGTCTGGCACCGCGTGACCGCCGGGAGATCGACGATGCACGCTGGATGACCATGCATGAGCTCACCGGGCCGGTGGCCTCCGTGTTGCGCGCCGGTCCGGGCGGGCTGTTCCGCTACCGCGCCGACCTGCACGACCGCATCGCGGGGTTGCTCGAGGGGTGACGCGCCCGTACCGTGGAAGGGTGACAGGAACCACTCTCATCGGCGTCGAGGCCACACGCGGCGAGCTCGAGCAGGAGACCCCCGGCGTGGTCGACGTGTTTGCGGCGCTGGAGCGCCAGTTCTTCTGGGCCGACCGCGTGATGCTGTCCGTGGAGGACGGCCAGGCGGTGCTGACCGGCGAGATCGTCTCCGCCCAGTCGTAGCCGGTCGACGTCCGGCGTCGTTCGCCGGATGGTCACCTACGCCTTGAGCAGCTTCCTGGCCTCGCCCCACTCGCGGGTGTTGACCACGTTCTCGGGCTCGGCCCACCCGCGACGCGCGTTCATGACGCCGTAGGACATGTAGTCCAGCGCGTCGACCGAGTGCGCGTCGGTGTCGATGACCAGCCGCGCCCCGCTGCGCACCGCCAGCCGGACGTGGGAATCGCGCAGGTCGAGCCGGTGGGGCTGGGCGGACACCTCCAGCACCGTTCCCGTCTCGATGGCCGTCGCGATCACCTGCTCGATATCCAGCGGACGAGGGTCGCGCACGCCGATCATCCGGCCAGTCGGGTGACCGAGATTGTGCACGTGCGGGTTCTCCATCGCGGCGCACACCCGGCGCGTCTGGTCTTTCTCGTTCAGCCGGTGGCCGGCGTGCACGCTGGCCACCACCACGTCCAGCTCCGCCAGCAGCTCGTCCGAGTAGTCGAGGGAGCCGTCCTTGAGGATGTCCACCTCACAGCCCACCAGCAGCGTGAAGGCGGGCTCGAGCTGGGCGGCAAGCTCGCGCACGCGGTCGATCTGGGCGCGCAGACGGCCGGCGTCCAGGCCCATGCCGAATCCGACAGCCGGCGAGTGGTCGGTGATCGCCAGATACGAGTAGCCGCGCTCGACGGCCGTGTCCACCATCCGCTCGAGCGTGGCCTTGCCATCGCTCCAGTCGGTGTGGGAGTGCAGATCGCCGCGGATCTGGCCGAGCTCGACCAGCTCGGGCAGACGGCCGGCCCGGGCCGCCTCCAGCTCCCCCTTGTTCTCGCGCAGCTCCGGCGGGATCCAGGGCAGGCCGAGCCGGGCGTACACCTCGGCCTCGTCGGCGGCCGTGTCCACGGTACCCGTGGCGACCTCCTCGATGCCGTGCTCGGACACGCTCAGGCCCGCGCGCACGGCCGCCTCCCGCAGGGCCACGTTGTGCGCCTTCGAGCCGGTCGAGTGCTGAAGCAGGTTGCCGAAGCACCTCTCCGGCACCATGCGCAGCTCGACCCGGGTGCCGTCGTGGGCACGGGCGGCCACCAGCGAGTCCCCTGACGACTCCACCCGCGCCACCCACTCGCCGGCCGTGAACGCCTCGGCCGCGGTCATGCGGTTGGTCACGGCCGCCACCAGATCGATGTCCTTGGCCGTCTCGGCGTAGCGCCGGATGCTGCCGGCGACCTCGCAGTGGACGACGGCCGGCGATCGCTCGAGCTCCTCCAGGATGCCGTCGGCCAGCCGCCGCAGGCGGGCCACCGAGATGCGCGGGCTGGCCGGGGCAGCCTGCTCGGACAGCCCCTCCAGGATCAGCTCCTCGGTGCGCTCGCCCAGCCCTGGCAGCCGCCGGATGCGTTCCTCGCGGGCGGCCGAGCGCACGTCCTCGACCGTGCGCAGCCCGAGGTCGTCGAAGATCCGGCGGGCCGTCTTGGGCCCGATCCCGGAGATTCGCATCACCGGCACGATGCCCGGCGGATTGCGGTCGACCAGCTTCTTCAGGGCTGCGATGTCGCCCGTGGCGACGAGCTCGCCCACCTTGTCGCTGATCGTCGAACCGACGCCGGGGAGTGAGGTGAGCTTGCCCTGCTGGGACAGCCGCACGACCGACTCCGGCGTCTCCCGCAGCGCCTTGGCGGCCCGCCGGTAGGCGAGAATGCGATACACGACCGCGCCCTCCAGCTCCAGCAGGTCGGCCAGCAGGTCGAACCGGTCGGCGATGTCCCCGTTGGTCAGGTCGGTGGCTGCCACGGCACCTGATCATACGGATGTCGAACACACGGCCGTTATGCTCTCAGCCCGTGCCCGACCGGTTCCTGATCGTGCTCCCCACGTACAACGAGCTCGAGAACCTTCCGCGGGTGATCGATGCGCTGGCCAGGGTCCGCGAGCAGGCGCCGTTCTCCGGCGACGTGCTGGTCACCGACGACGGATCGCCGGACGGCACCGGCCGGCTGGCCGACGATCTGGCCCGCCGCCACGATTGGGTGCACGTGCTGCACCGCGGCGCCAAGCAGGGGCTCGGACGGGCGTACGTGGCGGGCTTTCGGTGGGCGCTCGAGCGCGGCTATTCACACGTGCTGGAGATGGACTGTGACCTGTCCCACCCGCCGCAGGCGGTGCCGCGCATGCTCGAGGCAAGCCGCAACGCCGACCTCGTGCTGGGCTCGCGGTACGTCCCCGGGGGCGGCGTGGTCGGATGGCCGCTGCACCGCCGGATCATCTCCCGCGGCGGCTCGTTCTACGCCCGCACGTGGCTGGGCGTGAACGTGTCCGACCTCACGGGCGGGTACAAGTGCTTCCGCCGCTGGGTGCTGGAGGCGCTCGACCTGGACGCCGTGCACGGACAGGGGTACGTGTTCCAGATCGAGCTGACGTACCGCACCCTGCGCATGGGCGGCCGCGTGACCGAGGTGCCGATCACGTTCGAGGACCGCACCCTCGGCGAATCGAAGATGAGCATGGCGATCGTGCTGGAGGCCGTCTGGCAGGTGCCGGCGCTGCGGGCCAGAGCGCTCGCCGGACGGCTCGAGACGGCCACAGCCCGGGGGGCCGCAAGCCCCGGTGAGAACGCCCACGGCGAGCCGGGAGGCTGATCCCGCGGTCGCTATACTCGGCTCCAGGCGAGGCAAGGAGCTGGTCGTGAGCGAGCAAATGGTCGAGGTCACTGACGCCACATGGGACGAGCAGGTGGTGGGGTCTGACGATCCGGTGGTGGTGGACTTCTGGGCGCCCTGGTGCGGTCCCTGCAGGGTGATGGACCCGATCCTCGACGAGATGGCTGCACAGCACTCCGGTCGCGTCAAGTTCACCAAGCTGAACGTCGACGACAACTTCCAGACCGCGTCGCGCTACGACATCCTGTCCATCCCGACGCTGATGGTGTTCGAGAAGGGCGAGGTGCAGAAGAAGCTGATCGGGGCACAGCCGCGCCGCAAGCTGGAGGACGAGCTGTCGGCCTGGCTGGGGGCATCGGCCTAGAGCTCCGGCGGCAGGCTACGCGCGGAGCAGCGCGAGCCCGCCCACGCCGGCGATGATCACGGCGCCCGCCGCGAGCTGGCGTCCGCGCAGGCGCTCGCCGAACAGCAGGAACGAGCCGATCGTGGCCACGGCCGCGAACTGCGACGCGAGCACGGCCGGAATCGCCGCGCCCCCCCGCGAGCCGTAGATGTAGGCCGCAAACCCGAACAGCTCGGCCAGCCCCGAGAACAGCACCAGCCACCAGGCCGCGCCCGGCCGCCGCAGCACGCCGCGCAGGATCAGCGGGCAGGCGATCACGGCCACCCCCACGACGCGTGCCACCAGGATCGTCCAGAAGGCTCCCAGCCCATGCCCGGCCTGCGAGCTGGCGACCAGGCCCACGCCGAACGCGCACGCCGCCGCCAGTGCATCCAGCGACGGTCGCAGGTGGACGTCGGAGCGGCGGCCGTGCAACGTCACCAGCACCACGCCGGCCGCGATCACGGCGAGGCACACGACTACGCCCGCGGTCAGCTGCTCGCCCAGGAACGCCACCGAGAACATCGCAGCCAGCGCCCCCTCGGTGGAGGCGATCGGGGCGACCACGCCGACCTTCCCGTGCCGCAGCGCGCGGTACATCATGCCCAGGCCGACTGCCGACGCCACCCCTCCCAGCAGCGCCCACCCCAAGGCCCGCGGCGACGGATGGGGCGGCGGGCCGGACACTGCGACCGCGACGCTGGTTGCGACCAGCCCGAACAGCATCACATAGGCCAGCGCCTGCTGCGCTCCGATGATCCGGGTCGAGCGCGACGCGGCGAGCGTTGAGCCGCCCCACAGGACGGCCGCCGACAGCCCGCTGAGGATCGGGATCATGCGAAGTGGTCCCAGCCGCGGATGTCGCGCGCTCGCCCCGACTCGTCCAGCAGACGGAACCCCGGCTCGGCGGTCAGATGTCCGACCACCGTCATCGGGACAGGCATCTCGGCGCCGCCGGGCAGCGCAGCCAGGAGCTCGTAGTCCTCGCCGCCGCCGGCCGCCTGCTCGAGCGTCGCGCCCGGAGCGATGGGCAGCGTGGCGAGCTCGATCACGGCGCCGCAGCCCGACGCCTCGGCCAGCAGCCTCGCATCCGAGGCGATGCCGTCGGAGAGGTCGATCATGGCGGTCGCCACCGAGCCCAGCGCGCGTCCCTCCGCGAGCCGCGGCGTCACCGGCGCGGTGTAGCCGGTGGCAGCCTGGCGCCCCAGCTCACCGGTCACCGCCAGCAGGTCGCCCGGCCGTCCCCCGGAGCGCAGCACGGGCCGCTCGGCCCGCCCCAGCACTGCGATCGAGATCACCAGCCGGTCGCTGCGAGTGAGGTCTCCGCCGACCAGCGGCACATCGTACGAGGCGATTCCCTCGGCCAGCCGCTGCACCTCTTCGAAACCCTCCGGTAACCCGAACGCGGCCACCATGCACAGCGGCTCGGCCGCCATCGCCGCCATGTCGGACAGGTTGGCTCCGGCCGCCCGCCGGCCGGCCGCGAAGGCGTCCAGCCGCCCGATCTGGAAGTGCTGGCCCTCCACCAGCATGTCCGAGGCGAACACCAGGCCGCCCTCCAGCACCGCCGCGTCGTCTCCAATGCCAACGGCGACCGAGGCCAGCGCCTGCACCATCTGGCGCTCTGATAGCATCCGCCCAATGTATCGCGCCTGCTTCGCGTTCGGCTTCGCCTTTACCAGCCCCCACCGAGGCATCTGAGCGCGCGGCCAGACCATCACGACGCGGCTCGAAGCCTCCGGATCCCGGAGGCTTTTTTTATGACGGAGGACGGATGACCAGCATGATGATTGCCCACTTCGGCGACGCCGATGCGTACGCGGCGGAGGCGGCCGCCCGCCTGTACCCGTCGGCCGAGCTGCAGCCCTGCCGGTCGGCGGCGGACGTCATGCGTGCGGTGACGAAGAGCGAGGTGGCGTGCGGCGTGCTGCCGATCGAGAACTCGCTGGCCGGTGCCATCCCCGAGACCTATGACCTGCTGTCGCACGCGCCCCTGGCCATCGTCGACGAGGTGGTGCTGCCGGTCCCGCACTGCCTGGTCGGCCTGCCCGGCACGAACATCGACGCTCTGTCTCGGATCCACAGCCACCCGGCGGCGCTCGCGCAGTGCCGGCGGTTCCTGTCCTCGCTGCCCGACACGTTGCCGGATGTGGCGCCCTCCACCGCCGCCGCCGCCCGCCGCGTGGCCGAGGCCCGCGACCAGGCCCAGGCGGCGATCGCATCCCGCCGGGCCGGCGAGCGGCTGGGCCTGACCGTGCTCCTCAACGACGTGTCCGACCACGCCGAGAACTACACGCGGTTCGTGGCCATCGCCCCGCACACGCGGCTCGACCGTGACGACGGCCGCGAGTGGCGCACCGCGGTGCGTTTCGTGACCCACCACCACCCCGGCGCGCTGGCATCCGCGATCAACCCGCTGGCGACCTTCGGCGTCAACATGTGCTCGCTGCAGAGCCGGCCCATCCCCGGACGCCCGTGGAACTACCAGTTCTACGCGGATCTCGAAGGTCATCCGCTGGACGCCCCCATGTCGGAGGCGCTGGCCGCGCTGGAGCGCGAGGTGGCCGAGCTGAGCTTCCTGGGCTGTTATCCGGCCGCGTCCCGGCCGTGACGTCGTCCGCCTGGGCAGACCTGCTGGCCATGGAGCAGGTGGTTGCCCGGCGCGACGTGCCCGCCCGGCCGGCCCAGGTGGCGCCGCTCCCCGACACCCTGCATCCCGAGCTGGCCGCGGCCCTGCGGGCGGCCGGCGTCGAGCAGCTCTACTCACATCAGTCCGAGGCATTTGCGGCGGCGGCGCTGGGCAACATCGCGATCGTCACCGGCACCGCATCGGGCAAGTCGCTGGGGTTCAACCTGCCGGTGCTGGATGCGGTTGCCGGCGACCGCCGGGCCTGCGCCCTCTACCTGTATCCCACCAAGGCCCTGGCACATGACCAGGCGCGCTCGATGGCCGGCCTGCGTCCGCCCGGCCTGCGGCTGGCCATGTACGACGGGGACACGCCGCCGGCGCAGCGACGCCAGGCCCGCGAGTGGGCGAACGTGGTGCTCACCAACCCGGACATGCTGCACGTCGGACTGCTCCCGGCACACGCCGCCTGGGCCGACCTGCTGGCCAACCTGCGCTTCGTCGTGGTCGACGAGGCACACGCCTACCGCGGGGTGTTCGGCTCGCACGTGGCCAATGTGCTGGCGCGGCTGCGACGCGTGTGCGCGGCCTATGGATCTCGGCCGCGGTTCCTGCTCGCGTCCGCCACCGTCGCGAACCCCGGGCCGGCGGCCGAGGTGCTGGCCGGTGGGCCGGTCACGCTGATCGAGCAGGACGGCTCGCCGGCGGCCGAGCGGGAGCTGGCCGTGTGGAACCCGCCCCTGCTGGACGAGGCGCTGGGCATCCGGGCCAGCGCGCTGGGCGAGGCCGCGGCCCTGTTCGCCGGCCTGGTCGCCCGCGACGTGCGCACGATCGCGTTCGCCAAGTCCCGGCGCGGTTGCGAGCTGATGTACCGGTACGCCCGCGAGGCGCTGGAACGGCACGCGCCTCAGGCCGCGGCCGCCATCGCCCCGTATCGGGCCGGGTACACCCCCGAGCAGCGGCGCGAGATCGAGCAGGGCCTGGCCGGCGGCCGGCTGCTGGGGGTCGTCGCCACCAGCGCGCTCGAGCTTGGCGTGGATGTCGGGCACCTGGATTGCGCCGTGTCCGTCGGCTTTCCCGGGTCGATGGCCTCGCTTCGCCAGCAGTGGGGCCGTGCGGGCCGGCGGCGGGCGGGACTGGGGGTGATGGTCGCGGGCGACGACGCGCTCGACCAGTACTTCGCACGCCACCCGGACGAGCTGCTGGCGCGCCCGGTGGAGGCCGCGGTGGCCAATCCGGGGAATCCTGCTGTGCTGTCCGGCCACCTGCTGGCGGCGGCGGCGGAACGGCCGCTGGTGCCCGCCGACGAGCAGCACTTCGGACGCGGCGCGCTCGCGCTCGCGGCGGAGCTGAGCGACCTGGCGCCGACACGGGCCGGATTCGTCTTCCGCGGGCTCGACCATCCGGCAGGCCGAATCTCACTGCGATCGACCGGCGCCGGCGCCGTGGCGGTGGTGGATGCCGCCACCGGCGCGCTGTGCGGGCTGGTCGACGTGGCCCGGGCGCCGTCCACGGTGCATCCCGGCGCCGTGTATCTGCACCAGGGCGAGCGGCTGCTGGTGCGCGAGCTCGATCTGGAGGGGCGGGTGGCTGTCGTCGAGCCCTTCGCCGGCGACTACTACACGCAGCCGAAGACCGTCTCGGCCGTGACCGTGCAGGCGGAGCACGCCGCACGCGAGCAGGCGGGCATCTGCCTCACGCTGGGAGGCGTCGAGATGCGCGAGCAGGTGGTCGGGTTCCAGCGCCGGCGGCTGGCCGACCACACCCCGATCGACCTCACCGAGCTGGAGCTCCCCGCGCACACGTATTCGACCGAGGCGGTGTGGTTCAGTCCTGCCGTGCCGGACGGAGAGCCGCTGCTGGGCAGCCTGCACGCGGCCGAACACGCCATGATCTCGCTGCTGCCGCTGCTCGCGACGTGCGACCGCGGGGACATCGGCGGGTTGTCGACGTCACACCACATGCACACGGGCCTGCCCACGGTGTTCGTGTACGACGGCCATCCGGGCGGGGTCGGCATCGCCGCCCGCGGATTCGAGCTGTTCGAGCGCTGGACCGCCACCACGGCCGAGCTGCTGCGCGCGTGCCCGTGCGCCAGGGGATGCCCGTCATGCGTCCAGTCGCCGAAGTGCGGCGACCTCAACCACCCGCTGTCCAAGAAGGGCGCCCTGCGCACACTGGAGCTGCTGGCAGCGGCAGCGGCTGACCCGTCTCGGCGTGGCGAGGCGAACCGTGCGCGCAGACCAGCCTCGCTCAGCCGAGCAACCAAAAAGACACCGCAACCACGAAATAGATGACCAGCAGCTGCAGGCCCTCGAGCCAGTTGGTCTCGCCGCCTCGTGCGACCAGCGTGGACACCAGCGCCGCCGCCGCCAGGGCCGCCAGCTCCAGCGGCGGGAAGACGAGCGTCAGGTTCGGGCCGAGCGGGATCGACGCGAACACCGCCAGCGCCGACGCGGCCAGGGCGATCTGGATGCCCGACCCGTAGGCGATGCCCATCGCGAAGTCGAGGCTGTTCCGGTAGGCCAGGCGAACGGCGGAGAAATGCTCGGCGGCGTTCCCCACGAACGGCACCACGATCAGCCCGATGAACGCCCGCGGCACGCCCAGGTCGCGCACGGTGGGCGCGATCGAGTGCACCAGCACCTCGCTGACCACGCCGGTCGCCAGCGCGGTCAGGCACAGCAGCGCGACCGCCTGCGTGCGCGTCCACGTCCCGCCCTGATGCTTGTGGCGGTAGCGCAGGCCCGGCGTGGTGAACGAGTAGTACAGGTAGGCCACGTACGTGACCAGCAGCGCCGCGGCGGTCCACCACGACAACACCTCCGCGTCATGTGCATCCGAGTTGACCGCGGCGAACAGCGTCGGCACGCCCAGCCCGGCAACCGCCAGCACCAGCATCGAGGAGTTGGTGGCAGCCAGCCGCTGGTTGAAGGTCTGAACGCCGTTCTTCCAGCCTCCCAGCACGAGCGACAGGCCGAGGATCATCAGGATGTTCCCGATCACCGAGCCGATGATGGACGCGCGGGCGATGTCAGCAAGCCCCGCGTTGATCGCGAGCACCACGATCACCATCTCGGGCAGGTTGCCCATGGAGGCGTTGAGCAGCGCGGACACACGCGGCCCGGCCGTGTCGCCGGCCTGGTCGGTGGCCTCCCCCAGCAGCCACGCCAGCGCCATCAGCGACGCCGCCGACATGATGAACACCACCTGCCCGGCGACGCCGGCGATTCGCAAGATCACCGCGACCGCCGCCAGGCCGAACACGGCCGCGAAGGTGAGCGTCTCGCGTCGCGTCACCGGCGAGAGGCTACTCGACCCACGCGCCAAGCCGCTGGAACTTCTCCCGTCGCAGCCGGCGGCGCTCCGGAGGCGGGATGGCGCTGACCACCTCCAGCTCGCCTGCGATGGCGTCGGCCAACAGCTCGGCTGAGCGAGCCGGGTCGCGGTGCGCGCCGCCCGACGGCTCGGGCACGATGTCGTCGACCACACCCAGCGCCAGGCACGCCTCGGCCGTGGGCTTGAGCGCGCCCGCCGCCCGCCTGGCCTCGCCGGCGTCCTTCCACAGGATCGACGCGCAGCCCTCAGGCGAGATCACCGTGTACACCGCGTTCTGCTGCATCAGTACGCGGTCGGCCACCCCGATCGCGAGCGCGCCGCCGGACGAGCCCTCACCGATCACACAGGCCACCACCGGCACCCGCAGGCCCATCAGCAGCATCTGCGAGCGAGCGATCGCGCCGGACTGGCCGCGCTGCTCGGCGCCAACGCCCGGGTAGGCGCCGGGCGTATCGATGAGGGTGACAACCGGGAAGTCCAGACGGGCGGCGAGCTGGAACACCCGCATCGCCTTGCGGTACCCCTCCGGGCGCGGCATGCCGAAGTTGCGGAAGGTGCGCTCCTTGAGGTCACGGCCCTTCTGATGACCGACGAAGGCCACGGACTGGCCGCGGAACGAGCCGATGCCGGCGACGATCGCCGGGTCGTCGCCCTCTGCCCGGTCGCCGTGCAGCTCCATGAAGTCGTCGCAGATACGCCCGAGGTAGTCCAGGGTGTATGGGCGATCCTGGTGCCGGGCAAGCTGGACGGCATGCCAGGAGTCGGCATCCGCCCCACCCCGGCGCAGGAACCCGAATCTGCGGCCGCCGGCGGTCACGGACCCTCGCCGTTGTCGGAGGGCGGCCGGAAGACGCCGCCCACCCGCCGCCGCATGTCGCCGAGCACTCGGGCGAACGCGCCCACCGCATCGATCTCGAGCACGGTCGGCCGCCGGTACGGCGTGCCGCCCGACAGCAGGGCGACCGCTCTCGCCAGCTGGTCGCGCAGCTCGGCGCGGGCAACGATCATGTCGATGTGGCCGTGCTCGAGGTTGGACTCGGCCAGGCCGAAGTCGTCGGGCACCGTCTCCCGGGTGGTCTGACGGACCACCCGCGGGCCGGAGAACGACAGCAGAGCGCCCGGCTCGGCCATGATGACGTCGCCCAGCGCGGCGAAGCTGGCAGCCACGCCGCCGGTCGTGGGGTGTGCGAGCACCGACACGAATGGGCGGCCGGCCTCACGCAGCTCGTCCACTGCCGACACCGTCTTCGCCATCTGCATCAGCGCCAGCACGCCCTCCTGCATGCGGGCGCCGCCGGACGACGCCACCGACACCAGCGGGATCCGCTGCTCCAGAGCGACATGGGCGACCCGCACGAACTTCTCGCCCACCACCGACCCCATCGACCCGCCGAGAAACGTGAAGTCCATGACGGCGAGCGCGGTGCGCTGGCCGCCGATCGAGGCCACACCGACCAGCACCGCGTCCAGCAGCCCCGTGGCCTCCTGGGCGTCGGCCGTGCGCTCGGTGTACGGCCTGGTGTCGGTGAACTCCAGCGGGTCGGCGGACTGCAGGCCGCGCGCCACCTCGGTCCACGACCCCTCGTCGACAAGCTGCACGATGCGCTCGCGGGCGGCCACCGGGAAGTGGTAGCCGCAGTGCGTGCACACCCGCAGGTTGGCCACCATCTCATCCTCGCGGTAATGCGACGCACAGCGAGGGCAGGTGTTGCGGGTGCGCGTGGCGGGGCCGGGATCGGCATCGCCATCGGTCACACGGGTGATATCGACGCTGATGTGATCGGCCACGTGAGGCTGAAGTCCGGACGATACAGGCTCGGAAAAGGTTGCGTGGACGGCCGCCGGGCGGCGACGTCAGTCCACCGGCTCCCGCCGCAGCACGAGCACGGCGTTATGGCCGCCGAACCCGAAGGAGTTGGAGATGGCGACCTCGACGTCGGCGGCGCGACCGGTGTTCGGGATGTAGTCCAGGTCACACGTCGGGTCGGGATCGGTCAGGTTGGCGGTCGGCGGCACGAAGCCGTCGCGCATCGCCGCCAGGGTCACGGCGGCCTCGACCGCCCCGGCCGCCCCCAGCATGTGGCCGGTCACGCCCTTGGTCGACGAGATCGGGATCCGCCGCGCCTCGTCCTCGCCCAGCGCGAGCTTCAGCGCCCTGGTCTCGGCCGTGTCGCCTGCGGGCGTTGACGTGCCGTGCGCGTTGATATACCCGATCTGGTCCGGCGTGACGCCGGCGTCCTCCATCGCCATCGTCATGGCGCGAGCCGGGTTGGTGCCGACCGGGTCGGGCTCGGTCACGTGATGGGCGTCTGAGGACATGCCGTAGCCGGCCACCTCCCCGAGGATGCGGGCGCCGCGCGCCCGCGCCCGCTCCAGCTCTTCCAGCACGAGCACCGCGCCGCCCTCGGCGAGCACGAACCCGTCGCGCCCGGAGTCGAACGGACGGCTGGCGCCGGCCGGATCGTCGAGCCGCCTCGACAGCGCGCGCATGGTGCCGAATCCGCCCAGGGCGAGCCGCCAGATCGGCGCCTCCACCCCGCCGGCGAGCATCGCGTCGGCCATCCCCGCGCGGATGTACAGAAGCGCGTTGCCGAGCGACATGCCGGAGGCCGCGCAGGCCGTGCATTCGGTCGTCAGCGGCCCGCGCGTGCCCAGCGACATCGACACCTCCGCCGCGCCCATGTTCGCGATCAGCGCGGTCACCCAGAACGGGTTGAGACGGCTCGGGCCGGCCTCGAACAGCTTGGCGTGGGCCACCTCCTGCGTGCCCAGTCCGCCGATCCCGGTGCCGATGGAGCATCCGATGCGATGTGCGTCATCCCCGATCTCGAGGCCGGCGTCCTCGATCGCCATCTTCGCCGCGGCCACCGCGAACTGCGAGAAACGGTCGGTGCGCCGCGCGGAGCGCTTCTCCATCCACTGCTCGGGGTCGAAGCCCTTGACCTGCGCCGCGATATCCACCGTACCCTCGGGCATGTCGACGCCCTCCACACGGGCCACCCCGGGCACGCCGTCCCGGATCCCCTGCCACGACTCGTCGAACGTCAGCCCGCAGGGGCTGACCATGCCCACGCCCGTGACCACCACTCTCCGCCGCCCGTTCGAGCTCATGCCCCCAGACCTCCGTCCACTGCCAACACATCACCCGTGATGAATCCTGCCGCATCCGACACCAGAAACCTGACAGCCGCCGCCACATCCGCCGGCGTGCCCAGCCGGCCCAGCGGCGTGGACGCCAGGATGGCCTCGGTGGCCTGCTCCGGAAGGCCCGCCGTGATGTCCGTGGCGATGTAGCCGGGGGCGATCGCGTTGACCCGGATCCCCCGCCCGCCGAGCTCCTTGGCCAGTGATTTGGTGAGGCCTATCAGGCCCGCCTTGGACGCTGCGTAGTTGGTCTGACCAGCATTCCCGTGCACGCCCACGACGGATGACATGGTGACGATCACGCCGGCCCGTCGTTTCAGCATCGGCCTCGCCACCGCCCGGCAAGTGAAGAATGCGCCGCCCAGGTTGGTGTCGATCACCTCCCGCCACGCGGTCTCGTCCAGCCTCATGATCAGGTCGTCGCGCGTGATCCCCGCGTTGCACACGAGGATCGCGATCGGCCCGATCTCGGCCTCGACGTGCTCGACCAGCCCGGTCGCCCCCGCGGCCGTGGAGATGTCGCCCTCGATCGCATGTGCGGTGCCCCCGCCCCCGCGTATCTCCTCCACCACCGCCTCCGCGGCGTCGGACCGGCGGGCGTAGTTGACGGCCACGGTCGCTCCGGCCGCGGCCAGCTCGGCGCATATCGCCGCGCCGATGCCGCGCGACCCGCCGGTGACCAGCGCCACCCGCCCGTCCAGCTCGCGCTCAGGCAATCGTGCCCTCAGCGGCTCGCAGGTCGTCGGGCGTGCTCACCGACACCGCGGTCACGTTGCGGTCGATCCGCTTGACCAGCCCGGACAGCACGCTGCCGGCGCCGACCTCGACGAAGGTGCGCACGCCGTCGGCCACCATCCCCAGTACGGCCTGGGTGAAGCGCACGGGCGCGGTGAGCTGCTCGACCAGCAGCCCCGGCACCCGGTCGACCGTCTCCAGCTTGGACGACACGGTGGACACGAAGCGCGTCTTCAGGTCACCGAAGCTGACCGCGCGCAGCGCGGGCTCCAGGCGATGTGCAGCATCCTCGACGAGCGGGCTGTGGAATGCCCCCGAGACCCGCAGCCTGACCACCTTCGCACCAAGCTCGCGAGCGCGGTCGCCGACGCTTGACACGGCGTCCTCCCGGCCCGAGATGACGAGCTGGCCGGGGCAGTTGTAGTTGGCGGGCCAGACGTCACCGCGCTCGGCGCACAGCCGCTCCACCTCGTCGTCATCCAGGCCCAGCACCGCCGCCATGGCGCCGTTGGCGCGGGACGCCGCCATGGCCAGGCCGCGTTCGCGGACAAGCCGCGAGACGGCTCCGATGCCGACGCTGTCGGCGGCCGCGATGGCGGCGTACTCACCCACGCTGTGCCCGACCACCACGTCGGGCTGCACGCCCAGCCTGACCTGCACGGCGCGCAGCGCTGCCAGCGATGTCGCCACCAGCGCCGGCTGGGTCAGCTCGGTCTGTGACAGCTGATCCAGCGGCCCCTCGAAGCACAGCTTGGCCACGTCGAATCCGAGCTCGTCGGACGCCTCCTCGTACACCGCGGCGGCCTCCGGGTACGCCGCAGCCAGCTCACGACCCATGCCCACGCGCTGGCTCCCCTGCCCGGGGAAGCAGAACGCGATCTTGCTCATGCTCGCTCCTTCAGAGACGTTGTCCATTCCATCACGCACGAACCCCACGAGAGCCCGCCACCGAATCCGGTCATGAGCACGATGTCTCCGGTCGTGATGCGACCGGCACGATACGCCTCGTCCAGGCAGATGGGGATCGAGGCCGCCGAGGTGTTCCCGTAGCGGTCCACGTTCGACTCCACCTTGGAGAACGGGATCCCCAGCCGGCGTGCGGCGTGCTCGATGATCCGCTGGTTGGCCTGGTGCGGGACGAACCGGTCCACGTCGGCCACCTCCAGTCCGGCCGTGTCCAGCACGCGCAGCGCGGACTCCACGCTGACCGTGGTCGCGAACTTGTACACCTGCGGGCCGTCCATCCGCACGTAGGGTGACTGACCGTTCGGCCGATGCCCGGCGGCGGCCACGCACAGCAGATCGCCGCCCTCGCCGTTCGAGCCCAGCTCGATCCCCAGCAGTCCCCGCGACCGGGTGTCGCGGCCGAGAACGACAGCGCCGGCGCCGTCGCCGAACAGCACGCATGTTGATCGGTCTGACCAATCCAGGAGTCGCGAGAAGACCTCCGTCCCCACGACCAGCGACACCTCCGAGATGCCCGCGGCGACCTGGCTGTAGGCCTGTGCGAGCGCAAACACGAAGCCGCTGCACGCGGCCGACAGGTCGAACCCGGCGGCATTCGTGCCCAGCCGGTGACCGATCAGCGCAGCGGTAGCCGGGAAGTAGAAGTCGGGGCTGGACGTGGCGGCCACGATCAGGTCGACGTCCGACGGCTCGAGGCCGGCGTCGTCGAGCGCGCGCCGGGCGGCCTCCCAGCCAAGATCGACCGGCGACTCCGAATCGGCCGCCACACGCCGCTCGCGGATCCCCGTGCGCGATGCGATCCACTCGTCGGAGGTGTCCATCATGGTGGCCAGCTCCGCATTGGACATCACCCGGCTGGGCGCATGGGAGCCCACCCCGAGCACGGACACCCCGCCGCGGCAGGCGGCCATCACTCCGGCGCCTCGGTCAGCGCGAAGGTGATGGTGCCCCGGCAGGCCGGCTTGCCGGCCACGCTCGCCTGCACCTCGGCGCGCCCCACCGGCCCGCGCAGGCGCACGATCTCCGCCTCCAGATCGAGCACATCGAGCGGGCGCACGATCTGCTTGAACCGCACGTCGTCGATGCCGGCGAACAGCGCCAGCCGGCCTGCGTGGTCGGGATGCGACAGCCCGCAGATGGCGCCCAGCTGCGCCAGCGCCTCGACCTGCAGCACGCCCGGCATGATCGGGTTGCCGGGGAAGTGGCCTGCCAGATACCACGCCCCGGGGTCGACCCGGTAGCTGCCGCGGGCCCGCACGCCCGGCTCCAGCTCGGTCACCTCGTCCACCAGCAGAAACGGATCGCGGTGGGGAATGATGCTCTGGATGCGCTGGCGGTCGAGCGGCAGCCGCAGCCCCTCGATCACGCTCCCGCCGCCTGGCGCAGCGATCCGATCGCCCGCCGCATCCGTGCCCGTCCCCTGTGGGCGTGGCACTTGACCGTTCCCACCGGCATCCGCAGCGCGCCGGCGATCTCTTCGTACGACAGCGACAGCACGTCCTTCATGACCATCACGTGCCGCTGCTCGAGTGACAGGCCGGCCAGGCTCTCGCGCAGCGCCCGGCGCTGATCGCGCTGCAATGCGAGCGCTGCCGGCTCGTCTGGACAGATCGCTTCCCGCGCCGTCTCCAGCGGCTGGTGCCGCCGCCGGCGCTGCCGTTCTCCGAGGTCGCGGCAGGTGTTGGCGACCAGGCTGTACAGCCAGGTCGCGAACTGCGACTCGCCTCTGAACTGACCGATCCTCGTGCACAGCTTTGCCAGCGCCTCCTGGGCCGCGTCCTCCGCGTCGTTGGGGTCCGAGAGCAGGTACCCGGCCAGCCTCCGCACCCCCGCCGCGTGCCGCTCGATCAGCGTCTCCAGCGCGCGTCGGTCGCCGTCCCTGGCGCGCACCGCAAGCACCAGGTCCGACAGGGTGGGGTACGCAAGCTGATCGCGACCCCGATCTCGAACCGTCAGACGCGCCGAGCCGCGATTGGGTTGCGAAAGCATGGGCGCGTATTCTAGTGATCGCATGGAGAACACGTTGCGCCGCGAGCAGGTGGAACCGCTGCTGCGCGGGCGCTTTGGACGCCCATACGAGTGGCACGACGTGTGCGAGTCGACACAGGAGCTGGCGCACGGCCTACCGGCGTTCGGTGTGGCCGCGTGCGAGGAGCAGACGGCCGGACGGGGACGCCGCGGCCGGGCATGGGCGTGCCCCCACGGGCTGGGCGTCCTGTTCTCGGTGATGCTACATCCCACGACGCCGCCCGATCGGCTCGCGCCGTTCTCGCTGGTGGCGGCCGAGGCGGTGTGTGACGCGGTGGCCCCGGCGGCCGCGGTGCGGTGGCCGAACGACGTGGTGGTGGACGGACGCAAGCTGGCGGGCATCCTGGCCGAGGTGCGGAACGGTACGATGGTGGTCGGAATCGGGGTGAACGCCAACCTGACCCCAGCCGACCTGCCCACGGACGCCCGCGTGCCCGCCACGTCACTGCTCCTCGAGACGGGGTCGGCGGTGAACCGCGCGCAGCTCCTGTCGGACCTCCTGTGGACGCTCGAGCAACGGTTTGATGCCTTCGAGTGCAGCGGGTTCGCGGGGCTGGAGCGAGACGAGTTACGGGGCCGCCGGATCCGGCTCGCAGACGGCCCGCACGGGATCAGCCAGGGCACCGACGGAGAGGGCCGCCTGGTGGTCGACGGGGTGGCGTATACCTCGGCCGAGGTGGCCGAGGTAGCGGTGGACCCGACAGGTCGTACAATTTGACCATGACCAGGTGGGTGACCGCGGTGATCGTGGCCTGCGTGGCGCTGGCAGCCGGCGCAGGACCCGCGGCCGCGGCCGGTTCCTCGTCCCAGCCGCTGGTGGTCGCGATCCGCCTCGACTCCGAGATCAATCCGGTCTCGGCCAGCTTCGTCCAGGACTCCATCAACCACGCCAAGAGCGAGCACGCGGCGGCCCTGGTGATCCTGCTCAACACCCCGGGCGGGGACTCCACCTCGATGAACAACATCATCCAGGACGAGCTGAACTCGCCGGTACCGGTGATCGTGTACGTGGCGCCCGCCGGCGCCCGTGCGGCGTCGGCCGGGTCGTTCATCACCATGGCGTCGGACGTGGCGGCCAGGGCGCCCACCACGCACATCGGCGCCGCCACTCCGATCGACGCGTCGGGAGGGAACATCAGCGGCTCCGACCTGCGCCGCAAGGTGATGAACGACGCCGAAGCCCAGATCCGCGGGCTGGCCGTCGACCACGGGCGCAACCCGGTGCTGGCCCAGCTGATCGTCAGCAAGGCCACCGAGTACACCGACCAGGAGGCCCTGCGGGGCAACCTGATCGAGTACGACGCGCGCAGCCTGCCGGTGCTGCTCGACCGTATCGATGGCACGACCACGACCTACATCCACAAGCCGATCGTGCTGCACACCGCCAACGCACGCATCGAGACCCTGGACATGCCGTGGACGCTGCAGCTGCTGGACATCCTGATCGATCCCAACCTGCTGTACCTGCTGTTCCTGGCCGGGATCGCCGGCCTGGCCTACGAGGTGTTCCACCCCGGCGTGATCCTGCCGGGCACGCTCGGTCTGATCGCGCTCGTCCTGGCCCTGTTCGGATTCACGATCGTGCCCATCAACTGGGCGGGCGCTGCGCTGATCGTTTTCGGAGTGATCCTGCTGTTGCTGGAGGGGTGGGTGACCAGCCACGGTCTGATCGGGATCTCGGGCGTGATCGCACTGTGCGTGGGCGGCCTGATGCTGTTCCGCACACCGGGAGGGGGCGCCGAGGTATCGCCGCTGGTGGTGATCCTGATCGGCGCCGGGCTGGGCACCGGCCTGGCGTTCGTGGCCACCAAGGTCGTGGCCGCCCGCCACCAGCCGGTGGCGGGACACGCCGCCGCCGGCAGCCGTGGGCTGCTCGGCGCCGAGGCCGTCGCCCGCACACCGCTGGCGCCGGAGGGCCAGGTGTTCCTGCGCGGCGAGCTGTGGCGGGCGCACGCTGACGATCGGCCCATCCCCGCTGGAGGACGGGTTGTGGTGCAGGCCGTCGAAGGACTACTTCTTCATGTCGTCCGTGCTGACGGCACCCCTCCCGAAGGAGCCAATACATGATCGTCCTTGTGTCCTCGGTGGCCGAGCTGATCGTGGCCGCCATCCTGATCGCCTTCATCATCGGCGTCGTGGCTGCCTCGGTGCGGGTGCTGCGGGTTTACGAGCGCGGCGTGGTGTTCCGGCTGGGACGGCTGCTGGGGAAGCCCAAGGGGCCGGGGCTGTTCCTGCTGATCCCGATCGTGGACAAGATGGTGCGGGTCGATCTGCGAACGGTGACGCTGGTCGTGCCGCCGCAGGAGGTGATCACCAAGGACAACGTGCCGGTGCGCGTGAACGCGGTGGCCTACTTTCGTGTGGTCGACCCCACCGCCGCCATCGTGGAGGTCGCGGACTTCGGGCTGGCAACCCTGCAGATCGCGCAGACGACGCTGCGCAGCGTGCTCGGCCAGCATTCCCTGGACGAGCTGCTGTCCGAGCGCGACCAGATCAACCAGATCCTGCAGCAGATCATCGACGAGCAGACGGCGCCCTGGGGCATCAAGGTCAGCGTGGTCGAGGTGCGCGACGTGGAGATCCCCACCAGCATGCAGCGGGCGATGGCCCGCCAGGCGGAGGCCGAGCGAGAGCGCCGCGCCAAGGTGATCTCGGCGGAGGGCGAGTTCCAGGCCTCGACCCGGTTGTCGGATGCGGCCGAGGTGATCTCGCGGCACCCGATTGCGCTGCAGCTGCGCTACCTGCAGACGCTGCTGGAGGTGTCGGCCACCAACAACACGACAACCATCCTGCCGGTGCCGATCGACCTCCTGCAGTCGCTGATGTCCAAGGACGCCGGATAGACCTTCGCCACAACCCGTTGACGGGGGTGCCGGTCGTGATCGCCCCCGGCCGCCGCGCGCGGCCCGGTGCGCTGGGCCGTGTGACGCGGGTCGACGCGGCTGCCACGTGCCCGTTCTGTGAGGGCCACGAGCAGCTCACGCCGCCCGAGACACTGGCACTCGACCGCCCGCCCGGCGCGCCGGCCGACTCCCCGGGATGGTCGGTGCGGGTCGTCCCCAACAAGTACCCGGCCATCCCCGGCCAGGAGGTGGCCGTGCATGGCGGAGTGCACGTGACATCGGTGGCCGAGGTCGAACCCGCGGTGCTGGAGCGCACGCTCGACGCCTGGGCGGCGCGCCGCGCCGAGCACCGGCGGGCAGGCGCCTCGTGGGTGCTGGCGTGCATCAACGAGGGGCCAGGGGCCGGCGCGTCGCTGGAGCACTCCCACTCGCAGCTCGTCCCGTTCGCCGAGCTCCCGCCCACTCTCGAGGCCGAGCAGCGCGCCACCTCGGGAGACTGCCGGCTGTGCGGCGTACTGGACGGCGAGGCGCGGCGCACGGTGGTCGAATCCGACGGGCTGCTGGCGTTCTGCCCGGGCTGGAGCCGCCTGCCCTACGAGATGTGGATCGCTCCCACCGACCACGCCGGGTCGGTCGCGAGTCATGCGGCACTGGCGCACACGCTGCGCGACGCGGTGATCCGGCTGCGGACGGCGCTCGGCGAGGACCTGGCGTGGAACGCAGTGCTGCACGACGCCGCGGACGGCGGGGAGTTTCACTGGCACGTGGAGCTGCTGCCGCGACTGACCGTGCCGGCCTCGCTCGAGCTAGGTACCGGCCTGTGGCTGAACGTGGTCGACCCGGACGTGGCCGCCGAGGAGCTGCGGGCGGTCTAGGTCGTCCACCACCGGCGCGGCGGTGGCAGCCCCTGCGCGGGCCTGGAACTCGCGCGCCGCGGCGATCGCGGCCTGCAGGTTGAGCCCCTTGTCCTTGGCCTGCTTGATCAGCATGACCAGTTCCAGCGCCTGCATGTCGTAGACGCGCTGCTTGCGGCCGCTGGTGCGGATCGCGGCCTTCGTCGTCCAGTAGTCGAGCTGCATCTTGGTCACGCCCGCCACGGCACACACCTGTCCCAGGTGCAGCTCCAGGCGCTGCAGCCGCTTGTCCAGCTCGATGGGTTCCAGCAGGTCAGCTTGCCTCACGGCCGTCCTCCCTTCCGGGCCGCTGCGCCCGCCCAACGCCCACGACCGTATTCGGGGGCACGGCCTGGAGTCCTTCCGCCGTTCGGGCGTCCGCTAACGAACGCCTATTCGGATTCAGTATCGGCAGAACCGTCTGAGTCTTGAGGACCAGCGCCGTCCGTCTCCTGTCCGGAAGTGGACGGTTCAGTCTCGTCCGCGGCGGCGGGCGGAGGCTCGGTGACCCGCGCGATGGCCGACACCTTGTCGCCGTTGCGCAGGTTCATCAGCCGCACGCCCTGGGTCGAGCGGCCCATCCGCGAGATGCCGTCGACCGAGGTGCGGATGACGGTGCCATCCTGCGAGATCAGCATCACCTCGTAGCCCTCGCGGACGATCATGGCGCCGGCCAGCCGGCCGCGGGCCTCGGTGTAGCGGATGGTCAGCACGCCCATCGTGCCACGGCCCTTGGTCGGGTACTCCTCGACCCGGGTGCGCTTGCCGAAGCCGTTCTCGGTCACCACCAGCAGGTCCTGGTCATTGTGTGGCCTGGCCAGGGCGATCACCTCGTCGCCGGCCCGCAGCTTCATGCCCGAGACGCCGCTGGTGTCCCGGCCCATCGCCCGCACATCACGCTCTGAGAACCGCACCGCGGAGCCGTTCCGGGACACCATCAGGATGTCGTCATCGCCGTCCGTGAGGCGCACGCCGACCAGCTCGTCACCCTCGCGCACGCGCAGCGCGATGATGCCGTCGGCCTTGAGCACCGTGTCATATGCCTTGAATTCGGTCTTCTTGATCACGCCCTTGCGGGTTGCGAACGCCAGGTACTTGCCCTCGGTGTAGTCACGGGTGTCGATCACGGCCATCACCCGTTCGTCCTGGCGCAGCGGCAGCACATTCACCAGCGCGCGTCCCTTCGACTGGCGATTCCCGGTCGGGAGCTCGTGCACCTTGACCCGGTAGACCTTGCCCACGCTGGTGAAGAACAGCAGGTAGTCGTGGGTGGAGGCGACGAACAGATGCTCGATGTAGTCGCCCTCCTTGGTGTCCATCCCCATCACGCCAATTCCGCCGCGGCCCTGCACCCGGTAGGTGGTGAGCGGGATCCGCTTGATGTAGCCGGAGTTGGTGATGGAGATCACCATGTCCTCCTCGGCAATCAGCTGCTCGAGGTCGATCTCGCCCTCCGCCGGCAGGATCTCGGTCCGCCGGGGATCGGCGTGCTCAGCCTTGATCTCCAGCAGCTCCTCGCGGATCAGGCTCATCAGCTTGGACTCGTCGGCAAGGATCGCGCGCAGCTCGGCGATCCGCTCCATGAGGTCGTCGTGCTCGTCCTTGATGCGCTTGCGCTCGAGGCCGGTGAGCGCCCGCAGGCGCATGTCCAGGATGGCCTGAGCCTGGATCTCGGAAAGCCCGAACCGCTCCTGCAGCTGGGTGCGGGCCTCCTCCGTGTCGTCGGCGCCGCGGATCAGCGCGATCACCTCGTCCAGGTTGTCCAGGGCGATCAGGTAGCCCTCGAGCACATGGGCGCGCCGCTCGGCTCTGTCGAGCTCGAACTTGGTGCGCCGCGTGACCACCTCGCGCTGGTGATCGAGGTAGTGCGTGAGGGCCTGCCTGAGCGACAGGGTCCGCGGCACGTAGTCGACCAGTGCCACCATGTTGACCCCGAACGTGGTCTGCAACGGGGTGTGCTTGAACAGCTTGTTGAGCACCACCTTGGGGATGGCGTCGCGCTTCAGCTCGATCAGGATGCGGGTTCCGGAGCGGTTGTCCGAGTGGTTGTCGACGCGGCTGATCTCGGGGATCACCTTGTCCAGCGCGAGATCGGCGATCTTCTTCTCGACCCCGTCCTCGCCGCCGCGCTTGACCTGGTACGGGAGCTCGGTGACGACCAGCGCCGTTCGCCCGCCCTTCAGATCCTCGGTGTGCACCTTCGCCCGCATGACCACCCTGCCGCGGCCGGTCTCGTAGGCCTCGCGGATACCCGACACGCCCATGATCGACCCCGCGGTCGGAAAGTCAGGGCCCTTGATGTGGCGCATCAGATCGTCCAGCGTGGCGTCCGGGTTGTCGATCAGCTCGACGCAGGCATCGATCGTCTCGCCCAGGTTGTGCGGCGGGATGTTGGTGGCCATGCCGACCGCGATCCCGGCCGAGCCGTTGACAAGCAGGTTGGGGAAGCGCGACGGCAGCACCAGCGGCTCGCGGTGGCGTCCGTCGTAGTTGGGCGCGAAGTCCACCGTCTCGGAGTCGATGTCACGCAAAAGCTCGACCGCCAGCTTCTGCAGCCTGCACTCCGTGTAGCGCATGGCGGCTGCAGGCCAGCCGTCCTGGTTTCCGAAGTTGCCCTGCCCATCCACCAGCGGATAGCGCAGCGAGAACGGCTGGGCCATCCGCACCAGCGTGTCGTAGGCCGCGGAGTCGCCGTGCGGGTGATACTTGCCGAGCACGTCGCCCACCACCGCGGCGCACTTGTTGTACGGCCGGCCGGGCTGCAGGCCGCGCTCGCTCATGGCGTACAGCACGCGCCGGTGCACCGGTTTCAGGCCGTCGCGCACGTCGGGCAGCGCACGGCCCACGATCACGCTCATGGCGTAATCGAGGTAGCTGGCCCGCATCTCCTCGGCCAGCTCGCGTTCCTCGATGCGGCCGCCGTCCAGCATGTCCATGGACATCGGCTCAGCCCTCCGGCGTCGTCGCGGCGGCGGTCGTCATCAGATATCCAGGAACTTCACGTCGTGGGCGTTTCGCTCGATGAAGTCGCGGCGCGGCTCCACCTGATCGCCCATCAGCATCGAGAACACCTGGTCAGCGGTGGCGGCGTCCTCCACCGACACCTTCTGCAGCACGCGGTTTTCGGGGTTCATGGTCGTCTCCCACAGCTGCTCCGGGTTCATCTCGCCCAACCCCTTGAACCGCTGCAGGTTGAGGCCCTCCTGGGCCAGCGAGAGCAGCGTCGGCCGGAACTGCTCCCACACGTGCACCGTCTCGTCTCGCTTCTGCATGCGCAGCTCGAACGGCGGCGCACCGACGGCCTCGGCCAGTCGCGCGTGCGTCGAGCGCAGATGCTGATAGCCGGGGCTCCTGAACAGCGCGAGCGGGATATCGGTCAGCCGGGAGGCGCCGGTGGCCTTCTCGCTGATCTTCATCAACAGCGACTCCTCGCGGCGTGCGATCAGCTCCACCCGATGCGGCTCGTCCTCCGGCACCTCGTTGGCGAAGTACGCCTCGAGCGCGTCCAGGCTGTCGATCTCGTGCTCGATCAGGCGATGGTCCTTGACGTAGGTGACCGCCGGCGAGCCGAACTGCTCCTTCAGCTTGGAGGCCCATCCCTCGTATTCCTTGAGCGTCCGCTGGAACCGCTGCAGCTTGGCCTCGGTCAGCTTGACGGATTGGCCAGACCGGTCGCTGATGTCCATCTTGTCCAGCCGCTCGCGGATCAGCCACTCGTCGAGCTGATGCTGCTTCTCGAAGTACCGGTCGTCCGAGCCGACACGCAGCTTGTACAGCGGCGGCTGCGCGATGTACACATACCCGGCCTCGATCAGCTCCTTCATGTGCCGGAACAGGAAGGTCAGGATCAGCGTGCGGATGTGCGCACCATCCACGTCCGCGTCACAGGTCACGACGACCTTGTGGTAGCGGGCGCCGTTGATATCGAACTCCTCGCCGATGCCGGTGCCGATGGCCGTGATCATGGCCTGGATCTCGTTGTTGGAGAGAACCTTGTTGATGCGGGCCTTCTCGACGTTGATGATCTTGCCGCGCAGCGGCAGGATGGCCTGGAAGGTGCGGTCGCGGGCCTCCACGGCGGAGCCGCCGGCGCTGTCGCCCTCCACCAGGTACAGCTCAGTGGTCTCGGGCTGGCGCAGGGTGCAGTCGGCCAGCTTGCCGGGCAGGCCGCCGCCGCCCATGGCGGACTTGCGGCGGATCGCGTCGCGAGCCGACCGGGCGGCCTGGCGGGCCCGGCTGGCTGCGATCAGCTTGTTCACGATCGCCTTGGCCTCGGCTGGGTTCTCCTCCAGGAACTCCGCCAGCTTCGCATTCGACGCGGTCTCCACGAGCCCGCGCACGGACGGATTGCCCAGCTTGGTTTTGGTCTGACCTTCGAACTGCGGCTCGCGCAGCTTGACGGACACCACAGCGGCCAATCCCTCGCGGCAGTCGTCGCCCTGCAGCGGCTCGTCCTTCTCCTTCAGCAGGCCCTTCGAACGCGCGTACTCGTTCAGCGTCCGCGTCAGCGACGCCTTGAAGCCCGACAGGTGCGTCCCGCCCTCGGGGGTGTTGATGTGGTTCGCGAAGGAGTACGTCGACTCCACGAAGGTGCCGTTCCACTGCATCGCCACCTCGACCTCGCCGCCGTCGGTCTGGTTGGCGTAGTAGATGACCGACTTGTGGATCGTCTCCTTGCCCTTGTTGATGTAGGACACGAAGTCGCGGATGCCACCCTCGTACAGGAAGTCGACCTGTTCGCCACCGGCCCGCTCCTCGACCAGGCTAATGCGCAGCCCGCTGGTCAGGAAGGCCATCTCGCGGATGCGCTGGGCAAGCGTGTCGAACTGGTAGTCGATCTCGTCGAAGATCTCGGGATCGGCCATGAACGAGATCGTGGTGCCGGTCTCGGTGGTTTTCTCGCCCTGCTCGAGGGGGCCGAGCGGATCGCCGCGCTCGAAGCTCTGGCGCCACACGTATCCGTCGGTGCGGATCTCCAGGTCGAGCCGCTCCGAGAGCGCGTTCACGACCGAGATGCCCACGCCGTGCAGCCCGCCTGACACCTTGTAGCCCTTGCCGCCGAACTTGCCGCCGGCGTGCAGCTTGGTCAGCACCACCTCGGCGGCGGGCAGACCGACCTCGGGCATCATGCCGACCGGGATGCCCCGGCCGTTGTCGGACACCGTCACCCGGTTGTCGGGTGCGATGACCGCCTGGATGTGGTCGCAGTGGCCGGCCAGGGCCTCGTCAACGCTGTTGTCCACGACCTCGTAGAACAACTGGTTGAGACCCCGCTGACCGGTCGAGCCGATGTACATCCCGGGCCGGCGGCGTACCGCCTCAAGCCCTTCCAGAACCGTGATGTCTTTGGCGTCGTAGCCGGATTCAGTCAATGAAAACCCGCGTGAAATAGCGATAAACGAGCAATTGGAAGTCTACCAGAGCGGGCTGCCGGATCCCCCCGCCGCGGCGTCAGAAAAGTGTCACGAACTTCCGCTGTTTGCGCGCGCGATGGCGTTGGCCAGGGCGTCCCTGAGGCGCTGGTCGGCGACCCCCGAGGCGAGCGACCGCGCGTGCTCGGCGCGGGTCGGATCCACCGCCGGCGCGGGCGCCTGCGGTTGAGAGGCGAGGGTCGGAAGCTCGCCCACCTCGAACCGCAGCCGGGCCGGCATCTGCTCTCCAAGACGACTCGTCAGACGCTCCCCGACATGGCCCGCCAGCAACGTCAGCTCCGATGCCCACGTCGAACTGGAGCAGTGCACGACCAGGGCATCGCCGGAGGTGCGAATGGGTGCGCTGTGGCGGGACACCCGCTCCCCGACCACCTCCGCCCATACGGCCCGGGCAGCATCCGCCACCGGGTCCGAGCGGCGGCGGGCGAGCATCCGCGCGGGGAGCAGCTGACCGATCGGCTCGAGGTCGCTCACGGCGGAGTCACCGTACCCTCCCGCACGGTCACCACCGCCGCCGCGGCGCCCAGATCGACCGCGTCGGTGGTGGTCAGAATGGCCTGCTGAAACCGGGACACGGCCTCCAGCAGCAACTCGCGACGGCCGGCGTCGAACTCCCCCGTGACGTCGTCCAGCAGCAGCAGCGGCTGCTCGTCACGCTCCCGTTCGATCAGGTCGGCCTCGGCCAGGATCAGCCCCAGGAGCATGCGCCGCTGTTCGCCCTGCGATCCGTACCGCCGCAGATCGCGGCCGTCGTCCTCCATCCGGTAGTCGTCCAGATGCGGGCCGGCTCCGGTGGCAGCGCGGTCGATGTCACGCCGGCGGCGCGCGACCAGTGCCTCGCGAAGCTCCCGCTCACCGCCCGCAGTGTGTGCCACGTGCAGCAGCGGCTGCGGTCCGGGCGCCCCGCCCAGCGAGGTCAGCCGCCTGGCCAGCACCGGCGCCAGAGCGTGGCACAGTCGGCTCCGCGCGGCGCCCAGGGCAGCCCCCGTGCGGGCGGCCATCTCGTCCCACGGGTCGAGCCCGGACGCCGGTGACTGCCCCGCCCGGATCCGCCTCAGCAGATGGTTTCGCTGCACCAGGACACGCCCGTACTCGCTGGCCAGAGCCGCCTGTGCCGGCCACATACGGGCCAGCACCCGGTCGAAGTAGGAGCGCCGAAGCGCGGGCGGCCCCTGCACCAGACGCAGCCGGTCGGGGGTGAACACGAGCACCGGGAACCGGGCCAGCAGCCGGTCGATGGACCGCACCGGCGACCCATCGACGGTGGCCCGCTTCGGATCGCCGGGCCGATATCCGACAGCGGGCCGCGCCGAGCCGCCTGCCAGCTCGACATCCGCCTCGGCCCGCAGCACGTCACACCCGAAGCGCACGAGCTCCTGGTCGGAGGAGGTGCGCGGCGAGTAGCCCAGGCAGGCGAAGTGGATCAGCTCCAGCAGGCTGGTCTTGCCGGCCCCGTTTGGCCCGACCACACCCACCAGGCCGCCCGGAAGCGCGACGTTGATCCGCTCGTAGCAGCGGAAGTTGGCGCCCCTGACCGCCGCCACCCGCAACTGCAGGTCAGGACGACAGCCTGATCGGCATGATCAGGTACGAGAAGCTGTCGTCCTCGCCCTGCAGCAGCCCGGGCCGCAGCGGGCTGATCAGCCGCAGCTTCAGCGTGTCGCCGTCGACGCTCTCGATCCCGTCGCGCAGGAAGTCGGCGTTGAACCCGATCTCCAGCCGCTCGCCCTGAAACCCCACCGGCAGCGTCTCGTGGGCCTCTCCCACGTCCTGTGTCTGGGCGCTGACCGTCAACGCGCCCTGGTCGAACGACAGCCGCAGCGGCAGATTGCGCTGCGCCATCAGCGCGATCCGGCGCACGACGTCCAGCAGCTCTCCGCGGGCCACCGGGATCTCGTGCTCGAACGTCTGCGGCAGCAACTGGCGCCAGTTCGGGAACTGGCCGTCGATGCGGCGCGCGGACAGCCACGCGCCGTCGATCCCGAACAGGATCTGGTTGTCGCCGATGGAGATCTGGATGGAGTCGCCGGCGCCGATCCGCGCCAGCTCCTGGAGGGCCCGTGCGGGCACGATCGCCTGCGCCTCCGAGGCGGTGCCGGGCAGTTCGGACCGCTTCACCGAGAGCCGGTAGCTGTCGGTGGCGGCCATGGTCACCGCACCCTCGCCGAACTCCAGCAGGACACCTGTCAGCACCGGCCGCGACTCGTCTCGCGACGCCGCCCGCGACACGTGCGCGATGGTTTGCACGAACGGCTCACGGTCGACCGCGAACGGTGACCCGGACGGCTGCGGCAGGTGTGGGAAGTCCTCGGCCGCCTGGGTGTGCAGGGTGTACTCGCTGGCGCCGCAGGCCAGCCGCACGGTGCCGGCGCCCGCGGCCTGTTCGAGCGTCACCTCGCCCGGGGGAAGCGCGCGCACGATGTCAACCAGCAGCCGGCCCGGAACGACCACCGAGCCCGGTTCGGGCACCTGCGCCTCGAGCGGCACCCGCAGCGAGAGCTCCATGTCGGTCGCTGCGAGCTCCACCGGCGATCCGTCGCCCGCCGCGGTGACCAGAATGCCCGACAGGATCTGCACGGTCGAGCGCTGCGACACGCCGCGGGCGGCGATCTGAAGCTGTGCGAGCAGGGCATCCTGAGGGCAGACGATCTTCATGTGTGGGCGACTCCTGAAACCTCGACTATCTCGTTAAAAGAGAAGTTATAGAGGTAGGGGGTGTGCATGGTGGGGATAACCCCGCAGAGGCGGCTCACCGAGCCGGTGCGGGCCGGGTACGTGTCCGGGGATGGGCGGCGCCATTGTCCACGACGCGCCCGGCCGGTGCGGTGGCGGGGCGTGGTTGTCCCCAGACCGGTGTCAATCCTGCCGGTCGATCCACAGGCGTCTGCCGGGCTCACCGGGACTGCTTGATGCGGAGGGTGAGGTCCTGCACCAGGTTGAAGGCCTCCCGGTCCTCGTTGAGGAGCTTGGAGATCTTGTCCTTGGCGTGGATCACGGTGGAATGGTCGCGGCCGCCGAACTTGGCGCCGATCTTGGGCAGCGAGAGGTCTGTCAGCTCCCGCGCGAGGTACATGGCCACCTGTCGCGGGTAGACGATGTCCTGGCTTCGCTTGTCGCCCTTGAGATCGGCCATGCTGACCCGGAATGCCTCGCACACCGCGGCCTGGATCTGCTCGATGGTGATCGGCCGGGCGGCGCCGTCGGGGAACATGTCCTTGAGCACCTCACGGGCGACCTCGGCCGAGATCGGCCGGCCCGTCAGCGACGCATAGGCGATCACCCGGGTCAGCGCGCCCTCGAGCTCGCGGATGTTGGTGGTCACTCGGTCGGCGATGAACGTCAGCACCTCGGGATCGGAGACGTCGAGGTCCTCGGTGATGACCTTCTTGCGGAGGATTGCAATCCGGGTCTCCACGTCGGGCGGCTGCACGTCGGTGGTCAGACCCCATTCGAACCTGGTGCGCAGGCGCTCCTCGAGCGTCGCAAGCTTCTTGGGCGCCCGGTCGCACGCGATCACAATCTGTTTTCCAGCCTCGTACAGGCTGTTGAAGGTGTGGAAAAACTCCTCCTGGAGGTTCTCTTTGCCTTCGAGGAATTGGATGTCGTCGACGAGCAGAATGTCCGCTGTCCTATAGCGGTGTTTGAATGCCACGACCTTTTTTTCCCGCAAAGCATCCACAAACTCGTTCATCAGCGTCTCGGTGGTCACGTACCGCACATTCAGTGCTGCGTGCTGCTGCACAACGTACTGACCAATCGCCTGCAGGAGGTGGGTTTTCCCCAGGCCGGTCGAACCATGGATGAACAGAGGGTTGTAGGCCTGGGCCGGCGACTCCGCCACAGCCAGCGCCGCGGCGTGCGCGAAGCGGTTGCTCGGACCGATCACAAACACGTCGAATGTGTACCGCGGGTTGAGCCGGGGATCGGTGCGCGCGGGCTCGCGGAGACCCGGATGGGCGGGGTCGGCGGCGGACTGTTCGGCGCGCGCGGCGGCGGCCGCCTCGGACACCGCCACACGCAGCTCGACGATCATCTCCTGCTCGGCTGCGGCGGCGTCCAGGAGGCTCCCGAAGTGTCCTTCGATCCAGGTCTTGGTGAACTCGTTGGGAACGCCCACGACCAGCCGGTCGCCCGATTCCTCGAGCGCCTCGGCCATCCCGAACCACTTGCCGTAGGTGCCGGCGTTCAGGGCCTCGCGGAGCTTGGCAGCGATCCGCTCCCAGGTCTCGGTTGGGGCGTCGGGGGAGGTCATGGGGGGACGAGTGTAACGCGCCTGGGAACATCGCGCCGCCCCTGGTGAGGTTGCCAAGGGACCTTCCGATTTCACGCTGATTTGCAGGCATTTTTCTCCGCTGTCCACACACTTGTCCACGCCTGTGGAAAGCGTTTCCGGCTCGCTGGTTGGGCTCCGAATGTCGCGGTTTCCGGCGTCTTTCAGGTCCCGGTCTACCGTCAGCCCGGTCGCCGCAATCCACAGCGAAATCGGTGCGGTGGGTGACCATCGACGGCTGCTCTATACTGACCGCCGGCCGATGAAGCGCACGTATCAGCCCAACACGCGCAAGCGCTCGAAGACGCACGGGTTCCGCAAGCGCATGAGTACCCGCGCCGGTCGGGCGGTGTTGAAGCGTCGCCGCGCCAAGGGCCGAAAGCGGCTCTCCGCGTAGCGAGGCGCGAGTGCCGGCCGATTCAGCAAGGGCCGTGTCACCGCCGCCACGCCGCGGGAGGCTGTCGCGCGCTGCCGAGTTCGAGGCGGTGGCCCAGCTCGGGAGATCCGTGGGCGGCCGCTACGTCACCCTGCGGTACCGCCGCAGAGAGCGACCCGGCACCGCCCGGGTCGGGTTCGCGGTGCCGCGCAAGGTGGGCGGCGCCGTCGACCGCAACGCCGTCAAGCGCCGCCTGCGGGAGGCGGTCGACCGCCACCCGGATCTGCTGGCGGACTCGACCGACTACGTCGTGATCGCCCGTCCGGGCCTGGCGGCGGCGGCTGAGGCCCAGGGGTTCGATTGGTTGTGCGATCAGGTGGCCGGCCTGCTGCGGGAGGCGGCGGAGGAATGACCAGGCTGGTGATCTGGATGCTGCGCCTGGTGCGCACCGCGATGATCCCGTTCGCGAGCATGACCTCGGTGACGCCCAGGGTGTGCAAGTACGAGCCCACCTGCTCGCACTATGCCGAGGACGCCATCCACGCCCATGGCCCGCTGCGCGGCCTGGCCATGGCGACGTGGCGCCTGCTGCGCTGCAACCCCTGGTCGAAGGGTGGATACGACCCCGTGCGGCGACCATGATCTTCCACGACATCATCGTCTGGGACCAGATCAAAAGCGTCCTCGAGTCGCTGCTCACGACCTACCACAGCTGGGTCGGCAACTGGGGTCTGGCGATCATCCTGCTGACCATCACGGTGCGCGTCGCGATCCTTCCGCTGACGATCAAGCAGCTTCGCTCGATGGCGGCCATGCAGGCCATCCAGCCCAAGGTCAAGGCGCTGCAAAACAAGTACAAGGGCAAGACCGCCCGCGAGGACAAGCAGCAGATGCAGCAGGAGTTGATGGCGCTCTACAAGGAGCACAACGTCAACCCGTTTGCCTCCTGCCTGCCGATGGTGTTCCAGATCCCGGTGTTCATCGGGCTGTACCGGGTGCTGACCAACTTCGCGCACCAGAACCCGCCGCCACCGGGCAGCCCGTCGTTCCTGGGCATCGATAACATCTTCCACAACCTCGGCACCATCGGCGGGCCCACCGAGTACATCATGGTGATCATCTACCTGGCCTCCATGCTGGGTTCGACCCTGCTGTTCTCGTTCGTCACCGACAAGCAGCAGAAGTACATGTTCGCGGCCATGTCGGTGTTCTTCGTGTTCTTCATCATCCGCGTGCCTGCCGGCGTCGGCATCTACTGGATCACCACCAACCTGTGGACGATCGGGCAGCAGGGCGTGATCAAACAGCGAATGGGTCACCACTTCCCGCATCTGCAGGAGAAAAAGGGCGGAGGAGGCAAGGGCCCGGGGAAGGGCGGAAACGGCGCCAAGCCGACACCGAAGCGGGGCGGCGGCGGCGGCCGCGGGAAGGGTCAACGGACCCGCACCGGAGGGCGGCGGCGATGACCGGGGAGCCGGTGCGGATCGAGGCCACCGGCGACACCGTCGGGGAGGCGCGGTGGTCGGCGCTGCATGAACTGGAGCGGCGGTTCCCGGGCCTGGATCGCAGCGCGGTGGAGTTCCAGGTCGTCGCAGAGGGCGCGCGCGGCCTGCTCGGCGTCGGGTACGAACCGGCACGAGTGGTGGCGGTGCTCAGCGATCCGCCGGCCCTGCAGGACGCCGCCGGGCCGGCGCCGGCTCCTCCGTCCGATGAGAGCCCCGCGGCCCGCCGGCTGCGCGAGCTGATGGAGCGGGTGCTCGACGCCACCGGCGTCCGCGGGCGCGTGGCCGTCAGGCAAAACGACGGCGAGCTCGTGGCCACCGTGACCGGAGATGATCTCGGAATTCTGATCGGCCGACACGGTCAGACCATCGACGCTCTGCAGTACCTGGCCAACGCGGTCATGCATCGCCGGGGCGAGGACGTGGAGGTCGTGGTTGACGCCCAGGGGTACCGGGAACGTCGCGCGCGGATGCTGCACGACGTGGCGGTCAAGGCGGCAGCCGAGGCCCGGCGCACCGGCGCGTCCGTCGAGCTGGAGCCGATGACCTCGGTCGAGCGCAAGATCATCCATCTGCGGCTGAAGGAGTTCGCCGGCGTCCGCACGGAGAGCGACGGCGTCGAGCCCAACCGGCACGTCGTCGTGCTGCCCGACGCCAGCCAGGTGTAAAACGTGAAACACCTGCTGGCGGAGTACTGCCGGCTGCTGGCCGGTGCGCCCGTGGGCGTCACCTCGGTCCGCGATCCCACCGAGCTGCGTCGAGTCCACGTCGATGATCCGCTGACCGCGCTGCCGTTGGTCGAGCGGTTGGCTCCGGGGTGCATGGTGGACGTCGGGTCCGGCGGTGGATCGCCGGGCATTCCGCTGGCGATCGCCACCGGCATTCGCCTGATCCTGGTCGAGTCGCGGGACGCCAGGGCTCGGTTTCTCCGCGAGACGGCGCGCGCGCTCGAGCTGGACTGCGAGGTGGTGCACGAGCGGTCCGAGACCCTGGCCCGAGGTTCGGGCCGGGACGCATTCGATCTCGCCCTCGCGCGAGCGCTTGCCCCTCCGCCGGCGGCCGCCGAGTTGTGCCTCCCGCTCGTCCGCCCCTCGGGCCACGTCATCCTGTGGACGGCCAACCTCGAACCCGGGTCGCTGTCCGCGACGGCAGCGCTTGTCGCGGGCGAATTGGCCGAGGTCGTCCCCACTGAAGGGGCGCGATCGCTGGCCCTGCTGCGCAAGCTCGGGCCGACCCCCGAGCGGTTCCCGCGCCGGGCCGGACAGGCCCGGCGGCGTCCGCCGTGATCGCTACCATCGGGCGCGTGAGCACGCGGGTGTATGCGCTTGCGAACCAGAAGGGTGGGGTTGGCAAGACGACGACGGCGATCAACATGGCCGCCTGCCTGGCCGAGGCCGGGACTCCGGTCCTGCTCATCGACCTCGATCCCCAGGCCAACGCCACCACCGGCCTCGGCCTGCGCCCCGACGAACTCGAGGCGAGCACCTACGACCTGCTGCATGGCCGGCCACTGGACGAAGTGGTGATCGAGACCAGCGTGCCGAACCTGTTCCTGGCGCCGTCGCATCCCGATCTGGCCGCCGCTCAGGTCGAGCTTCCGCGGCGCGCGGACCATGGCACGCTGCTGCGCGACCTGCTGGTCGGCACCGAGCAGCGCTATCCGTACGTCTTCGTCGACTGCCCACCCTCGCTCGGACTGCTCACCGTGAACGCGCTTTCGGCTGCAAATCGCCTGATTGTGCCGGTACAGTGTGAGTACTATGCGCTGGAAGGACTCGCACAGCTGCTGCAGAGCGTGGAGCTGGTGCGGACGCGGCTCAATCCGCGACTGGGACTGACGGGAGTGCTGCTGACCATGTTCGACGGACGAACGAAGCTCTCCAGCGACGTCGTGGACGAGGTCCGATCCCACTTCGGCGATCTGGTGTTCGACACGGTCGTGCCGCGCTCGGTGCGGCTGGCCGAGGCGCCCAGCCACGGTGTGCCGATCAACCGCTACGACTCCCGGTCGGCCGGTGCGGACGCGTACTACCGGGTCGCGCTGGAAGTGGTGGAGCGTGGCTGACACCCCGCCGCCGCCGCGGCGCGGACTCGGCCGGGGCCTGGCGGCCCTGGTGGCGGAGTTCCCCAGCGGCCAGGTGTCGCTGATCGATCTCGAGCTGTCGCAGATCCGCCCGAACCCCAAGCAGCCGCGGCGGGACTTCGACGAAGAGGCCATCGGCCGGCTGGCCGAATCGATCACTGCAGAGGGCGTGGTGCAGCCCATCCTCGTCCGCGAGGTCGAGCCTGGGTACGAGATCGTGGCCGGCGAGCGGCGGTGGAGAGCGGCGCGCCAGGCCGGGCTGCGCACGATCCCGGCCGTCGTCCGGCAGACGGACGAGCGCGAGAGCCTGATCCTGGCGCTGGCCGAGAACGTCGCCCGCGAGGATCTGAACCCGCTGGAGCAGGCGCGGGCGTTTGCCGTGCTGGCCGATGAGCTCGACCTCACACAGACCGAGATCGCGCGCCGGCTGGGCAAGAGCCGGGCCGCAGTGGCCAATACGCTGCGACTGCTGGAGCTGCCCGACGAGGTGCTGGAGATGGTCGCCAGAGGCGACCTCAGCGAGGGGCACGGACGCGCGATCCTGCAGGTGTCCGATCAGGACGGCCGCCTCCAGCTTGCGCGGCGGGTGCTGGCCCGCGGGCTCTCGGTGCGGCAGACGGAGGCGGCGGCCAAGGCGACCGGTAAGACCACTCCCCGGCGTGCGACAGCGACGCAGGCGCTCGACCAGGAGCTCGCCAACCTGGCCGTGGACGCCGCCTGGCAATCTCTGGGACTGCGGGCGAGCGTGCGATCGGGCCCGCGGGGAGGCCGGGTGGAGCTGCACTTTTCCTCCACCGCCGAGCTGGGCCGGATCATTGATCAGTTACGTGCGGAACGCGTCAGCTGGGCCGACTAAGGCTTGCCTGCGCGCCCGGTGGCTGTGTCCCACGCAGCGGGCGACGCTCGACGTGGGTCTTAGCCACGCCTTCGCGCCGCCCGCTGCTCGATCCTTGCCACCGGACACGCATACGGCGCCTTAGGACGCGGTTTCAACCATCTCCATTCTGGTCGCGCACACCCGCGAATCCCGTCTTCCAGACTGCTATTCTCACGCGGCCGGGCGATTAGCTCAGTCGGTTAGAGCGCCGCTCTGATAAGGCGGAGGTCCCTGGTTCGAATCCAGGATCGCCCATGTGTCTTCCCCTCCCGGCGACGAGGCCTCCGCGCTCGACCTCTCGGCGGAACAGATGCGAGCGCTCGGCTACGCGGCGGTTGACCTGATGGTCGAGCACATGACCGGCATCGGCCGCCGCCCCGCCTATGCGCCCCCCGATCCCGACGTGCTGTGGTCGGTGCTGGGCGGCCCCGCGCCCGCCGAGGGCGAGGATCCCGTGGCGCTGCTGCGGCAGGCGGTCGGCGCCGTCATCGGGTGCGGGATCCGCGCCGACCACCCCGGGATGCTGGCCTACATTCCCAACCACCCGACCTTCCCCGGTGCGGTGGCCGACTTCGCCGCGTCGGGTGCCAACGTCTTCGCCGGATCATGGCAGGGGGGCCCAGGTGCGGCCGTGCTCGAGCTCGCGACCCTGGGCTGGATCCGCGACCAGCTTGGGCTCGACCCGGACGCCGAGGGAGTTCTGCAGTCCGGCGGCTCGATGGCCAACCTCGTCGGTCTGGCCGCTGCCCGCGACTCCCATCTGCCCGGCGAGCCGGATCGGGTCGCCTATACGTCGGGCCAGGCGCACTCGTCCGTGGGCCGGGCGCTCAGTCTGCTGGGCGTTCCCGCCGCCACGCAGATCGAGCTTGACGACGGCTACAGGCTGCGTCCTGACCTGCTGGACCAGGCGGCGTCCGCCGATCGCGCAGCCGGCCGCGTGCCGTGGTGCGTGATCGCAGCCGCCGGCGCCACCAGCACCGGAGCCGTGGACGACGTCCAGGAGCTGGCCAGGGTTTGCCGTCGACACGGCATGTGGCTGCACGTCGACGGGGCCTACGGCGGGTTCCTGGCCCTCACCGAGCGCGGGCGGCGGTTGATGCCAAGTCTGGAGCTGGCCGACTCGCTGGTGCTCGACGCCCACAAGTCGCTGTTCGTGCCGATCACTGCCGGCATCGTGTTCGTGCGCCGGCCCGGCCTGCTGGAGCGCACGTTCGCGGTGCGCCCCGACTACCTGCACGACGCGTACTCGCTGGGCGGCACCAATTTCAGTGACCGCGGCCCTGAGCTGACCCGCCCCTTCCGCGCGCTCAAGGTGTGGCTGACCATCCGCACGTTCGGCTTCCGCAGGCTGGCCGCCGCGCTGGACCGGGGGCTCGACCTGGCCGAGCTCGCGGCGGAGGAGATCGAGCGATCGCCGCGGCTCGAGCGGATCACAGGGCCGTGGCTCGGCGTGGTCACCTTTCGCTCCTCCGAGGGGCTCCCGGCGGATCGCCTGGTGCAGGCTGTGGCGGCCTCCGGGCGGGGCGTCATCTCGACCACCGTGCTGGGCGGGGAGACGGTGGCAAGGGTCTGCGTGCTGGGCCACCGGACGTCTGCCGAGGACGTCCGGGCGGTGCTCTCGGCGGCCGCAGCAGCGGCCTGAGGCCACCGCTACACCCCTTGGTACAATCGGTCCGAGGAGGTGTGGCGTTGCAGAAGATGACGATCTACGGGGTCTCGTTCGACATGGTCGGAAAGCAGCCCATCGTCCTTCTGCGGACGCTCGACGGCAACCGGTTCCTGCCAATCTGGATCGGTCACCCCGAGGCCGCAGCCATCCTCATGAAGCTGCAGGGGACGCCCACCGCGCGGCCGATGACCCATGACCTGGTGACGTCGATGCTGACCGAGCTGAACGCAACGGTGGCCAAGGTGGTCGTGACCGAGCTGCGTGAGAACACGTTCCACGCGTCCATCACGCTGCAGGTGAACGGCTCGGAGATCGAGATCGACTCCCGGCCGTCAGACGCGCTGGCGCTGGCCGTGCGCACCGAGGCGCCGATCTTCGTGGCCGACGAGGTGATGGACGACTCGGCGATCGAGTTCGGCCAGGAGCCCGAGGACGCCACCGAGGTGATCGACGAGTTCAAGCAGTTTCTGGAGAACGTCAACCCCGAGGACTTTGCGGGCTGACAGGCGGCTGCAAGTCGGCGCCTGGCTGTGTCCTCGTTCGCCCCGATATTTCCGATATCGGGGCTCCCGGCGTCCGTGCCAGGCTTGACTTTCGCTCGCCTGTCATGGGGAGAGCTTGATCAGAGGTCCTCGGCCCGCTTCTCCAGCGCCCGGCTGATCACAACCCGCTGCACCTCCGTCGTCCCGTCCACCACCTGCAGCATCTTGGCCTCGGCCACGAACCGCGCGAGCGGGTGGTCATGCAGCCAGCCGTACGCCCCCAGCACCTCGCTGCACGCGATCGCCGCGCGCAGCGCCGCGTCGGGGCAGAACCGCTTTGCGTGCGCCACCGCCACCGGGCCCTCCGGCCCGCCCAGTGCGGCCGCCGCGCGACCGTACAGCAGCCGGCTGGCCTCGAGCTCGGTGGCCGCGTCCGCGAGCATCCACCGGATGCCCTGGAAGTCCAGCACTCGCCCGCCGAACGCCATGCGGTCGCGGGCGTACCGCAGCGCCACGTCCAGCGCTTCGGCGTGCAGGCCGGCTGCGATCGCCGCGATGTCGCAGCGGGCCACGTCGATGGCCGCCAGCGCAGCTCGCATTCCGGCGCCGGGCGGTACCAGCATGCGGGCCGGCGCGTCCTCGAGCAGCATCTCGCCGATGGGCAGGAAGGCGGCCGCGGCCTTGTCGTACAGCCGCGGGAACGACACGCCGGACGCGGTGCGCTCGACCGCGGCGATGGCGACGTCGGCATGACCCCGCCCATCGCCGGTCCGGCACACGACGAGGAACACGTCCGCCTCCCCTGCCAGCGACACCCACGCCTTGCGCCCGCTCACCCGCCACCCATCGGGTCGCTCGACCGCGCGCGTCGTGATCGCCGTGGCGTCCGACCCCGCGTGCGGCTCGGTCAGCGAGAACCCGCCCAGCCGCTCGCCGGCCGCCAGCGAGCGGCCCCAGTCGCCGGCCGCCTGCCCGCCCACGCTGCACACCGCCGCGGCCACCGCGTTGTGCATGGAAAGCGAGAAGGCGATCGCCGC
>JBQCGJ010000243.1:0-4229 GCA_051955775.1 Gaiellales bacterium | reverse complement strand
CCCGCAGCTCTTCGTCCTCGGCGATCCTCGAGACAAATGGCGTGACGGTGTCCGCTACCTTGTCAGTGCGCAGCTTTGTCTGCACAGTGGTACCTCCCAGCGGGTTTTCCAGTCACACTACCACGGTGGATTTTTCCCAGTTGCGCGCGTTTTTGAACCTGCACGGGCTGCCGGCGTACCGTGGCCGTCAGGTGTACGCACAGGTAACCCGAGGGCTGGCGCAGAGCTACGACGAGATGACCGACCTGCCGGCCTCGCTGCGCCGCACGCTTGATCAGGAGCTGCCGTTGCGTGATCTGGCCGAACGGGAGCGCCAGGCTTCCGCGGACGGCACGCTCAAGCTGCGGTTCACGACCGCGGACGGGTTTCCGGTGGAGGCGGTGGCGATGGCCCACGGCGATCGGCGGACGGTGTGCGTGTCATCTCAGAGCGGATGCCCGCTGGCCTGCAGCTTCTGCGCCACGGGCGCCATGGGGCTCGGCCGCAACCTGTCGGCGGGCGAGATCGTGGAGCAGGTGCTGGTGCTGGCCCGCGAGCTTCGCGACGACGGCCACAGGGTGTCCAACGTGGTCATGATGGGCATGGGCGAGCCGTTCCTGAACTACGACGCCGTGCTGGAGTCCTGCCGCCTGCTGAACGACCCGGACGGCTTTGGGCTGGGCGCACGGCGGATCGCCATCTCGACCGCCGGCTGGGTGCCGGGCATCGAGCGCCTGGCCGAGGAGCCGCTGCAGGTCAAGCTGGCGCTGTCGCTGCATGCGCCGAACGACGAGCTGCGCCGGGAGCTGATGCCGGTCACGCGCAGGTTCCCGCTGGAGCGGCTGCTGGCCGCCTGCCGTGTGTACCGTGCGCAGACCGGCCGGCGTGTATTCGTCGAGTATCTGCTGCTGGACGGCGTGAATGACTCCGACCGTCACGCGCACCAGCTCGCCGAGCTGCTGTCCGGCGGCGGCTACCACGTCAACCTGATCGCCTACAACCCGACCGATGCCGCGTATCGGGCGTCGCCGCTGGAGCGCGTGGCCGCGTTCGCGGGCGAACTCGGGCGGGGCGGGGTGGAGGCGAGCTACCGGCGGTCCCACGGGGCGGACATCCAGGCCGCCTGCGGGCAGCTGGCCGTGCGCGGCGCTCGTGAGCTGCGGCGCGCACGGCGTCACGCCGTTGCCCGCCGGTGACTGGTTGACGAACCGGGCGACGGCCCTGCGTGGCTAAGATGGGCCATGGGAGCGGGGGAGACGATGCAGGCGTGGGTGATCCGCCCGGACCGGCTGGGCGATCCCAAGGACGCCATGCAGCTCGAGCGTATCGAGGTGCCCGAGCCGGGCCCGGGCGAGGTGCTGGTGCGGGTGATGGCCGCCGGCGTCAACTACAACGGCGTGTGGGCGTCCCTGGGGCTTCCGGTGTCGATCTTCCGGTACACCGGCTACGACTTCCACATCGCCGGCTCTGACGCCTCCGGGGTCGTCGAGAAGGTCGGGCCGGGGGTGACCCGCTGGCAGCCGGGGGACGAGGTGGTCGTGCACTGCAACCAGAGTTGCGGCGAGTGCCCGGAGTGCAACGGGCTCGACCCCATGGCCTGCACGCGGCAGCGGATCTGGGCCTACGAGACGAACTGGGGCTCGTTCGCCGAGCTGTGCAAGGTGCAGGCCCAGCAGCTCCTGCGAAAACCGCCCGCGCTGACCTGGGAGGAGGCGGCGTCGTACGGCCTGACCTACTTCACGGCGTACCGGATGCTGGTCGACCGGGCCCAGATCAAGGCCGGCGACAACGTGCTGGTGTGGGGCGCCGGCGGCGGCCTGGGCACGTTCGCGGTGCAACTGTGCAAGCTGTACGGGGCGAACGCCATCGCGGTCGTGTCCAGCGACGACAAGATCGACCTGGTGCGCGAGCTGGGCGCGCACGCCGTGGTCGACAGGCGCCAGTTCGCGCTGCACGATCCGGACACCGGGGAGCGCAACTTCGACGAGATCAAGCGGTTCGGCAAGGCGGTGCGGGAGCTGACCGGCGGCGCCGACTGCGATGTGGTGTTCGAACACGTGGGGGCCGCCACGTTCTACACCAGCGTTTTCGTGTGCAAGACGTTCGGGAAGGTGGTGATCTGCGGCGCCACCTCCGGCTTCACGCTGGACTTCGACGTGCGCTACCTGTGGATGCGCCAGAAGACGATCATGGGCAGCCACTTCGCGAACGCCTACCAGTGCGAGCGGGCGAACCGGCTGATCGCCGAGGGCAAGATCCGGCCGGTGCTGTCCCGCGTGTTTCCGTGGGAGGAGTGTCCGGCGCCGCATCAGCTGATGAAGGAGAACAGCCACGTCGGCAAGATGGTGGTGCTGGTCGGCGCTGACCGCGAGGGTCAGGGACGGTCGGCGTGAGCGAGGACGAGCGCCACTTCTCCCGGCCCGAGGACGCCCCGCTGGACTACACCGCCGACCTTGGCGATCCGGGCGAGTTCCCGTACACCCGCGGCATCCACCGCGACATGTACGCCGGTCGGCCGTGGTCGATCCGCCAGTACGCGGGCTTCGGCACCGCCGAAGAGACCAACATGCGCTTCCGGTTCCTGCTCGAGCGGGGCCAGCCGGCGCTGTCCACGGCGTTCGACCTGCCGACCCAGATGGGGCTCGACTCCGACGACCCCCGGGCCGAGGGCGAGGTGGGCCGGGTCGGGGTCGCGATCGATTCGGTGCGCGACGTGGAGCGCATGTTCCGGGATATCCCGCTGGACGAGGTGTCGACCTCGATGACCATCAACGCTCCGGCGCCGGTGCTGGTGGCGATGTACCACGTGGCCTGTGAGCGGCAGGGCCGCGACGCCTCACGGATCCGCGGCACGGCTCAGAACGACGTGCTCAAGGAGTACGTCTCCCGCGGCACCTACATCTATCCGCCCGCGCCGTCGCTGCGCCTGGCGGCCGATCTGATCGCCTGGTGCGCGGACAGCGCCCCGCGCTTCAACGCCATCTCCCTGTCGGGCTACCACATGCGCGAGGCGGGCTGCACGGCCGCGCAGGAGATGGGGTTCGCGGTGGCCAATGCGATCGCCTACATCGACGCCGTGGTCGAGCGCGACGTGGACGTGGACAGCTTCGCTCCCAGGCTGTCCTGGATCTTCAACACGCACATGGATTTCTTCGAGGAGGTCGCCAAGTACCGCGCCCTGCGGCGGCTGTGGGCGCGGGTCATGCGCGACCGCTTCGGCGCTCGTGACCCGCGTTCGATGATGTTGCGCACGCACACGCAGACGGCCGGCTCCACGCTGACCCTGCAGCAACCCGAGAACAACATCGTGAGGGCGGCGGTGCAGGCGCTCGCGGCCGCGCTGGGCGGCGTGCAGTCGATGGCGCTGTCGTGCTTCGACGAGGCCATCGCAATCCCCACGCAGCATGCCCAGACGCTGGCCGTTCGCACCCAGCAGATGCTCCAGCACGAGTTCGGGATCACCGGCGTGGTGGATCCGCTGGGCGGCTCGTGGCACGTCGAGCGGCTGACCTCCGAGCTGGAGGCGGAGGCGGCGCGCCTGATCGACCACATCGACGAGCTGGGCGGCGCCGTGGCCGCGATCGAGTCGGGCTTCTACCAGCAGACCATCTCCGACGAGGCGTACGCCCGCGAGCAGCGGCTCGCCTCGGGCGAGGACATCGTGGTCGGCGTGAACGCGTTCGCGGACGAGGCCGCCCGTGCGCCCGAGCGGTTCGACGTACCCGCGGGGCTGGCCGAGGGTCAGGTGCGGGCGCTGACCGAGCTGCGCGGCGGCAGGGACGGGGCGGCTGTGGCGCGTGCGCTGGCGGCCCTCGAGAAGGCGGCCCGCGCTCCGGGATCGACGATGCCCGCCATCCTCGCCGCGGTACGGGCGGATGCGACGCTGGGCGAGATCTGCGGCGCGCTGCGGGCGGTATACGGCGAGTACCGGCCCGCCTCCGCTGCGCAAATTTAGGAGGGCCGCCTCTCCGCGCTTCTGCTGCGGCTGGTCTGCGGGCGCGGTGGCTGCGTCCCACGCGGCGTGCGGTGCTCATCGTGACCTACGGCCACGCCTGCGCTCCGCTCGCCGCTCGATCCTGGCCACCACGCCCGCACCCTCCCCTCGCGACGAAGCGCGAGGTGAGCGGCCCTCCCGGAGGGAGCTACCTGACCTGCAGGTACGCGGTGAAGTGCGCGCCCGACGCGTCGCTGCTCGACCACATGGCCAGCCCGCCCAGATGCGCCAGGTTGGCGTCCATGGAGCCGGCGGG
>JBQCGJ010000242.1:0-7129 GCA_051955775.1 Gaiellales bacterium | reverse complement strand
TCGAGCCGGCCCCGGCTCGCACTCGCACGCGGCGGTCCAGGGGTCGTCGGCTGCCGCGCCCTCCAGCAGCTCGTCGGCTCCCTCCGCGAACGCCTCGGCCAGCTCCGGATCGAGCGCCTTGCCGGCCCACCGGCGAGCCATCGTGGCCGCGGCCTGGGGACCGCCCAGCTGGTCGAACATGACCGCAGTCTCGGCCACCGCCGTCAGCCGTGCAGGCAACGAGATGGCGGGGCCGGGCTTGCCCTCCGGGCTCCCGCGGCCGTCCCAGCGCTCGAACCGCTCGCTGACCGCCAGCGCCACCGGGGGCGGCAGGCCGAGCCGCCGTGCCATGCCGGCGCCAACCTCGCAGTCGGCCCGCGCGGCCTCCGCCGAAACCCTCGGCGCCTTCGGTGCGGCCCGCAGCACGAGCCGGGTTCCGCCCATCCGGTACAGCATTGCGAGCGTCTGCCGCGGGTCCGCAGTGTCGATTGCGTCGCCGCGCCGGCGCAGCTCCACGTCGTCGCCGCCGAATGCCGCGGCGAACTCGTGGGACGTGGCGGTGCAGCCGACCGACCACACCAGTGCGGTGTAGTACACGTCGTGCAGCGCGGGGCCCTCGGCGCCGCACCCGCGCGCCAGCCCGACCGCCACCAGGCAGGTGCGTTGAGCCTCGTCTGTGGGATGTCCGCGGGCGAGGTCGCTGATCCCCGACAGCGCGGCGACGGGCCCGGCGAGTCCGGCGGCAGCTTCCATCGCCCGCGATCGTACTGTGCGACAATCGGGGGGATGGGGTACGACCGGTCGCGTGAGCTCGGGGATTGCTGCGGCTTCTGCCTGGGCTGCGGCTGGGGCCGTCGGTTCATGATGGGGGCGGCGGCGACCGTGCCCGAGCAGTGCCCGGACTGCGGCGGCAGGGTGATCACCGCCTGCCCGGAGTGCGGGGAGCCCATCGCCTCGCTGATGGCGCTCACCTGCAGGGCCTGCGGGGCGGAGTTGCGGTCGCCGGAGCTGTTCGGCACCACGATCCGCAGGAAGCCCGAGCGCCACGCGGTGCTTGACGGTCGCGGCAAATCCGGCAATAACGAGAGCAGCGCCCTGTGAGTTCCGTCCTGCTCCTTTTCTCGATCGCACTGCTGGCCGCCGTCGCGTCGGCCGCCACCGGCATCGCGCTGCGCGAGCGCCGCGCGGGCCGCGGGCTGCGCGAGGACCTGGCCGCGGCTCACGATGAGGCGGCACTGCTGGAGCGCCGCGACGACGTCACGGGTCTCTACAACAGCCGCTTCTTCGTCGAGGCGCTGACTCGCGAGATCGAGCGCTCGCGCACCTACGGCCGTCCGCTCGCGCTGGCACTGGCCAGTGTCGACGACACCGGGGACGAGGTGCCGCTGCTGCGCGACATGGGCGCGGCGATCGGCGGCAGCGTGCGCGCCATCGACATGCCGTGCCGGGTTGGCACGGCCGAGTTCGGCGTGATCATGCCCGAGACGGATTCGCGCTCGGCATCCGTGGCCTCGGAGCGGCTGCTGCGGGCGGTGGCCCGGGCCGGCAGCCAGGACGGCTCGCGTCCGCGGGCGGCGGTCGGCATCGCCGCCTGCCCTGCCCACGCGGAGACGTTCGAGGAGCTCATCGAGCGGGCCGGCGCCGCGCTTCGCAGCGCCCGCCAGGCCGTTCGCGAGGAGTCCACCGACCGCCCCGGCACGGTGACCGTGTCGATGGCGGTATGGGACGACCCCGCCGAGGAGTAGCCCTGCGGGCATGCAGCGGCTTGCCGACGGCGTGTGGCGGTGGACGGCCCGGCACCCCGAGTGGCACCGAAACGACGGCTGGGCGGACGAGGTCGCGAGCTTCGCGCTGCGCGCGGATGGGCTGACGCTGCTGATCGATCCGCTGGTCGTGGACGGCGCGGGGTGGGAGGAGCTGGATGGGGTCGTCAGCGGGCCGGTCGAGACGCTGATCACCATCCCGTACCACGCGCGCAGTGCCGGGGATGCCCAGGCCCGATACGGCGGATCGGTCTGGGGCCACCCGGCGGTGGCCAAGCGGCTGCACGACCGAGCGGTGTTCCGGGAGATGCGCCCGGGTGATCCGCTGCCTGCCGGCGTCAGCGCGCATCGCATTGGCCGGCCGGTTCGCTACGAGACGCCGCTGTTCGTGCCCGGGCTGCAGGCGCTGGTGTTCGGCGACGCCGTGGTGGGCACCGCCGAGGGGCCGCGGGTGTGGATCACCGAGCCGCTGAACGAGAAGCGGGCGACGTGGTACGAGCAGCGGCTCTTGCCGACGCTGCTGCCACTGGCCGACCTGCACCCGGCGTGCCTGCTGATGACCCACGGGCCGTCCGTGCTCGACGATGGCGAGCGCGCGCTGCGGGACGGGTTCGCCAGCCCGCCCTTCTTCCACGCGCCGTAGGTTGCGGCGTGTGTCCATTTGGACGTCGGCGGAGTTCCAATTGGATTTCGTGACAATTTCGCCGAGCCCAACATCCCGCGTCCATTTGGACGTCGGCGGAGTTCCAATTGGGTTTCGTGACAATTTCGCCCAGACCCCGCAGCGCCGCCGCCAAGCGCCGGCGGCGCCGGCCGCTACTCGGTTTCGCCGGTCGGGGGATCGGGCTCGCGCGTCACCGGATAGCCGGCCCAGCGCATGCGCGTGACCACGCCTGACGCGTCGCGCTGCAGGTTCAGGCGCTCCCCGTGCTCGCGGCCGCTCGTTACCCGGAACTCCTCGCTCGTGATCTGCTCGAACACGGCCGGCGGCTGGTGCGCGGGTGCCCTCGCCGAGCGCGCCTCGAGGTGGCCCTTGCGCCACCCGAACACGAACTCGAACCCCTCCGACCACCAGTGGCCCAGCACGCTCTCGAGCTCGGGCGGGCAGGTTTCGCCGGGCAGCCACTCCTCCGGCTTCGCGGGCCGCTCGGCCAGCTCGGCCTCGATCAGCTCGTGGGCCAGGCCCATCGGGTCGCCCGTCGCCCCGGAGCTCAGCATCACCGCGCACACCAGGCGGTCGGAGCGCGACCACAGAAGTCCGGTCGAGTAGCCGGGCATGCCACCGCTGTGCCCGGCCAGCAGGCGCTCGCCGAGCCTGTGCAGCTCCAGCCCCAGCCCCCAGCCGATCGTCCACCGCTCGGGGTCGAACATCGAGTGCACGAGGTGCATGCGGTCGAGCGAGGCCTGCGTGACGAGGCCGGCCCCGGGTCCGGCCAGGGCATGGCCCCAGCGGCACATGTCGGCGGCCGTCCCCATCAGCCCGCCGGCGGCGTCGAATCCGCGCAGCGGCGGATCGGCCTGGGGTGTGACCTCGTCGGTGTACGGCTGCACGAAGTAGCCGCGCGCGACCGGAGGCGCGCTGTCGAACGCCGTCTCGGTCAGCCCGGCCGGCCCCAGCAGGCGCTCCTCGACGACCTGCCGATAGGGCATCTGGCGGCGGCGGGCGACCACCTCGCCGAGCAGCGAGAAGGCGAGATTCGAGTAGTGCCAGCGCTCGCCCGGGGAGAGCACCTGTTCGACCTGGCCGAGGCTTGCCACGATCTCCTCCGTGGTCGGCATGGCCAGCGTCTCCCAGAAGTCCCCCAGCCCCTCCCGCTGCAGCCCCGAGATGTGGGCCAGCATCCGGCGCAGGGTGACCGCGGCGTCGCGGTACTCCGGCAGGTGCTGCGACAGGGGGTCGTCCAGGCCGACCAGCCCGTCGTCCACGAGCTGCATCACCGCGGTGGCGGTGAACGTCTTGGTGATGGAGCCGATGCGGTAGCGGTGGCGCGGGGTGGCCGGCTCCGCCGAGGCGGCGTCGGCGATCCCCACCGCCAGCTCCCACGGATCGCCGCCGTCGCGGGCGATCGCGACGCTGATCGACGGCACCCGGTTGGCTGCCTGGTGCGAGCGCACCAGGTGCTCGAGGCGAGCCTCGGTCACTGGGACGAGCGGATCTCCGAGAAGTGGATCACGGTCACAGTGTCGCCCTCGGACACCTCGCGGTTGTACAGCTGTCCGAGGAACGTCACGAACTCGTCGATGTGCCGGACCTCCGGGTTGTCGTGCTGAATCTCCCGAGGCGACACCTCGTGCAGCGGCTTCACCTCGACCTTGTCGATGACCGCGTCGAAGATCTTCTCGCGGACTCCGAACCGCTGACCCGCCAGCACAGCCACCACGAGGCCCTTCTTGTACTTCGTGGACTTGTCGCCGAGGCGGATGGTGGCCGTCTTCCGGCGGTGACGCAGCTGATCTGCCACCACCGGCGAATAGAAGTTGAGGGCCAGCATCCGCGCCATCATACCCAGCCCCTCATCGGGAGTCGTTGCCCGGCCGGAATCCGGGGCCCGCGGCTCCCCCTCCGGGGGGCCGGCGCACCCGGCTAGCGTGCGTCACATGCGGCCCCGGGCATCCATCGTGACGGCGATTGTGTTCCTCGACCTGCTGCTGCTGTTCGCGATCGTCCCCCTGCTGCCCGCGTACCAGAAGGCGCTCGACCTGTCGAAGACCCAGGCCGGGCTGGTCGTCGCCGCGTACTCCGCGGCTGTGCTGGTCACGTCGGTGCCGGTCGGCCACTGGGCGGATCGGCTGGGCCCGAAACGGGCGACCGTGGCCGGGGTCGTGCTGATGTCGGCGTCGACGCTCGCCTTCGCGGCTGCGAACAGCTTCTGGGTGCTGATTGCGGCCCGCGCCGGACAGGGCACCAGCTCCGCCATCGCGTGGTCGGCCGGCCTGGCATGGCTGGCGGCCGAGGCGGAACCCGCGGAGCGTGGGCGGCGGCTGGGCACGGCGATGGCGTCGGCGAATCTGGGCGCGCTGCTGGGGCCGCTGGCCGCCGGACCGCTGGGCGGCGCGGTCGGCATCCGCGTGCCGTTCGTGGTCATGGGAGCGGTGGCGGCCGTGCTGGCCGTGCTGGCCGCCGTGGCGGCCTCGCCGCCGCGCATCCACGTCGTCCACCCGCCGCTGCGGCGGGCCTTCGAGATGGCGGTGGTGCGAGGCCCCTTCGCCGCGGCGCTGGTGATCATGGTGCTGGTGGCGTGCGTGTCCGGCACGCTGGACACGCTGGTGCCGTTAGGGCTGGGCGACCACGGCTACTCGCCGGGCGCGATCACGGCCGTGCTGACCGCCGGCGGGGTGATCTCGGTGGCGGCCAACCGCGTCGCCGGACGGGCCTTCGACAGCATCGGCGGGGTGCCGGTGGCCCTGTTCGCCATGTCTTGCACGGCGGTCGGCCTGCTGGTGCTGTGCGGTGTGGTCGGCGCCACTGCGCTGGCCGCGATGTTCGTCGTGCTGGCGCCGTTCATCACCGCCCAGTACGCGGTGGCGTTCCCCATGTGCGCGGTCGGCGCGGACCGCGCCGGAATGGGGCATGCGGTGTCCTTCGGGCTGCTGAATCTGGCTTGGGGAGCGGGATTCGCGGTCGGACCAGCGGTCGGCGCCGCGATCGCCTCCGCGGCGTCCGACCGGCTCGCGTACGCCCTTCTGGCGGTGCTCACGGTGCTCGTCGCGACCCGCCTGCGGCATCTGGCACTCCCTGCCTGAGAGTGCCAAACATGTCGCTTGACGACCGCGGCGGGCGCATCTATCATGCCGTTGGCACTCCGCTGGTACGAGTGCCAAAACGGGTAAACCGCACTTCCATTACCAGGAGGGATGCATGGATCTGAAGCCCCTGGGCGATCGAGTCATCGCCGAGGTCCTCGACGAGGAGGAAGTCACGTACAGCGGGATCGTGCTGCCCGACACCGCCAAGGAGAAGCCGCAGCGCGGCAAGGTCCTGGCAGTCGGCCCGGGCCGCTACGAGGACGGCAAGCTGGTGCCGCTCGATGTCAAGGAGGGTGACGAGATCATCTTCTCCAAGTACGGCGGCACGGAGATCAAGCTGTCGGGGGACGAGTACCTGATCCTGCGCGAGTCGGACATTCTCGCCAAGGTCGTCACAAGCAAGGTCGCCGCTAAGGCGTAGGGAGGAATTCGAATTGGCACACAAGGAGCTGAAGTTCAACGAGGATGCCCGTCGCGCACTGCAGCGCGGCGTTGACACCCTCGCGGACGCCGTCAAGGTGACGCTTGGCCCCAAGGGCCGCTACGTGGTGCTGGACAAGAAGTTCGGCGCGCCCACGATCACCAACGACGGTGTCACGATCGCGCGGGAGATCGAGGTCGAGGACGTCTTCGAGAACCAGGGCGCGCAGCTTGTGCGTGAGGTGGCCACGGCCACCAACGACGTGGCCGGCGACGGCACCACCACCGCCACCGTGCTCGCCCAGGCGATCGTTCGCGAGGGTCTGAAGAACGTGTCGGCCGGCGCCAACCCGATGGCGCTCAAGCGCGGCATCGAGTCCGCCGTGGCCGCCGTGGTCGACGACATCAAGTCGCAGTCCAAGGAGATCTCGGGCAAGGAGGACATCGCCCGGGTGGCCACCATCTCGGCTCGCGACCGCGAGATCGGCGACGTCATCGCCGATGCCATCGAGAAGGTCGGCAAGGACGGTGTGGTGAACGTCGAGGAGGGCCAGACCTTCGGCCTCGAGCTCGAGTTCACCGAGGGTATGCAGTTCGACAAGGGCTACCTGTCGCCGTACATGATCACCGACTCCGAGCGCATGGAGGCGGTGCTGGACGACCCCTACATCCTGATCGCCAATCAGAAGATCGGCGCCGTCAAGGATCTGCTGCCGGTGCTCGAGCAGGTGATCCAGGCCGGTCGTCCGCTGCTGATCGTGGCCGAGGACGTCGAGGGCGAGTCGCTGGCGACGGTCGTCGTCAACAAGCTGCGCGGCACCTTCACCGCCGTGGCCGTCAAGGCCCCGGGCTTCGGCGATCGCCGCAAGCGGATGCTCGAGGACATCGCCATCCTCGCCGGTGGCGAGGTGATCACCGAGGAGATGGGCCTGAAGCTCGAGAACACGGGTCTGTCCCAGCTCGGCAAGGCGCGCAAGGTGGTCGTGGACAAGGACTCCACGACGATCATCGACGGCGCCGGTGATGCCGAGAAGATCAAGGGCCGGATCAAGCAGATCAAGTCCGAGATCGAGACCACTGACTCCGACTTCGACCGCGAGAAGCTGCAGGAGCGGCTGGCCAAGCTGGCCGGCGGCGTCGCGGTGGTCAAGGTTGGCGCTGCCACCGAGACCGAGATGAAGGAGAAGAAGCACCGCGTCGAGGACGCGCTGCAGGCGACC
>JBQCGJ010000241.1:0-21501 GCA_051955775.1 Gaiellales bacterium | reverse complement strand
CCAACTACTACCCCGACCCCAACCGGGCCAACATCGAGAACGTGTTCCAGAAGATCTCGGTGGACATGGGCGCCGGCTCGAGCCGCATCACCCAGTAGCACGGCCCCCCACGCGGGAGGGGCGGGGCGCCCCTCCCGCGCTCAGGGCCGGCAATCCTGCACTCCCACTGTAGGATCGCTCGATGCGCGACGTCGGAGTTGGACTGGTCGGGTCGGGATTCATCGCGGAGATGCACGTGGCCGGCCTGGCACACGTGCCGGCCGCCAGCATCCGCGGGGTGGCCTCGCCCACGCCGGGCAAGGCCGAGGGGTTCGCCGCGACACACGGCATCCCGCGCCACCACACCGACTACCGGGCGCTGATCGAGCAGGACGACGTCGACGTGGTCTGCATCGGCGCGCCCAACGACCTCCACCGTGACATCGCTGTGGCGGCGGCCGGGGCCGGCAAGCACGTGATCTGCGAGAAGCCGCTGGCCCGCACGCTGGCCGAGGCGGACGAGATGATCGCGGCGTGCAGCCGGGCGGGCGTGAAGCTGATGTACGGCGAGGAGCTGTGCTTCGCCCCCAAGTACGTGCGCGCCAAGGAGCTGGCCGACGAGGGCGCGCTGGGCCGGGTGTACATGGTGCGCCAGGGCGAGCAGCATTTCGGCCCGCACTCCGACTGGTTCTGGGATCCCGAGCGATCCGGCGGCGGCGTGCTGATGGACATGGGCTGCCACGGCATCGAGTTCGCGCGCTGGGTGTACGGCAAGCCGCCGGCCGTCTCGGTCACGGCCGAGCTGGGCACGTTCGTGCACGCCGACCGCACGCGGGCCGAGGATCACGCGGTGGCCGTCGTCCGCTACGAGGGCAACAGGCTGGGAGTGGTGGACACGAGCTGGGCGAAGCCGGGCGGGATGGACGACCGCGGCGAGCTTGTTGGCACGCAGGGCATCACGTATGTCGACATCCTGCGCGGATCGTCGCTGCTCACCTTCAGCGAGCCGGGCTACGGATACGCCGTCGAGAAGGCGCCGCAGACCACTGGCTGGTCGTTCACGATGTTCGAGGAGCTGTGGAACTACGGCTTCCCGCAGGAGATGACCCACTTCATCGACTGCGTGCTCGACGACACCGAGCCGGCCGAGACCGGGGCCGACGGCAGGGCCGTGCTGGAGATCATCTACGCCGCCTACCTGGCCGCCGGAAGCGCCGGCCGGGTCGAGCTGCCCCTGGATCTGCCGCCCGAGGTGGCCGCCCGTCCGCCGTACCAGTGCTGGCTCGCGCCCGCCGGTAGCTGACCGGCGGCGGCGTTTGCCCGGCGGGCTGCACGGGTAGGGGCCGCGCATGGCCGTGGCCGTCGTCACCGGATCGGACTCTGGCATCGGCCGCGCCGCGGCAGTTGCCCTGGCGGATGACGGGTTCGACGTGGGGGTGACCTGGCACTCGGACGAGGAAGGCGCGCAGGGCACCGCCCGGGAGGTCACCCAACGCGGCCGCCGTGCGCAGGTGCATCAGCTCGATCTCACCGCGCTGCCCGACGCCGCCGACCGCTTCGACGAGCTGTGCGAGGCGCTGGGCGGCATCGACGTGCTGGTCAACTGCGCCGGCGCCGGAGCCAGCTCACCGTTCGTCGACGCCGACTGGGAGGCGTGGCGCTCCGTGCTCGACGTCGACCTGAACGGCGCCTTCCTGTGCAGCCAGCGGGCCGCCCGCCGCATGATCGCGCAGGGCCGCGGCGGCCGGATCGTCAACGTCACATCGGTGCATGAGCACGTCCCGCTGCGCGGATCGGCGGCGTACTGCGCGGCCAAGGGCGGGCTGGGAATGCTGACCAAGGTGATGGCGCTCGAACTGGCCGAGCACGGGATCACCGTGAACTCGGTGGCGCCGGGCGAGATCGCGACGCCCATGACCGGCAACGAGGACGTCGATCCGCACGACGTCGAGCGACCCGGAATCCCAATGGATCGGCCCGGCGACGCGCGGGAGATTGCGGCCGTGATCTCGTTCCTCGCGTCGCCCGGCGCGAGCTATGTCACCGGCACATCCGTGGTCGCAGACGGCGGTCTGCTGCTGATGGCGGCGATCACGAACCAGGACGTGAAGCCCGGCCGCAACGGCGGCTGATCGAGTCGTCTCGGGGCTGGGCCGCCGCCCCGCGAACCGCTCCTCCCGTACACTTGAAGGGCGCGCGAGGGCAGCGCCGCGCGCTCAACCACGTGCATGGAGGACGATCCGATGGCGACACCCGAGAGGAAGACGCTGTACGGGCGCGACTACCACGCTCCGGAGGTGTTCGACCTCGAACGGGAGCGGATCTTCGCCCGTAACTGGTTCTACGCAGGTCGCGCGGAGGGGCTCGACGAGCCGGGCGACTTCGTGAACATCGACGTGGCCGGCGAGAGCGTGCTGGTCGTGCGCACCAAGGGGGGCGACCTGCGCGGCTTCTGCAACGTGTGCAGGCATCGCGGCTCGCAGCTGTGCGACGAGCTGTCCGGGCGCATGAAGGGCGCCATCAAGTGTCCCTACCACGCCTGGTCGTACTCCTTCGACGGGCGCCTGATCGGCACGCCCAACGTGGCCAAGGACGAGGTCGACCGCGATTCGCTCGGCCTGTGGCCGGTGGCGGTCGAGGTGTGGCAGGGCTTCCTGTTCGTGCACCTCGACGCCGACCCGGCGCCGCTCGAGCAGACGCTGGCCGACCAGCACGACTCGCCGCTTCGGTTCGCGCGTTTCAACCTCGGCGAGCTGCGGATCGGGTGCCGCACCGTGAACGAGGTGCGGGCGAACTGGAAGATCCTGATCGAGAACTACAACGAGTGCCTGCACTGCCCCACGGTGCACCCCGAGCTGGTCGCCGTCGTCCCCACGTTCCGCAAGGGCGAGGTGTACGACCACGGCCGCACCGACGGCGGCGTTGCGCTGGCCGACGGCGGGAACAGCTTCACCCGCACCGGCCGCTCGCACCTGCCCGTGCTGCCCGGCATGACGGCCGAGGACGAGGAGTCGCTGTACGGCTGCACGGTGTACCCGAACATGTTCATCGACGTCACCGGCACCGGGGCCATCTCCACCGTGCTCCTGCCGCGCGACGCCGGCCACACCACCGTGGTCACCGAGTACCTGTTCCAGCCCGAGGTGATCGCCGCCGACGGCTTCGACCCGTCCGAGATCGTCGACTTCACCGAGCTCGTCGCCGGGCAGGACTACGTGGTGTGCGAGCGCGTGCAGCGCGGCGTCCGCTCGCGCGCCTTCACGCACGGCGTGCTGGCCGAGAAGGACTCGCTGCTGGACGACTTCAACGTGCGCTACCTGGCGCAGCGCCACGCGCCATGACGAGCGCCGCCAGCATGCTGATCGGCGGCTCGTGGACGGAGGGCGCCGCCACCGGTGCGATCCCGGTGCACAGCCCGGTCACCGGCGAGCTGCTGGCCGAGGTGCCCGTCGCCTCGGCGACCGACGTCGATGCCGCGGTCGCGGCAGCCCGCGACGGCCAGCGCGCCCTGGAGCGGCTGACCGAATACGAGCGGGCCGAGCTGCTGCACGCCGCCGCCGACCTGATCGAGCTGGACGCCGAGGAGATCTCCCGCGCGCTGGCGCTGGAGCAGGGCAAGCCGTGGCGCACGGAGGCGGTCGAGGAGGTCGAGGAGACGGCGGGCAACTTCCGCATGGCGGCCGAGGACGTGAAGCGGCTGGACACGCGGGTGCTGCCCTCCGAGCGGCGCGGCAAGATGGTGTTCACATTCCGCAAGCCGAACGGCGTGTACGCGGTGATCACGCCGTGGAACTTCCCGCTGATGATCCCGTCCGAGCTGATCGCGCCGGCGCTGGCCACGGGCAACGCCGTGATCCTGAAGCCGAGCGAGTACACCCCGCTGTCCGGACGGCGGCTGGTCGAGCTGCTGGAGCAGGCCGGCTTCCCCGCCGGCTCGGTGAACCTGGTGTTCGGCGCCCGCGAGGTGGGCGACGCGCTGGTCAGCCATCCCGGCGTGGATGCGGTCGCCTTCGTCGGCTCGCACACCACCGGCGAGGCCATCGTGCGCGCGGCGGGGCTCAAGCGCACCCTGATCGAGGCCTCCGGGAACGGCCCCCTGATCGTGCTCGGCGACGCCGACGTGGACGCGGCCGCGGCGGCCGCAGTCGAGGGTGCCGCCTATCTGGCCGGGCAGGTGTGCGTGGCCACCGAGCGGGTGCTGGTGGCCCGCGAGGTGCACGACGAGCTGCTCGACCGGGTGCTGGCCCACGGGCAGTCCGTCGTGCTGGGCGATTCGCTGGCGGAGGCCACCACCATGGGCCCGCTGAACAACCAGGCGGTGGCCGAGAAGATGGACCGGCACATGGCGGACGCCGCCGCGACCGGCGCCCGCGTGGTCACCGGCGGGTCGCGCGCGAGCGGCTTCCCGACCGACCTCTACTACCCGCTGACGGTGGTCGACGCGGTGCCTACCGAGTCTCTCCTGTTCCGCGAGGAGTCGTTCGGGCCGGTGGTGCCGCTGACCGCGTTCGACTCCGACGACGAGGCCATCGAGCTGGCCAACCGCAGCCATCTTGGCCTGCAGGCGGCGGTGTTCACGTCCAGCCTGCGGCGCGCGTTCCGGTTCGTGCACGAGCTGCGTACGGGAGGCATCCAGGTCAACGAGTCGGTCGGCTACTGGGAGGGCCGCCCGCCGTTCGGCGGCGCCGCCGGCACCAAGACCGGCTGGGGCCGGATCCAGCTCGAGGACTTCACCGACCTGCGCACCGCCACCATCGATTATCTGAACACGCCGGAATGAGCGTCGGGCTACGGGCCGCCGCCGGCCGTGAACCAGATCGCCAGTGCGATGCTGAACACGGTTACCGACACGAACGTGAACAGCGTGATCAGCACGCTCCACAGCTCGCGCCGGGACAACACTCGGGCGCTCTCGTCTCTCACAGTCGTCCCTCCAATCCTGAGGTCTGACTACAAGGCAGGCGGTGGCGATCCTGCCGCGGACGCCAATTCCTCATCAACCCGTTACAGAATGTTCGGTTGAAGGAGCCCGGTTGCGGCCGTAAAAGTGTGGTGAAGCAACCACGATGCTTGGGGGTCTGAAGTGAGCGCGCTTAGGAGAATTCGGGTCGCCGCGCTGGCCGCGGTCGGGTCGGTGGCGCTGGTGGCTGGTTCCGCTTCGGCGGCGACCAAGCCCACCAAGGAGTTTCCGATTGTCACGGCGAACAGCGGCCCGGCCGAGATGACCGCCGGGCCGGACGGCAGCGTGTGGTTTGTCGATCAGTTGAGCGGGAGGCTCGGCACCGTCACCCATACAGGCACGGTCATCGGCCGGGTGATACCGACGCCGAAAAGCATGCCCACGGCCGTCGCGTCCGCGCCCGACGGTGCACTCTGGTTCACCGAGCAGTCCGCGAACAAGATCGGCCGGTATCTGCCTGGAACAGGATTCACCGAATTCACCGTCCCGACCGCGCAGTCCGCGCCACGAGGGATCACGGTCGGCCCGGATGACGCGCTGTGGTTCACCGAGTACGCCGCGAACAAGATCGGCCGCCTCACCACCGGCGGCACGTTTACCGAGTACCCGTTGCCGGTCGCGGCCAGCGGGCCGAGCCGGATCACCGCCGCGGCAGACGGGAACCTGTGGGTGACGCAGAGCAAGGTCGGCAAGATCGCCAGGGTGACCACCGGCGGTGTGGTGACCGAATACTCGCTACCCGCTGGCGCCGCACCACAGCGCATCGCCGCCGGACCGGACGGGAACGTGTGGTTCACGGAGCCGGGCCTGAACGCGATCGGGCGGATTACGCCGGCGGGGGCGATCACCCAGTTCGGGATCCCCACACCCTCCAGCAACCCGACAGGGATCTCGGCCGGCGCAGACGGGAACGTCTGGTTCACTGAGCAGGCAACAAGCCAGATCGGTCGGATCACGCCAGCCGGCCACGTAACCGAGTTCACCTTGCCGACGCCGAGCTCCGAGCCGAACGGGATCACCATCGGGCCCGATGGCAACATGTGGTTCTCGGAGTACGGCGCAAACAAGGTCGGATACGTCAAGATCGCGGCCGGGGTCAGCAACTACGCGGTCATCCACGACAACGCCTCGGAGCCGGCGCATCGGGTGCTCTCGCTGGGCGGGCGCATGAAGTGGATCTTCGAGGGACCGAACCTGCATTCGGCCACCGATTCGAGCGGGCTCGGCCTGTACGACTCCGGCCCGCTGGGCATGGTCACGAGCTTCACCTACCAGTTCACGGTTGCGGGGTCGTACCCGTTCGCCTCGACGGTCGGATCCGACAGCTTCGGCGGGTCGCTGGACGTGCCACTGGTCGTCCCCTCGACGGGCACGCAGAACACTCCATTCACCGTCACCTGGGCGACGGCGATACCACCGGGGATGACGGTGAACGTGCAGGTGGAGACGCCTGGCAGCACGATCTTCACGCCCTGGCAGTCCGCGACCACCGCACTGAGCCAGGACTACACCCCGATATCCGGTCCGGGCGTGTACAAGTTCGAGGCCCAGCTGGTCTCCGGCGGCAACGCGAGCGGGTGGTCGCAGGTGGCGCGCGTCCAGGTCACCTGAGCCGCCGAGTCCACGCGGGGCGGTCGTCACCGCCCTGCGTGGACTCCCGCGAGTCCGGCCAGCGCCCTCTCGATCCCCTGCTCGAGCTCGAGCGCCCGGCCCTTGGCCAGGCCGTCGTCCCACGCATCGCCGGCCGATTCGGCGGCGGGGGCCAGGATCCGCTCGTCCACCGGCACATCCGAGCCGCTCAGCTCCAGCCCACGCGCGGCGTTTGCGCCCTCCACGACGCCGCGCAGGACCGCGGCACCGGCCGCGTCGCCTCGCGCCGCCAGCACGCCGGCCGCGCACATCATGGCCCCGATCACGGTTGCGATGTCCCCCATTTCGCGGCCTCCGATCAGCGCCGACGAGGCGTGTTCGGCCGCCGAGTCGAGCGATCCCTCGAGCAGTGCAGCGACCGCCATCCCCTGGTGGAATGCCGGCTGACGCCCGCGGTCGCCGAGCTCCTCCGAGAGCGCAAGCGCCGAGCCATACCGGCTGCGCGCCGCCGTGAAGTCGCCATCGATCAACGCCGCCTCGGCCAGGTTGCCTTCGACGATCGCCAGATCACGGCGGTCGCCGGCGGCGCGGAGCAGACGGGCGGCCTCGCCGAACAGCCGCGCTCCGGCATCCGGATCGCCCAGCTCATAGCGCCCGACCGCGAGCAGGTTGAACGCGAAGGCACGCATGATGTCGTCTCCCCCCGCCCGTGCCACCTCGGCCGCCTGCTCCGCCAGCGCCACCGTGTCCGCGAAATCTCCGCGCAGCATCGCCAGCCCCGCCAGCTGGCTCAGGCAGCGCGAGTGAACGCGGTCGCTGCCGGCCACACGGCTCAGCTCCAGGCCCTGTTCGGTGAGCGGCTGCGCGTGCTCGACATCAGCGCTGTGGAAGGCGGCCAGTCCGGCCGCCAGAAGCGCCTTCGCGCGCAGCCGATCGTCCGTCCCGGCGTACTCCGCCAGCCCACGCTCAAGCCAGCCGCGGGCCTCGTCGTAGCTGCCGCGCGCGTCCCAGAAGTCGACCAGCGCGGACGAGATGCGAAGCGCGGTCTCGGCATCGCCGGCCGCCAGGCACGCGTCGACCGCGGCGCGGATGTTGGCGAACTCCTCGTCCAGGCGGCCCATCCACCGCACCTGCTCGCGGCCCAGCAGGTGCGGCTCGGCGTCCGCGGCGAGCGCGCACACCCATGCGGCATGACGGCGGCGGGCATCCGCGTCGCCGCTTGCCACCAGCCGTTCGTCGGCGAACTCCCGCACGGTGGCCAGCATCAGGAACCGGGCATGGCCCTCCAGGTCGGGCCGCTGCAGCACCAGGTTCTTCTGCACCAGCGCCTCCAGCACGTCGGGCTCGGCGGCGCACACGGCCTCTGCCGCATCCAGCGAGCAGCCGCCCGCGAACACCGCCAGGTTGCGGAACAGCTCCTGCTCGTCGGGTGACAGCAGGCCGTAGCTCCAGTCGATCGCCGCGTACAGCGTGCGCTGCCGGTCCGGGATGTCACGGGCGGTCGAGCGCAGCACCGGCAGGCGTCGCTGCAGCCGCTCCAGCATGGTCGGCGGCGGTAACAGCCTGACTCGCGCCGCCGCCAGCTCGATGGCCAGCGGCAGCCCGTCCAGACGCCCGCAGATCTCCGCCGTGGCCGCATCCGCCTGGAATCCGGGATCCACCAGCCGCGCCCGGTCGGTGAACAGCTCGATCGCATCGATCGCCTCGAGCGGGGCCAGCGGGAACTCCTGCTCGGCCTCGATCCGCAGCGCCTCGCGGCTGGTCGCCAGCACGGTCAGGCCGCCCGCGCGGGCGACCAGGCCGGCCACATCGGCGGCGGCGTCCACGACGTGCTCGAAGTTGTCGAGGATGAGCAGCAGCCGGCGCATCTCCAGGTGCGCTGCAACCGTCTCCAGCAGGGGCTCGCCGGGGCTCTCGGAAACCCCCAGCGTGTGCGCAATGGCCGTGATCACGAGGCGTGCGTTCGTGAGCGGCGCCAGTCCGACAAAGAGGACGCCGTTGGGAAAGTGCTCGACCAGCTCCAACCCCGCTTGCACCGCGAGCCTGGTCTTCCCCGTGCCTCCCGCGCCGGTCAGCGTGACCACACGGCTGCGGCTCGACCGGATCGTGGACGCCACGGCGGTCAGCTCGCGTTCGCGGCCCACCAGCCGCCGGCCCGGGATCGGCAGGTTGGTGTTGCTGAGGCTGCGCAGGGGCGGGAACTCGAGCGCCAGTCCGTCTCCCCGAACCTGGAAGATCCACTCCGGCTCCGGCAGGTCCTTGAGCCGGTGCTCGCCCAGGTCGCGCAGCTCGAACGGCCCGTCCGCGGCGTCGGCCGATGACCGCGACAGCAGCACCTGTCCCCCGTGGCCGGAGGCCGCGATCCTGGCGGCACGGTGCACGTGCATGCCCGCGTAGCCCTCGGGCGTGCGCATGGGGATCCCGGTGTGCAGCCCCATGCGCACCCGCACCGGTCCCCCAGCCAGCCCGCGCTGCGCCTCGACGGCGGCCGACACCGCGTCGCCGGCCTGGGGGAAGACCACGAAGAATGCGTCGCCCTGGGTGTCCACCTCCACGCCGCCGTGCCGGTCGAACGCGTCCCGCAGGACCTGGCGGTGCCCGGCCAGCACCTCGGGGTAGCGCTCGCCGTACTCCTGCACCAGCCGGGTCGACCCGTCGATGTCCGTGAACAGCAGGGTCAGCTCACCCTCAGGCAGCGTCCGCACGCGTACAGGATCCCGCGAGCCGGGATCGTGCGCAACCGAGTGATACATTCGGCGGGGCACACCGCGGCCGGGCAAGCCGGCCGGGGAAAGGGGGAAGCATGCGAAAGCTCGCAATCGTCGTGCTGGCTGTCGTTGCAGCGACGGCCGCGATCGCGATCTCGGTCGCGACCAGCCAGGCAAAATGGCACATCCTCAGCGACACCGCGATCAACACTCAACGTCTGTGCAAGGACGGGCTGCAGTTCACGTGGGCGAGTGGACAGACCGATGTTCAGCCGCCCGCGACGCGACCGGTCGGGCAGCCGCGGTGGGTCGGCCCGATCGACCTGCTCGTCCAGTCCGGGCCGTCCACGCTGCCGCAGGATGAGGCCGACTGGGAGAACCAGCCGATGGCCGGCGGCAGCGTGTTCACCGCCGACTACGCGCCGGTCAAGAACACGCTCACCTCGCCCGCATCGTGGTACCCGTACAGCCACGCCGGCGTGGTGCCGTTCCGCACGCCGCTGACGCCCGCCAGCGATTTCGTGCGCATCGACACCCAGCCCAACGGGAATGACTCGACCGAGGTGTTCCTGCCGGTCGGCAACTGCTACCAGTTCGCGCCGATCGACGTCGCTCCGGGCGATCCGGCGAACACCGTCGATCTGACGCCCGGGTCCAGAGTCGTGGTGGGGCTGATGTCGACGGCACGGTTCGATGCGACCACGGTCGCGGTGAGCTCGGTGGAGTTCGGCGCCACCGGTACCGAGGCTTCGCCGATCGCCTCGTCCGTGGCCGATCTGAACCATGACGGCCGCTCTGATCTCAAGCTGACCTTCGCAACCGGCGACACCGGGATCGACAGCACGACCACCCTTGCCCTGCTGAGTGCCACCGACCCCAGCAGCAAGCGGACGTTCTACGAGTCGAACAGCGTGACGCCGATCAACGGCTGAAACCGCCGACCACAGGCAGGGGCCTGGCCCCAGGGGCCAGGCCCCGCTTGACGTGGGAAGACACCTGCGCCCGGGAACGTCTGGGGCGATATGTCGGTCAAACCGGTATGGCTGTCGCCGAACCGATCATGTCGCTGACGCCCGACACGGCGTACACTCGACCGATGTCGGTTGGCCGGTCCTCCGATGAGGAGCTGGCTGTTCAGTCCGCTGCGGGTCACCCTGAGGCATTCGACGAGCTGGTCAGGCGGCATCAGGATCGCCTGTACTCACTGGCGTATCGGGTGGTGTGGAACGAGCAGGACGCGATCGACTGCGTCCAGGAAGCGCTGCTCCGCGCGTGGAAGGCGATCGGCCGGTTCCGAAACGACGCCAAGGTCTCGACCTGGCTGCACCAGATCGTGCTGCGACAGGCCTATGACTGCTGCGCCGCGCGCAAGCGCAGGCAGACGCTGAGCTCCGACCTGGAGGGGTTGCCCGAGACGCCGGCCCGGCCCGTGGACACGGACGAACGGCTGGATCTGGTCGACGCGCTTCGCGTCCTCGATCCCGACTTCCTGTCCGTCGTCGTGGCATGCGACGTGTTCGGGATGTCCCTGCTGGAAACCGCCGAGGCGCTGGGGATTCCCGAGGGCACGGTGAAGTCGCGGCGGTCGCGCGGCCTGGCCCGGATCGCGGCCTCGCTGGCCGCCCAACCGCTGTGAGCGACAAACGGAATGACTGACGAGCACGCCATCGAGGAGATCGCAGGCCAGCTTCGCAGCCTGCCGCTGCTGACCGCCCCCGAGGACATCCGCCGGAACCTGCGCGAGAGGATCGCGGAGGTGGAGCTGCACGCGCCGGACTCGTCGCTCTCGGCCCGCCTGGCGGCGCTCTCCATGCTGCCGGCTCCGCCGCAGCTCGACGAGCTGCTCTCGCAGGCCGAGCGGCCGGTGGGGAGCCGTCCCCGCGCCGCGCGCTGGTTCCGCGAGCTGCTGCCCGCCCGCTCCACGCGCCGCAGGGCCGTGTCGATCGCCGCCGTGGCGGCCGCGGGCCTGGCCGCCGGGGTGGGCGCGCTCGCGCTGCTCCACCAGCAGGTGCGCTCGTCGGCACTGACCCCAGGCCTGAGGAGCAGCGAGACGGTCTACGCCTCGGGCGCCTTGGCCACGGTAATCCAGCCCCATCTGCGCCCGCGGCTGACCATCCGCGTGCACGTCGACTCCCAGGGCGTGTCGTGGTGGTACCCGGTCGCGTACAACCGGCACGGTGCCGTGGTCAAGCCGACCTGCAGCTCGCCGGACGGCGGCGCGCCCGTCGCCGCCACCAGTGCGCCTGTGCCGGCCGGCACGGCCAGGCCGGCGTACAAGGGCGGATCGGTGCTCAAGTGCACCGCCGACGTCGGTCAGAGCGTCCCGGTGCAGGCGGTGCTCACCGTGGGCGCCGGGCCGGGCGGAAGCTCCGGCAGCAGCGGCTCATCGTCGACCTCCACCGACACCGGGACGTCCACCGGCACGACGAGCGGCTCGACCACCGGCACCACCAGCGGGACGACGGACGGCACCACGGGCGGGTCGACGACCTCCACCGGCACGGACACCACGCCGTAGCGGCGTCAGTGCGTGTAGTAGCAGCTCGACGGGCCGGACGGCGTGGGATCGAGCTGGCGCAGGTCCGCGTTCAGGGCTGAGTCGAGGGCCGGGCTGTAGGGCCCGCGGACGTTCCGGGTGGGAAACAGGTTGGACACTCCAGGCACATAGAAGCCCGGAGGGGCGCCCTGCCACTCCACCACCGGCGTCACGCCGGGGCCGTTCGCGATCACGCGGTAGGCCTGGCCGCGGCCCGGATAGGTGCGCGCCGGCAGCGGCGGGATCTTGCGGAACACGCCCGCGCAGAAGTCGCCGTACGGGCGGTGGGTGAGAAAGCTGTTCTGGCGCCACCATCCGCCCGCCTGCCGGTACCCGCGGTCCCACGGCGGGTTCAGCGTGTCCAGGGTGATCAGCCGTCCATAGCCGTCGGTGGGAGCGCCGCGGGAGGTGGAGGAGTACCCGAACACCGGCTTGCCGAGATACGTGAACTGGCCGTACACGAGGTCGAACGGCCCGCCCGGCGCGCCGGCGTATGTCCAGCCGGCCTTGAACCACAGCTGCGGCAGCGCGCCGCTCCAGTGCGACAGGAAGAGCTCATCGGCGCCCTGACGGCCGACAGGCGACCAGCCGTCGTCCCGCAGATCCGCCTTCCACATCTGCAACGCCCAGTTCGTGCCGTTGGGCGCGGTGCAGGCGGCCACCATGTGCCACAGGCGCGGCCCGGTGTACTGACCGCACACGTTGTGCCTGGAGATGCGCTTCCAGTAGCCCTTGCCCAGGAAGCTGCCGTATCCGCCGGAGTAGTTGATGTGGAACCGCACCTGCCGCATTGACGTGTTCGGCGCCAGCGCGTTCCTGGCGCCCCATGCCAACGAGTGGAATGTGTGCCCGCCCGCGTAGTAGCTGACCAGCGCCACGCCGCTCGAGTTCACCTTCAGCGTGATCCAGCGCGGGTTGCGCGCCAGCATGCCGGCCGCGCTCGCAGGCGCCGCCCAGCCCAGCACCACGACGGCACACACGATGCCTGCCATGCCCCTTCGCCCCCACTTCCCCATGCGTCGTACATCGGCATCCGCGACAGGGGCTCGCGTTTGGAAACTGTAAGGATTTGCATGCCGGCTTCACCGCGAGATGATTGATGCCACGCCGGCGTGGTGGCGTGGCATGAATCATCTAGGGGTTGTTCACGACCACGGGTGCGCAGCGGTGGTTTCGCTCGCCGTTCACCGTGATGGCCTGCACGCAGAACTGGTACCGGCCGTTGGCCAGCTCGGCCACGTTGAACCCGGACCGGCCGCCGACGTGCCACACGTAGGCCGCGCCGCACCGCCCGTGAATGCTGAAGTAGCAGAGGTTCACGCGGTACGTCCCGAACGCCCAGACTCGCCACAGTCCGCCGGCGGGGTGCAGCAGCCGCGCGCCGTCATACACATGCCGAAGCCGGCCGATCATGCGGAACCGATCGGTCGCCGGCGCCATGTAGGCGCGGATGGCGGCGACCTCGAGGGGAAGCTGGAGCTGGTAGCGCATCCGGTCGTCGGGCATGTCCGTGACGTCCGCGCGGAAGTCCACCACGCCGTGCAGATCGTCCATGGCCAGCCGGGTCGCCGGGTCGTGCTGGAGGGACGGCAGCAGCCGTGTGTTGTCGGACGTGAAGGCGGAGCCGGAGGCGGCGTACGCGGTGATCGGCCCGATACCGGGCCATTCGGTGTCCCTCCGGTCGTGCAGCGCACCGGTCGGCCGGCGCGGATCCACCCACCCGCAACCGCCCTCATACTCGGACAGGTGCACGTGGTAGAAGCCGTGCTGGACGTACCCCACGAGCTGGCCGCGGCCCACCCAGTCCCCCATGGCGAGCCGGCTCAGCAGCGCGACATGCCAGTACGAGTAGTACGCGCCCGATTCGCCGATCGAGAAATGCCCCCCGGGGCGTGACAGCCCGATGATCGTCCCCGGCGCCATCGCGTACACCGGCGCCCGGTCTCGAAGGGCCTGGATGTCGACCCCGAAGTGCGGCGAGGATCCGCGCGGCTCGTTGAACGACCCGCGGATGGGGTGGGCGGCGCCAAGCGGCTGCAGCGGCCACACGCCGGAGCCGGGCACCGCCGGTGCGAAGAAGCAGCGATCCGTTGAGCGCAGCGTCAGCGCGGGAACGGCCGGAGGACTCGATGACGCCGCGAGCCCGCCGACGGGCGGAAAGCTCACGAGCACGGCGGCGAGCGCCGCGATCGCCGGGATGGACCGCACGCCGCGCCGCCGGGCGCAGCCGCGATCGCCGAGGCTGACCTCGTTCATGGGAAGACCCCCTCAGGTCCCAATATGGGTATCGAGCGCCGGCGAGATGGGGGGCCGCTGACTCCCTCTGGCCCGTCTCGGCCGAGCGTCTGTGGGCTTAGACCAGAGGCCGGGCCCCGACGTTCCAGGAAACCCTTTGCGCGACTCTCGTCGCCCGCACGGGCGAGAATGCAGAGGCGTGTCTGCGCAGTCCTTCTACCACCCGGCGCGATACCTGCCGGAGTTCCACTGGGAGCTCCTGGCCTGCGGCGCGCGCGGCCACCGGCTGGTCGGCACCGACGTGCGCACGATCACCGACGAGGACCGGGTCGTCGTGCGTGACGACGGCGGCGTGCGCTGGCACCGCTGCCTGCGCTGTGACGCGTGGGTTCCGTTGCCGCCGCCCGCGCAGCCCGCTCACGAGCGGCTGCCGCCGCGCGAGGAGATCGAGCTGCCGCTGCGCGGGCGGGCCATGCGCGATCTGATCGTGCTGCGGCTGATCGCGATCGACCGCTTCATCCACTTCCTGGTGCTGGGGCTGCTGGCGGTCGCGGTGCTGCTATTCGCGAACGACCAGACCCATCTGCGGCACCTGTATGACACGGCCCTGCGCGCGATCGACGGCGTCACCCGGGGACCGCTGCCGGCGCATCACGGCCTGCTGGGAGAGGTCGACAAGCTGTTCCACGCCAGCTCGGACACGCTGTATCTGATCTCGGGCGGTCTCGGCCTGTACGCCCTGATCGAGGGGGTCGAGGCAATCGGCCTATGGCTGATGAAGCGCTGGGCGGAGTACCTGACCTTCATCGCCACCGCCCTCTTCCTGCCCTACGAGTTCTACGAGATCGTGCACGGCGTCAGCCTGTTCAAGCTCGGCGCCACCGCCATCAACCTGGCGGTGCTGGCGTACCTGCTGTTCTCGAAGCGGCTGTTCGGCGTCCGCGGCGGCTCGGCCAGGGAGGAGCAGCTTCGCTACGCCGAGTGCAGCTGGGATTCGCTCGAGCGCTCCACGCCGGAGGTGATCGGCGGCGGATCCCGTGGTGGGCGGCTGACGGTGCGCTGATCGGGGCGGCCACGAATGTATCGAGTGATACACAGACCGCGTATCACCTGAGGCGGAACCGGCCTCGGCCCGCTCATACGCTGAGCCCAATGTTTTCCGGCCCCAGCGAAAGGAGCGGTTTCATGTCTCGTCGGAATCTCGTACAAACGTTGAGCCTCACCCTGCTGGCGATGGGCATCTCGGTCTCGGCCGCGCAGGCCAGGCCGTTCGAGCTGCCCGCGGGCGCCGTCACGCAGCAGGCATCGCAGTCTCCCGAGCGCCAGCCCGCGCAGGTGCACAACATGTCTCTTCTGGCAGGCACGGCCACGACGGCGCCGGCTCGGGGCGCGGTGGATACGCGCGGATGGACGGAGTCGCTGCTGTCGTCTGATTCCAGCAAGGCCGCGGCGTACGCGGCTGCGCACCCGCAGCAGCCCGTGGTGTCGAGCGGGAACAGCGTCAACTGGACGGCCGTGGGGGTTGGGGCCACCATCTCGGTCATCCTCATCGGCGCCCTCGGTGTGGGCATGTTCCGGACGCGCCTGCGCCGGCCGGCAGCCGCCTGATCCGCGCTCGACCGACCGCCCGGGAGCCTGTTGGCAGGCGGGCCCCGGGCGGTCTGCGGCTGGTCTGCGGGCACGCTGGCTGTGTCCCACGCGGCGTGCGGTGCTCGACGTGGGAACCCCCCACGCCTGCGCTCCGCTCGCCGCTCGATCCTTGCCAGCGTGCCCGCATCCTGCGCCGCGACTACGCAGTTGGCGCGCTGCCCTACGCGGGGTCGACGGTCAGATGCCCGCGGTGGGTGTGGATGCGACCGCTCAGCCGGGGGTCGTGCAGGACGCGGTGGACGGTCAGCCGGGAGGTTCCGGCGAGCCCGGCCAGATCGTCCTGGGTGAGCGGGATGGTGGCGGCGCCGGAGTCGTCGCCGTAGCGCTCGCAGAGGTCATCGAGGATTCGCGTGACCCGCCGCGGCGCCGGCGTGTACAGAGCCTCCACCAGCCGGTCGGTGAGTTCGCGGACACGCTCCCCGAGCAGGTTGATCAGCTCCCGGTCGAGCTCCGGGTGGGCCTTCCGCAGCTGGTCGAGGTCGGCGCTGGAGAGCGCCAGCGTCTCACCTGCGGTCACGGCCTCCACGGTCGCCGTCCGCGCACGCTGCGTGCGCACCAGGGCCAGCTCGCCGAAGCACTCCCCGGGGCCGACCAGTCCGAGCGTGGCCACGTCGCCGCGCGGGGTGATCACGCGAATGGCGAAGCAGCCTTCGCTGACGACGTGCAGCGTGTCGGCGGGGTCGTCTCGGTGAAACACGACCTCACCCCGCCGGAACGTGCGCCGGCGCGCAGCCGATCGGACCTGCCGGGCCTCCTCGCCTGACAGGAGGGAGAGCAGCGACCATGCTGGCACTCTGTTTCCCACCTCGGTGTGTATCAGATGATACACACGCCCGCGGCCGAGCGGCGGCTACCCGGGGCGCGCCAGCTTGGCTGGTGCGTACCGGTAGCAGACGTCCCAGTCACCCGCGGCCCCGACCTGCGCCCGGCCGACGAACTGGTCCAGGTGGGCGCGCGCCTGCTTGCGGGAGACGAAGGGCCCGGCGATCGCGGTGTAGCCGTCCGCCTTGAAGATCGCCCGCGCGTACCAGTGCCGGCCCCCGGCCAGTGGCGCCACCACGGGTGACCGCACCACGGTCACGGTCGTCACGTCTGGGACATGCAGGAACAGCCGGGCGGCCGATTCGCTGGCGTGCCTGCGGGACGGGTACGGGCCGCCGGTGTAGGTGATCCCGCAGCGGATGAGCCGGATGTACGCGTTTCCGGGCGGGACGGAGGAGGCGAGGTCGAGGATGGTCTGCACCGCTTTCACAATAAGGGTTCCTTCCGCTGGTCATCCCCACTTTGGAGTAATTCCAGTGCGCGGGCTTGCCCGGCGGCCGCGGATGCGGGATGGTGTCGCCTCGTTGGGAGACCTGCCTTTCCTTCGTTCCGGCCTTCTCCTGACCTGCGCTCGACCGGCCGCGCCAGATGGATGACCCCACGTCTGGCGCGGCTGGCGGCGCGCTGCTTGACTGCGCACGGCCGGCGCTGTAGCCTCATTCTCGCCGTCCAATAGGAAGGAAGGTTTCCTATTTGGAGGTGATCATCGATGGGGGTGGGATGCGCAGGCACACGTTGAACGGTCGCCGTGGATGCTGGTTGGTCGTGCCGGCCCTGCTGCTGGCCGCCTCGGCGGCCGCGCCCGCCGGCGCCGCTTCCGGCACGGCCCAGGTGCGCGTGAACCAGATCGGATACGCCACGGGCAGCCATGCCAAACGCGCCTACCTGATGTCGAGTACGAGCGAGGCCGGCGCCACATTCAGCGTCGTCCGCCGCTCCGGCGCCGTCGTCTACACCGCACCCATCGGCCCCGGCCTGGGCGCCTGGAGCGCGCGCTACCGGCACGTGTACGCGCTCGACTTCAACGCGGTGACCGCGCCCGGCACGTACACGATCCGGGTCGCCGGTGCGATCGCCGCCCATTCGCCCGCCTTCCGCATCGGGCCGGCCCGGGGCCTGTACGCGAAACCCCTATCGAACTCGCTGTCCTTCTACCAGAACGAGCGCGACGGCCCGGATTTCATCCCCAGCGCGCTGCGCACGGCGCCCGGGCACCTGAACGACGGCCATGCCATGACGTATCTGACGCCCAGGGTCGACGGGAACGGCAACTTCCAGGGCGACCTGACGCCGCTGGGCCGGCGGATCGACGCGGACGGCGGCTGGTGGGACGCGGGGGACTACCTGAAGTTCGTGCAGACCACCAGTTACACCGTCGACCTGATGCTGATCGGGGTGCGCGACTTCCCGCACCAGATGGGCAGAGGCTCGAAGACGTCGAACTTCACCGCCGAGGCCGGGTTCGGCGCCCGCTGGCTGCTTCGCATGTGGAACGACGGGACGCGCACCCTGTACTACCAGGTGGGGATCGGCGAGGGCAACGACGCCATCACCGGCGACCACGACATCTGGCGGCTGCCGCAGGCGGACGACACGTACGGCGGCGCCGATCCCTCCGACCGCTACATCCGCAACCGCCCGGTGTTCCGGGCCGGCCCTCCCGGGTCGCCGATCAGCCCCAACCTGGCGGGCCGCGACGCGGCCGCCCTTGCCGAGGCCTACCAGGTGTTCCGCGTGTCCCACCCGCGCTTCGCCCGCCGCTGCCTGCTGGCCGCGGAGCACATCTTCGACCTCGCCAACACCTCACCGCACGGGAATCTGCTGACCGTCATCCCGTACGACTTCTACCCGGAGGCCGAGTGGCGGGACGACATGGAGTTGGGCGCCACCGAGCTGTACCTGGCGACGGCGCACGGCCATCTCCCGCACGGCCTGCCGCACACGAAGGCGGGGTTCTATCTGACCCGTGCGGCCCATTGGGCCCACGCATACATCACCGGGCCGAACGACGCCGCCGACACGCTGAACCTGTACGACGTGTCCGGCCTCGCCCACTACGAGCTGTACCGCGCCATCGGCGAGTCCGGCGCGCGCGGCCTTCAGGTGACCCGGCCCCGGCTTCTGGCCGACCTGCGCAAGCAGCTGGAGTCGGCCGTCGCCCAGGGCACCACCGACCCGTTCGGATTCGGGTTCCCCTGGGCGACCTGGGACACCACCTCGCACGGCGCCGGGCTGTCGGTGATGGCCGCCGAGTACGACCGGCTCACGCACTCGTCCGCGTTCGCCGCCGACGGCCAGGAGTGGCTGGCGAACATCCTGGGCGCCAACGCCTGGGGCTCGTCGTTCATCGTCGGCGACGGGTCGACCTTCCCGCACTGTCTGCAGCACCAGGTGTCGAACCTGATCGCCTCGCCGCCGCTGGTGGGCGCGGCGGTCGAGGGCCCGAACGGCCAGGCCACCTCCGGCCTGGTGTCGGGGATGCGGCTGTGCCCGGCCGACGGAGTGAACACCTTCGCGCAGTTCAACGGCCACCACGCGGAGTGGAAGGACGACATGCAGTCGTATTCCAACACGGAGCCCGCGATCGACCTCACGGCCAGTTCGCCGTTGGCGTTCGCATGGCAGATGGAGGGAACCCGATGACTCTCGACGTGCGGTTTCGGCAGCGCCGCCGGCGGGCCGGGGCGGTGGCGATTCTGGCGGCGGCGCTGGCAGTCGCCGGGGGTGCGGCGCGGATAGGGCTTTCGCCGTCTCCCGCGGCCGCATCGACACCGGTCGTGGTCACGCTCGGCTTCGACGACGGCACGCTCGACCAGTACACCTACGGCGCCCCGATTCTGGCCGCCCACCACATGCATGCGACCTTCTTCGTCAACACCGGGCCGATCAGCGCGGGGGATCCCGCCCACATGACGTGGAGCGACCTCAACGATCTGGTCGCGGCGGGCGACGAGATCGGTGGCCACACGGTCGACCACGCCGATCTCAAGCCGCTGTCGGTGGCCGACGCCGAGCACCAGGTGTGCGACGACCGCAACACGCTGATCGACCAGGGGATTCCGGCGCCGGAGTCGTTCGCCTACCCATTCGGCTCGCACGATGCACAGGCCGAGGCGGTCGTTCACTACTGCGGCTACAACAGCGCCCGCACCGTGGCGGGGATCCGCAAGACCGGCCCCTACGGGGAGACGGTGCCGCCGGCCGACCCGTACGCCACGCGTGTGCCACCGAACCCCAAGACGGCGACCAAGCTGTCCACGCTCGAGGGCTACGTGCTCAAGGCCGAGGCCGACGGCCAGTCCACCGACTGGGTGCAGTACGTGTTCCACCGGGTGTGCGACAAGAGCACCGGCGGGCACTGCGGGTCGTACTCGATCAGCCCGGCAAAGCTGTCCGCCTTCCTCGACTTCCTGCAGGGCGAGGTGGACGCCGGCCGTGTCGTCGTGGAGACCACGGGGCAGGTCATCGGCGGCCCCGTGAACCCGGCCTGTCAGTGGGATACCGGCGGCGCCGGGTGCATCCCGCCGGCGCCCTGATCTAGAGGGATCCGGCGCCCAGCCTGTGCGCCGTGGCGATCGCCTCCTCGGCCTTCGCCGGATCGAGGTGCATGGCGAATGCCTGCGCCTTGGCGGACTCCTCCTTGAGATCCGAGAGGGCCTTCTGGGTGCCGTCGCTGCCGACCTTGACGCCGAAGTAGGCGCCGATCACCGTGCCGATCACGCCGAACGCGGAGGTCGCGATCGACACCGTGCTCTGCGAGTCGGAGACCTGGCTGAGCGCCACCGCCGCGATGACGACGAGCGCGACCAATCCGAAGAACACAGCCAGCAGCCCGCCGATCACTTTCAGCGGTTCGGTCCACGCGCGACCTTGCGGCTGGGCCGGCGCAGGGGGCCCGGCGACCGGAACGCCGGGCTCGGTCGGTTGCTCCGAGGAACTCATTCGCACGACCTCCTGTGGGGACCGCCAAGACTTTAGAGGGTGGCGGTAGGACAGGCGCGGCGGATTCGGTAGGCCGGTTGCGCGGAAGCGGGGATGGCGCGGCGCACCGGGAGGGTCGAGGCGAGGGGTATGAAACGACTCCTCATCACCTCAGCCGCCGTCGCGGCGACCGCGCTCGCGGTGACCTCGACGGCCCTCGCCGCCACCCCGAAGCTGTCCTGGGCCGGGCACACGTGGAACGTCTTCAACTCCACCGGCAACCTCGGCCAGGTGTGGGATCCGAAGATGGTCTCCGTCGACTCCAACAACGTGCTGCACGAGCAGATCTCCGGCAACACCGCCGGCGGCATCGGCTCCATCACCGGCTGGCAGACCTACGGCACATGGTCGGCCGACTTCAAGATCTCCCAGGGCGCGGGGAAGTACGTGCTGCTCCTGGCCGGGACGGAAGGCACGCCCTACAACGAGCTCGACCTCGCCGAGGGCAAGAAGGGCGACTCCGCGCGCACCACGCTCATGATCACCCGCCACTGGGGCGTCGGCAAGACCAAGATGTGCCAGCACTTCGTGAAGAACGCCGACTTCACCCAGTGGCACCACATCGACGTCAAGTGGACACCGAGCGCGATGACCGTCACGCTGGACAGCGCCGTGGTCGCGAACTACACGACGCGTGTGTCCCAGACCCCGATGCACATGACGATCCAGACCGCGGGCGCCAACATCGGCGGCGCCGGAGCTGACGCCGAGCTCCAGGTCAAGAACCTGACCGTCAGCCCGTAGCCGGCATCTGCCGAGGCCGGCGGGACTCCCCCATCCCGCCGGGCCTCGGCGCCGCCTGCGAGCTGGCTCACAGGAAGGCGATGGCGGCCTGGCCCAGTGGCCCGACCAGCGCAGCGGCCTGGCGGAACGCCTCCACCAGTGTCGAGCCGGCGGCCCCGATCGCCCCCGCGTCCCTCAGCGCCCGCGCCGCCGAGCCGAGCAGACGCGCGATCCGGCTCTCGTCCGGCGCCTCCCTGGTGGCTTCCTCGGCGGCGGCGCCCAGCGCCCCATCCACCTCCGCCCGCACCGGCGCCGGC
>JBQCGJ010000240.1:0-5512 GCA_051955775.1 Gaiellales bacterium | reverse complement strand
CGACCAGCGCTGGCGGCCGATCGCCGAGGAGCAGCTCAGCCGCCGCCGCGGCGGCCGCCCGCTGACGCACCGGCTGATGCGCCTGGACCACGTGTCCCGCCGCAGCGCCCGTCTGCTGGGCCCGCTGCAGGGCCTGCTCGTGGACGGGTGAGCATCAGGCCGTGCTGAGGCCGGCCCGGGTGCGCAACGACGCCCGCAACGCGTCGGACTCGCGCGGGTCGGCGGTCACCTCTCCGGCGATCTCGTCGATGGCCAGCTCCAGCGAGTAGATACACACGTCCGACCCCATCCGGGCCAGGGCGGCGTCGTACTTCCGGACGGCCGCAGCCGCGACTCCGGCCGGCACCGCCCGGCCTCTCGGTTCGTGCGGCTGTTTCGCGATCGTCATTGACGGGAACCGCATCCATCGTACCACGAAGAATTTTCTGGGCCCGAGGAGGCGATTTCATGGCGTCGCAGACTGCGTCCGACCGTATGCTCGAGCGTCTGATCGACTGGGGCGTGGACACCGTTTTCGGGCTGCCCGGGGACGGCATCAACGGATTCATGGAAGCCCTTCGCAAGCGCCGCGAGGACGTCCGGTTCGTGCATGTCCGCCACGAGGAGGCGGCGGCCCTGGCGGCCTGCGGGTACGCCAAGATGACAGGACGGCTGGGCGTGTGCATGTCCACCGCCGGGCCCGGCGCCGTGCACCTCCTGAACGGCCTGTACGACGCCGCGGTCGACCAGGCCCCGGTGCTTGCCATCACCGGCATGACGTACCACGACCTGATCGGCACCAAGTACCTGCAGGACATCAACCACGACTACCTGTTCAACGACGTCGCGGCGTACAACCAGCGGATCATGGGATTCGCCCATGTCGACAACGTCACCGACCTGGCCTGCCGCTCCGCACTGGCCAACCGGTCGGTGTCGCACATCGCGTTCCCGATCGACCACCAGGTGATGGAGGCCGACGCCGACGCGCGCTTCGCACGCAACGTGCCCGGGCACACCGGCGCCCAGTTCCAGCCGCCGCGGCCGGTGCCGCCCGCCGACCAGTTGGACGCCGCCGCGATGGCCCTGCGGGACTGCACGAAGGTGGCGATCCTGGCCGGCGCGGGCGCACGCGGCGCAGCCGACGAGCTGGAGGCGCTGGCCGACAAGCTGGGCGCCGTGATCGTCAAGGCGCTGCTCGGCAAGGACTCCGTGGCCGACACGAGTCCCTACGTGGCCGGCGGTACAGGGGTCGTGGGCACCCGGCCCAGCTACGACGCATTCGCGTCGTGCGACGCCCTGATCGTGGTCGGCTCCTCCTTCCCGTACATCGAGTTCCTGCCGCAGCCCGGCCAGTGCGTGTGCGTCCAGATCGACGACAAGCCAGAGCGGATCGGGCTGCGCCACCCGGTCGACGTGGGGCTGGTGGGTGACGCCAAGCGCACGCTGCGAGAGCTGGTGGCCCGCCTGGACAGGGTCGACGACCGAGCGTGGCTGAACGGCATGCAGCACAAGATCGCCGAGTGGTGGGAGTTGATGGAGGAACGCGGCACCCGCCGCGAGACGCCGATGAAGCCGCAGGTGGTGGCGTGGGAGCTGGGCCGGCACCTGGCCGACGACGCCATCGTGTGCGGCGATTCCGGCACCGTCACCACCTGGCAGGCACGACTGCGGCTGCGGCCCGGCCAGCGCTTCTCGTTCAGCGGCACGATGTGCTCGATGATGGCGGCCGTGCCGTACGCGATCGGCGCCCAGGCGGCCTATCCGGGCCGCCAGGTCGTGGCGTTCACCGGCGACGGCTCGATGACCATGATCATGGGCGAGCTGGCCACGCTGGCGCAGGAGCAGCTGCCGGTCAAGATCGTGGTGCTGAAGAACAACACGCTGGGCCTGATCAAGTGGGAGCAGCAGATCTTCCTCGGCAACCCGGAGTACGGATGCGACCTCCAGGGCATCGACTTCGTGAAGGTGGCGGAGGGATGCGGACTGCGGGCGTTCCACATCGAGGATCCGGAACGCTGCGGCGACCAGCTGGGCGAGGCGCTGACCGCAGACGGCCCAGCCCTGATCGAGTGTGTGGTCGACCCGCACGAGCCACCCCACCCGCCGGCCGTCACGCCGGAGCAGACGAAGCTGTTCGCGGAGGCGCTCGCGCACGGAGAGGAGCACCGGCGGCGGATCGCGCTCACGGTGGGCCGCGACGTGCTGGACGAGCGCGGTCTTGCGGCCAGCCCGTACGGCGTCCTTGCCCACGTCCGCGACCGGGTCGGCAGCGCGCTGGGCAGGCACAACGGCGAGGCGGAGTAGCCCGATGGCCACGATCAGCCCCGTTCGCAGCACCGCCGCACCGCGACCGTCCGCGTCCCTGGCCGCCGACCTGCGCTCGTGCGTGCAGGGCGAGGTGCGGTTCGACGCCGGCAGCAGAGCGCTGTACGCGCATGACGGGTCGGTGTACCGCCAGGTGCCGACCGGCGTGGTCATCCCGCGCACCGTCGAGGACGTCGTCGCGACGGTCGACGCCTGCCGCGGTCACGACGCCGCCATCCTGGCCCGCGGCTGCGGCACGGGGCTGGCCGGCCAGACGGTCAACCACGCGGTCGTGATCGACTTCAGCAAGTACCTGAACCGCGTCACCGAGCTCGACGCCGACGGCCGCACCGCCCGCATCCAGCCCGGCGTGATCTGCGATCAGCTGCGCGATGCCGCGGAAGAGCATGGGCTGACGTTCGGCCCGGATCCGGCAACGCACGCCCGGTGCACCCTGGGCGGCATGATCGGAAACAACTCGTGCGGCGTCCACTCGATCATGGCCGGTGTCACTGCCGACAACATCGAGTCGCTGGACATGCTGCTGTACGACGGCACGCGGCTGCGCCTGCCGTCCCAGGTCAGCGAGCAGGAGCTGGAGCGGGTGATCGCCTCCGGCGGCCGCGAGGGCGAGATCTACTCGCAGCTGCGAGACCTCCGCGACCGCTACGCCGACCTGATCCGGGAGCGCTTCCCCGACATCCCGCGGCGAATCTCGGGGTTCAACCTGGATCGGCTGCTGCCCGAGCACGGATTCAACGTGGCGGCGGCTGTGGTCGGCACCGAGTCGACCATCGGGGGGGTGCTGGAGGCGACCAGCAACCTGAACCCCCGCCCGCACGAACGATCGCTCGTGCTGCTCGGCTATCCGGATCCGTTCATCGCAGCCGAGCAGGTCGGCTCGATCATGGAGTTCGGGCCGATCGGCCTGGAGACGTTCGACCAGCGGCTCGTGTCGAACGAGCTCGAGAAGGGATTCCAGCGCCACACGGAGCTGCTGCCCGAGGGCGAGGCCTGGCTGCTGGTGGAATTCGGCGCGGACTCCAAGCAGGACGCTGACGAGCAGGCGGAATCGATGCTCTCGGCGTTCCGCAAGAAGAAGGGCCCGCAGGTCGGCATGAAGCTGTACGAGGACGCCGGCGAGGAGGCGCAGGTGTGGCAGATCCGCGAGGGCGGCGTCGGCCACAGCAAGGTCCCGGGCAGGCACCCGGGGTGGCCCAGCTGGGAGGACGCGGCGGTGCATCCCGATCACCTGGGGCCGTACCTGCGCGAGTTCGAGCAGCTCGTCGGCGACCACGGACTGCGGGTCTCCGCGTACTTCGGGCACGTCGGCCACGGCTGCCTGCACACCCGCCTCGACTACGACTTCTCCACCGCGGAGGGCGTGCGCAACTTCCGGAGGTTCCAGGAAGCCGCGGCCGACCTCGTGTGCCGGTACGGCGGCTCGCTGTCGGGGGAGCACGGGGACGGCCACGCGCGGGCCGAGCTGCTGCCGAAGATGTTCGGCGAGGAGCTGGTGTGGGCGTTCCGCGAGTTCAAGGCCGTGTGGGACCCGGGCTTCCGCATGAATCCGGGCAAGGTGGTCGATCCCTACCGCATGGACCAGCATCTGAAGACCGGCCCCTCGTACCGGCCGCGGGAGGTGCGCACCCACTTCCGCTTCCCGGACGACGGAGGCAGCTTCGCGGCCGCCGCCGAGCGGTGCTTCGGGGTCGGCGCATGCCGCGAGCTGGAGGGCGGCACCATGTGCCCCAGCTTCCAGGCCACCCGCGAGGAGCGGCACTCGACCCGCGGCCGCGCGCGGCTGCTGTTCGAGATGATGCACGCCACCCAGCTGCGGGACGGCTGGCGCAGCGATGAGGTCAAGGAGGCGCTCGACCTGTGCCTGGCCTGCAAGGGCTGCAAGCACGACTGCCCGGTGCGCGTCGACATGGCGACCTACAAGGCGGAGTTTCTGTCCCACTACTGGAAGCGCCGCCTGCGGCCGCTGCGCGCGTACGCGCTGGGGATGATCGCGTGGGAGGCCCGGCTGGCATCGCGATCGCCGTGGCTGGCCAATGCGCTCGCCGGCTCGGGCAAGCGGCTGCTTGGGCTGGCTCCACAGCGGGATCTGCCGGAGTTCGCGCCCATCACCTTCGGCCGCTGGTTCCGCGACCACACGCCGGCCCATCCACACGGCGAGCCGGTGCTGCTGTGGCCGGACACCTTCAACGACCACTTCCATCCCGAGACGGCGATCGCGGCGGTGGATGTCCTGGAGCATCTCGGATTCCGGGTCGAGGTGCCCGGAAGCTGGCTGTGCTGCGGGCGCCCGCTGTACGACTTCGGGATGCTGACGCTGGCCAAGCGGCATCTTCGCCGCATCCTCGACACGCTGCAGCCCCAGATCGAGGCCGGCATCCCGGTCGTGGCCCTCGAGCCGAGCTGCGGATCCGTGCTGCGAGACGAGCTGGTGAACCTGTTCCCGCACGACAACGATGCGCGCCGGTTGTCCAAACAGACGTTCCTGCTGGCCGAGTTCATCCAGCAGCGGGCCGCCGGCGCGCCCCTGCCGGCCCTGGCGGGCCGCGCGGTGGTGCACGGTCACTGCCATCACACGGCGCTGTGGCGGATGGACGACGAGATGGCGGTGCTCGACCGAATGGGCGTCGACGCCGAGCTGCTCGACTCCGGCTGCTGCGGGCTGGCGGGCTCTTTCGGGTACGAGGCCGGGGAGCACTACGACGTGTCCATGAAGGCCGGCGAGCGCGTGCTTCTGCCCGCAGTGCGCGACGCCTCCCGGGACACGCTGGTGATCAGCGACGGGTTCTCGTGCCGGACCCAGATCGGGCACGCGACCGACCGCAGGGCGATGCACCTCGCCGAGGTGATCCAGCTTGCGCTGCGCCAGGATTCCACCGGCGGCGCCCCGCAGGAGGCGGAAGCAGCTCCGGCTGCGGCGAACGGCTCGAACGGGCACCGCATGGCCGCAGTGGCCGGCGCCGCGGGCGTGGCGGGGATGGCACTGGTCGCGGGTGGCGTGCTGGCCAGGACCTTGCGGCACTGAACCGCGTACGATGGCGGGTATGGCTGACGACGGGATCACCGCGGCGGAGTACCGCCGAGCCGCCGAGTTCCGGATGGCGCTGCGGGACTTCATCTCCCACTCCGACAAGGCCGTCACGCGATCCGGGCTGACGCCTCAGCGCTACCTGCTGCTGCTCGCCATCAAGGGCGGCGGGAACGG
>JBQCGJ010000239.1:0-11332 GCA_051955775.1 Gaiellales bacterium | reverse complement strand
ACCTCGTCGGGGAACGGCTCGCCCACCCCGCAGGCGTGGCTGCGCAGCAGGTTCAGCTGGAGCTGGGTGACCTGGTCCTGCTCGATCTGCACGTCCACGAACCGGCCGAAGCCGGTGTTCACGCCGTAGGTCGGGATGTGCTCGGCGACCACCCGGTCGATCAGGGCGCGGGATGCGGCGATCTGCTCGAGGGCGGTGGCCGACAGCTCGACCCGGGCATCGCCGCGAACGACCGCCTCGACGTCGGCGATCGTCAGGTCATGGCCCGTGAGCTGAATCGCCGTTTGCATCGGGCCGGGAGTCTAGAGATGGACCGGGGTCGGCGTCACCCGAACACCCCCGCCACGGCCACCTCCAGCAGCCGGTCGGCCCGCATATCCGCGAGCAGCAGGGTGTGGCCGGCCGCCCCTGCGCCGACCCCCGCCGGCATCAGCCCCACCAGCTCGGAGCCGTGGACGTCCACCCCCCGCTCCCCGGCCAGCCGCTGCACCTCCGACACCACGGTCGCCAGCGGCGTCGCCTCCACGTCGATCAGGTTCATCGACACCTGCGCCCGGCCGCCGGCCAGCATGCCCAGGGCCTGCACCCCGGGCAGGCCTCCCGAGCTGGCCCGTACCAGGCGGGCGACCTCCTCCGCCACCTCCAGCCGGTCGGTGTCAAGATCGATGTTGAACGCCACCAGCGGCGCGCGCACGCCGACCAGCGCCGCCCCGGCAGTCGGATGCAGCGTGCCCGGCCCGGCCAGCGGCTCGAGCTCGCCGGCGGCCAGCCGCTCGGCCAGCCGATCGAGGCCGCCGGAGCGGAAGAACGCGGGCCGTCTGCCGTCGCCGAGGTCCCCGTAGCCGAGGGCCGGGACGCCCAGCGCCCCGATCCGCCGCGCGAGCTCGAGCGCGGCCAGCCGCGGACGGTCGTCGCCGTCGCGGAAGCGCACGATCGGCACCACGTCGGCCGCGCCCACGCGCGGGTGGACGCCGCGGTGGGCCCGCAGGTCGATCCTCCGCACCGCCTCGGCCACCCCGGCGGCCAGGCCGTCGACCAGCGCCTCGGGCGCCCCCACGCAGGTGAACACCGACCGGTTGTGGTCGCCGTCGGCGTGCACGTCGAGCACGCGCGCATGCCCTCCGATGGCGTCCCCGATCGCCTCCAGCACTCGCTCGTCGCGGCCCTCGGAGAAATTCGGCACGGCCTCGAGCAGATTTTGCACGTCGTCCAGCGTACCCCAATTCGGGGAAGCGAATCTGTCCAAACGAGCGACGAAATGCCGCCCCGGGCTGTCGATCATTGGGGTACGGATCGAAAAGGGCAATCCCACCGCGAGGTGGGGTCGCAAAGCAAGAGGTCTCACATCGTGAGATGGCTCGGCTGCCGAAACCGGGACCCGCTCAGTAGCACGTCCATGCGTGAAAATCCACGGCAAACACGATGGATCTGCGAGCGGCGACCAGCTCGCGCCCACGAGGGTAGGCACCTCCAGGCGCGACTCGATCCGAATTGAATCGGGTGCGGGCGGTGGATGCTGCGGGGGGCAGTGTCAGAAATGACAGTGAAATCCACCGTCCGCCCCGTCACTTCGTTTCAGCCCGACTCAGCCCCGCCGGACGCCATCTGCTCGAAGAACTCGGTGGCTTCCCCCGCGGAGTGCTGGGCGAGCACATACTCCTCCGCCCATTCCTGCGCATCGGGCATCCCCGTGGCGACGATCCGCGCGGCGGCTGCCTCGGCGTCGTAGGCCGTCCGCCGCAGCTCGACCTCGGACCCCAGCAGGCACCAGAACGCGTGGCCCGGCTCCGCCTCGTACGGCATGCCGACGCTGCCCGCGTTGACGATGCGATGGGAATCGACCAGGCGGTCGAACTGCACGTGTGTGTGCCCGCACACCACCACCGGCTGAGACACCCCCTCCAGCATCGGGCGTACCCGCTCGGGCGGTGAGATGGCGGTCAGGATCTCCTCGTCCGAGCGCGGCGAGCCGTGGCAGAAGAGCACGTCGCCCAGGCCCGGCACGGCCTCGGTGATGGTCGTCGGCCAGGCCGCCAGCTCCGCCGTCCAGGCCGGGCCGAGCCGGCTCTCCGACCAGGCGTCCGGCTCGCGGTCGCCGTTCCCGCGGACGTAGCGGACGGGCTCACCCAGCGCCTGCAGCGCCTCCACCACCTCGCCGGGGAACGGGCCCGGGAGCACATCGCCGCCCACCACGACCAGGTCCGCCGTGCGCACGTCGGGGTCGGCCAGCACCGCCTCCAGCGCCGGCAGGTTGCCGTGGATGTCGTACAGACAGGCCACCCGCATGGGCCGGAGCCTAGAGGGGTGCGCGCACGGCCGCGCCGCCGGTATCGTCAAACCGATGCTGGACACCCTGTTCTCCCAGCTCGGCCTGGGGCCCGTCGAGATCCCCAACCGGATCGTCTCCACCTCGCACCAGACGAGCCTGGTCGAGGACCACCTGCCCACCGACGACCTGATCGCCTACCACGCCGCGCGGGCCGCCGGCGGGGCGGGGCTGATCGTCACCGAGGCCACCGCCTGTCACCCCACCGGGCTGCTCACGGCGCACACCGTCGGCGGGTACCTGCCGCAGATCGTGCCCCGCTACCAGCGGCTGGCGGAAGCGGTGCACGAGCACGGCACGCGGCTCATGTGCCAGCTCTTCCACGGCGGCCGGGAGGTGATCGCGGCCGGGCCGCGGCCACCCGCCGTGGCGCCGTCGGCGGTGCCGTCCGCCCGCTTCAAGACGGAGCCGCGTGCGCTCACCGTGGCCGAGATCCGGGAGATGGTGGACGGCTACCGGCAGGCCGCGCGGTACGCCGTAGACGGCGGGCTGGACGGGGTCGAGGTGTGCGCGGGATTCGGCTACCTGCCGACCCAGTTCCTGTCGCCGCACGCCAACCGCCGCAGCGACGCCTACGGCGGCTCGTTCGAGAACCGGCTGCGGTTCCTGCGCGAGCTGCTGGAGGCGATGCGTGAGGGCGCGGGCGAGGGCCGCGCGGTCGGCTGCCGGCTGACGCAGGAGGTCGGCTCCGAGGAGGGCGTCGAGGACGACGAGGTGGTCGCCGCGGCGGCCGCGCTGGCCGCGGACGGGCTGGTCGACTACCTGTCCGTGACGATGGGCGCGTCGCCGTCGTATCGAGGGTCCACGTTCATCGTCCCGCCTGCGCCGTCCTCCCGCAACCTGATCGAGGAGTTCGCCCGCCGGGTCAAGGCGGCGGCACCGTCGACGCCGCTGATCGCCACCGGCCGCGTGCTCGACCCTGTTGACGCCGACCGCTTGATCGAGTCCGGCGCCTGCGACGCGGTCGGCATGACCAGGGCCATGATCGCCGACCCGCAACTGGTCTCGAAGACGCGCCGGGGAGCGCCGGTGACCACGTGCATCGGCTGCAACCAGGGCTGCATCGGCCACTACCACGCGGGCCTGCCGATCGCCTGCACGATCAATCCGTGGACCGGCTTCGAGCGCACGCTGGCGAGGCCCAGGCGCGGGTCATCGTCGGACTTCGTGGCGGTGGTGGGCGCAGGCCCGGCGGGCTGCGCTGCGGCTGCCGCGGCGGTGGCGGCCGGCAACCGGGTGGTCGTGTTCGAGTCCGCCGACTCCGCCGGCGGTCAGATGCGGCTGGCGCAGGGCGCGCCCGGACACCGCGAGGTGGCCGACGGCCTGCTGACCGTCCTGGAGGGCTGGCTGGCGGGCGCCGACGTGCGGTACGGCGCGCCCGCCACCGCCGCGGCGGTGCTGGCGCTGGAGCCCGACCGGGTGATCGTGGCCACCGGCGCCGGGGCGTATCAGCCGCCGGTGGACGGCGACGGCGTCGAGGTCGTCCACGCGTGGGATGTGCTGGCGGGTGAGTCCACCGGCAGGCGGGCGCTGATGTGCGACTGGGGCGGCGACTGGACGGGCATGGACACCGCCGAGGTGCTGGCCGCGCGCGGAGTCGAGGTGCGGCTGGCGACCGCCGGGCCGGGATTCCCGGACGTCATCCACCAGTACCAGCGAAACCTGTACCTGGAGCGGCTCGACCTGGCGGGCGTCGTGCTGCTTCCCCACCTCCGGCCCGTCTCGGTGCGACCGCGGACGGTCGTGTGCCGCAACGTGTTCTCGGATCGCGAGGTGACCGTGGACGGCGTCGACACGCTGGTCGTGAGCGCCGGCCGGTCTGCCTCGAACGACCTGTTCGAGGAGCTCGGCTCGTATCACGCCGACGTGCTGCGGGTGGGTGACGCGCTGGGGCCGCGCACGTTCGAGGAAGCGATCGCCGAGGGCACGCGTGCGGCGCTCGGCGAGCCGCTGCCGGCCTGAGCCCCGCGATCGGGGCCTGGCCCCGGGGGCCTGGCCCCGGTTTCTTGCGGCCCGACAAACACCGGTACCGGGTACACGAGCGTGTACCCGGTACCTAACCCAGGGCGCGATGAACACCGGTACCGGGTACACGATCGTGTACCCGGTACCTAACTCAGGGCGCGATGTTGTGGTTCATGCGGAAGGTGTTGTCGGGGTCGTATCGGCGCTTGACCTCGACCAGCCGGTCGTAGTTGGGCCCGTACGCCTGCCTGACCGCATCGCCCGTGTCGTCGTCGTTCAGGTAGTTCAGCCACCGCCGCTTGACCAGGTGCTCGGACATGGCGGCGTGCGTGTCCTTCGTCCAGGCGACGTTGGCCTCCGTGTCGGCCGGGTCCATCCACTCGGATGGCAGCAGCAGGTTGAAGCCCGCCTCCCGGTGCGGCACCGCCGTGTCGGTCGGGCCGACTCTGGTCACGGCGCCGTGGAAATGCTCGAACAGGATGGCCGTCATCGGCGACGGCACCACCGCGAACCGCTCCACCGTGGTCTCGATCAGCCCGTCGGTCAGCCCCGTGGTGAAGCTCGACATCCAGTAGTTGAGCGCGCCCTTGGGGTAGGCATCGTCCAGCAGCGTGTTCATGACCGGGTAGGGCATCGGGCCCACCTGGGTCACGATGGGCGAACCGAACTCGAGGAAGGGCGCCACGTCGCGATCGGCCCGCTCGGGATCGGTGTGGCACACGATCATGCCGGCGATCGGCATCCCCGAGCCATCCGGGGCGTGGGCGAGCGCCGAGAACACGGTCAGCTCGTCCGGGGCGTCGGCCAGCGCGTCACGCACGAATCGCAGCATGTCGGCGCCGGCCTCGACCGGGTGCGCGATCAGCCCGCCGACCACCATCGGCTGCGGCCGCAGCCGGAACTCGAACGAGACCGCCACGCCGAAGTTGCCGCCGCCGCCGCGCAGCGCCCACATCAGGTCGGGGTGCGACTCGTCGCTGACGTCGAGCACGTCGCCGGTCGCCGTCACCAGCTGCACGCCTGTCAGGTTGTCGCAGGCCAGACCCTGGGTCGACATCAGCCAGCCCAGGCCGCCGCCCAGCGTGTAGCCCGCGATGCCGGTGCTGGAGATGGCGCCGCCGGTCACCGCCAGCCCGCCCACAGCGGCCTCGCGGTTCAGGTCGGCCCAGGTCGCGCCTCCCTGCACGCGGGCGGTGCGGCCGGCGAAGTCCACATGGATGCCGCGCATGCCCGAGAGATCGATGACAAGACCGTTGTCGACCACGCAGCGCCCGGCCACGTTGTGCCCGCCCCCGCGGACGGCGATCGGCAGCCCGGCCTCGCGTCCATACCGCACCGCCGCCGCCACGTCCGAGGCGCCGCTGCACTGGGCGATCAGGGCGGGTCTGCGGTCGATCAGGCCGTTGTGGACCCTCCGAGCGGCCTCGTATCTGTCATCGGAGGGCAGCACCAACGTGCCGCCGAAGCCGGCGGACAGCGATTCGAGCTGTTGCGTATCGAGCGTGGAAGAGATGGCCATCGTGAACCTCCTGCCGCGGTTGAGAGCGATGGTGTATCTACGAAACCCCGTGCGCCATTGTTCCAGGTCCTGTGAGCCGTGTCACCTGCGTGAGACGATGCCGGTGATGGTGATCCACCTGATCGATGGCACCTTCGAGCTGTTCCGGCAGTTCTACGGCCGCCGCCGCATGGGGTCCCGCGGCGACCGGCCGTACGGCGCCGTGATCGGCGTGCTGCACTCCGTGCTGGAGATGCTCGAGACGGGCACGACGCATGTCGGCGTGGCCACCGACCACGTGATCGAGTCGTTCCGCAACGACCTGTGGCGGGGGTACAAGACCGGGCAGGGGGTCGACCCCGCCCTGAAGGCGCAGTTCACCCCGCTGGAGGACGCGCTGGCGGCGATGGGCGTCGCGGTGTGGCCGATGGTCGAGCTGGAGGCAGACGATGCGCTGGCCGCCGCCGCCCGCATCGCGGACGCCGACGAGCAGGTCGAGCAGGTGTGCATCTGGACGCCCGACAAGGACCTGGCGCAGTCCGTGCATGGGCACCGGGTGGTGCAGGTCGACCGCCGCAACAAGACGATCCGAAATGCCGACGGGGTGCGCGACAAGTTCGGGGTCGACCCCGCCGGCATCCCTGACCTGCTGGCGCTGGTCGGCGACTCGGCGGACGGCTACCCCGGCGTTCCGGGAATCGGCCGGGTCACGGCGGCGCGCCTCGTGAACACTCACGGAACCATCGAGGAGTTCCCGCCCGAGGTGCTCGGCGACAACCGCGACCTGGCTCTGCTGTTCAAGGACCTGGCCACGCTGCGCGCCGGCGTCGACCTGTTCGAGGACACCGAGGAACTTCGCTGGGCAGGGCCTCGGCCGGAGTTCTCAGACGTCGTGGCGCGACTCGGAGACGACCGCCTGGCTGCCCGCGCCGCCGGCGTGGCGGGCTAGGGCGCCGGCTTGCCCGATGCCCGCGAGTACTCGGACATGTCGATCGTGTCGATCGGCGCCCAGGTGGTGCGCTCGCCGCAGTCCGGGCAGTACTCCGGCTCGGCGGGGAAGTGCCGCGGCTGGGTGACCGCGGCCCGGATCAGCCGCGTCTCGATATCGAAGGTGGCCTCGCCGGTGCGGCCCGCAATGCGTGACGCCTGCTCGTGCAGGATGGCCGCGTCGTAGCCGACCGTGATGCGGGCGCCGCAGTAGCCGCACAGCGCCATCCGCGAGATCGTGGGATCGGGCGGCGGGGGGCCCTCGTCCTGCAGCCGGAAGCCCTTCCACAGCGCCCAGAGAAGCAGCAGGAGCGGTGCCTTCAGTACCAGGGCCAGGAAGATCACGGCCCAAACATCACCGGATATCCCCACGCACCGCAGCCTACCCGGAAATCCACTCTCCCACCGGGGACTTCATCGCCGTCATACTTCCGCCGATCCTTTGAAGGACCCCACCATGGTGAGAAAACCGAGCCGAGAGGAACTGCTGGCGCTGGCGCTGGGCGTGCTGCCCGAGCTGCCGTGCGGGCTGGAAGTGCTGTCCGAGGACGGCGGCAGCTTTGTGCTGGACCTGTTCCAGCTCGAGGACGAGCTGATCCACGCCTATGGGCCGCGCGACCAGGTTCGCAAGGAGCTGCACCTGCTGGCGCGCATCACCGACGAGGTGCGGGGCCGCTACGAGATCGAGTTCGAGGTCATGGACGCCTTCTTCCACCGCGGCGCCCAGACCCTGCTGCACTGCGGCGTGAGCGGCGTCAGGCGGCGCAAGATGCGCCGCGCCGCCCCCCGCATGGCGGTTTCCGAGCAGGCCACGGCGCGGGTCGTGTTCTGCCGCACGCTGTCCCGCGACACGGAGCTCGAGGTGCGGCTGGCCGATGTCTCCACCACCGGCGTCGCGTTCACAGCCACCCGCGCGCTCGACCCGGGCGACCTGCTGTCGGTGTCGACGGTCATCCGCGGCCACGCGATCGACATGGAGGTGCGGGTGATCCGCTCAGACCCCGCACCGTACGGGCGGTTTCGCATCGGCTGCGAGATCACCGAGCTGGAGGACGATGCCCGCGCGGTGATCGACCAGATCGCCACCGCCGAGCCCGCGGGGTCGGAGTCCGAGCGCCAGCCCGACCGGCTGGAGGCGCGCGAACGCATGCGGGACAGCTCGTACGGCCTGTCGGAGCGCCTGCACCCCGAGGAATAGCCCGCATCACGCCATCAGGGGATTTCCGTGCACGGGTTTCGATCCGATACTCGGAGTGTGCGCGCTGCGCACGTGTCTGGGGTCGTTCAGGAAAAGGGGTCGGGGTGAACCTGTTCACCGATCAGCGGGGCAGTGTGGCGTCCGAGTTGAGCTTCGGCGTCATGGTGGTGGGCATTCTCGTGCTCGGCGGCCTGTTTGCGGTCGCACAGATCGAGGGCGTCTCGTTCACCGTGCTCGTGCATCAGTTGCGCGGCGGCCACTAGCCAGCCGCCACCATCTAGTCTGCTGGGCGTGATCTTTCGGCGTCTGGTCGGCTTCCTGCGCCCCTACCGGGGGCAGGTGATCGCGTCGGCGCTGCTCGCGGTGGGGTCGCAGGCGGCCAGCCTGACGATCCCCTGGCTGACCGGCCAGGTGATCGACGCGCTGCCTCCCACGGGCCACGATCGCACCGCCGTGTACGTGTTCTGCGGCCTGATCGTGCTGGCGGCGACCGTGCAGGGCGTGCTCATGCTGTTCCGCAGGTACCTGGCGGGCAAGCTGTCGCTGGCGGTCGAGTTCGACCTGCGAAACGCCATGTACCAGCACCTGCAGCGGCTGTCGTACGCGTTCTACGATCGCCATCAGACCGGCCAGCTGATGTCGCGGGCCACCGTCGACCTGCAGGCCGTGCGGTTCTTCCTGGGCTACGGGCTGATCTTCTTCTCGCAGAACGCGGTCACGATCGTGGTCGTGGTGGCGGCCCTGTTCATCATCAACTGGCAGCTCGCGCTGGTGGCGCTGGCCATCTCGCCGTTCCTGTGCTGGAGCGCCTTTCGGTACTCGCGGACCAGCCACCCGATCCTGAAGGACGTGCAGCAGAAGGTGGCGGACGTGACCACCCGCGCCGAGGAGAACATCGTGGGCGTGCGCGTGGTCAAGGCGTTCGCGCAGGAGCAGCGCCAGCAGGACACGTTCGACCGCGCGGCGGAATCGGTGTTCAGGCGGGCCATCGACGCCGCTCGCGTGCAGTCCACGTACGTGCCGGCGATGTCGGTCATGCCTTCGCTGGCGATCGCGGCGGTGCTCCTGGTCGGGGGCTACGACGTCGTGCACGGCAGCATGTCCCTGGGCGACTTCTTCGCCGTCAACGGGTACCTGCTGATGCTCGTGCTGCCGATGCGCTCGATCGGCATGTGGGTGGGCCAGTACCAGCGCGCGATCGCATCCGGCGAGCGGATCTTCGAGGTCCTGGACGCCGACCGCGACATCGTCCAGCGAGCGGACGCGGTTGAGCTCCCGGCGGGGCCGGGAGCGGTCGAGTTCCGCGACGTCGAGTTCGGCTACGACGACCAGCGGCTGGTGCTGGACGGCGTGAACCTGTCGATCCCGGCCGGCTCCACGGTGGCCCTGATCGGGCCCACGGGCTGTGGCAAGACGACCCTGACCACGCTCATCCCCCGCTTCTACGACGTGGCTGCCGGGTCGGTGCTGATGGACGGCCAGGATGTCCGCGGGCTGACCCTGGAGTCGCTCCGCTCACAGGTCGGCATCGTCAGCCAGGACACCTTCCTGTTCTCGACCACGGTGGCCGAGAACATCGCCTACGGCGCGCCCTGGGCGACCCCCGAGCAGATCGTGCAGGCGGCCCGCCAGGCCCAGGCGCACGACTTCATCACCGACCTCCCGGACGGCTACGAGACCACCGTCGGAGAGCGCGGTCTGACCCTGTCCGGCGGCCAGCGCCAGCGCATCGCCATCGCCCGCGCGCTGCTCATGAACCCGCGCGTGCTGATCCTCGACGACGCCACTGCGTCGGTGGACGCGTCGACCGAGGCCAAGATCAAGCTGGCGCTGCGCGAGGTGATGAAGGGCCGCACGACGCTGATCATCGCCCACCGCCTGTCCACCATCTCGATGGCCGACACGGTGGTCGTGCTGGACTGCGGCCGGGTGGTGGCCATGGGCGAGCCGCACGAGCTGCTGGAGACCAGCCCGGTGTACCGGGAGATCCACGATCACGGACTGGTCGACCGCACGTTCGTCGATCTCGATCCCGACGGCGCCCCCATCGAGAAGGAGGGCGGGCGCGCGCCGCGCCGAGCCGCGGGGGGACGGCTGCCATGAGGGCGGCGGCCTTCGGCGGTCATATCCATAGCCACGGCGCGGACCGCATGGGCCTGCGCGGGACGACCCGCCGCGTGCGCAAGCTGGTGCGCTACGCGTGGCCGTACAAGGGCCGCTCGGCGGTCGCCATCGCGGCGCTGCTGGGCGCGACCGCCGCCACCATCGCCGGGCCGGTGGTGGTCAAGCTTGCGATCGACCAGGGCATCACCCCCGGCGACTACGGCAGGGTGGAGTTCTGGGTGGGCGTGTACCTGGTGGTGGCACTGGCGGGATGGGCGGTCGGCATCGTCCAGAGCTACCTCACGAGCTGGGTCGGCGAGCGCATGCTGACCGACCTGCGGCAGGACCTGTTCGGGCACCTGCAGACGCTCGATCTGGGCTACTTCGAGCGCACCAAGGCCGGCGTCGTGATCTCGCGCGTGACCAACGACATCGAGGCCCTCAACTCGCTCGTCACCGACGGCCCCACCACGCTGATCCAGAACACGATCACGCTCGTCGGCTCGGCCGTCGTCCTGCTGTACATCGACTGGCGGCTGGCCCTGGCCACGCTCACGGTGTTCCCCGGCATGGCCATCGGCACGATGATCTTCCGCCACTACTCGGCCCGCGCCTACCGGCGTACGCGGGAGCGACTGGCCGAGGTCACGGCGAGCCTGCAGGAGGACATCTCGGGGGTGCGCGTGATCCAGGCATTCCGCCGCGAGCACGCCAACTACCGCCGCTTCACGGCAGTCAACGACGAGTACCGCCAGGCCAACATGACGACCGTCAACGCGTCGGCGCTGTACTTCCCCTACGTCAGCCTGCTGTCGGGCTCGGCGCTGGCGGTGGTGCTTGGGTACGGCGGCACGCTGGTGTTCGAGGGCCGGCTGTCGGCGGGCGATCTGTTCGTGTTCATCGGGCTGCTGGCCAACTTCTTCGACCCGGTGCAGCAGCTGTCCCAGTTCTACCAGCAGTTCCTGGCCGGGATGGCCGCCCTGGACAAGATCTTCGACGTCATGGACACCGAGCCGGGGATGACCGACTCGGAGGGCGCCGAGCCGCTGTCCGAGATCGCCGGCGAGGTGCGGTTCGAGCACGTGCATTTCTCCTACGGCGGCGACGTGGAGGTGCTGCACGACGTCGACTTCACCGTGCGCGCCGGGCAGACCGTGGCCCTGGTCGGCCACACCGGCGCCGGCAAGTCGACCCTGGTCAAGCTGCTCACCCGGTTCTACGACCCCAGCGCCGGCCGGGTCATCATCGACGGCAG
>JBQCGJ010000238.1:0-2835 GCA_051955775.1 Gaiellales bacterium | reverse complement strand
CTGCCGACGAGGGCCGGTGGACCTGCCAGCTGCGCCACTGCTCGGCGAATTCGGAACGTCACCCGGCCAGCTCGCGGTCTCGTGACGGTCAAGCCCGGGGACGTGGTGTAGCGCGGTTGGCCGCGTGATCCTGTTGTCGGGTTAGGCGCTGAGCGCCGGGACGATGTCGGTGGTGGCCTCCTTGGCGGTGTCGGGTGTGATGGCGGCGCGGGCTCGGGCGAGGAGCTCGAGGCCGAGGTAGCGGCGGGCTTCGGTCCATTCGTCGTGTTGCTCGGCGAGCACGGCACCGACGAGGCGGATGATCGCGTCGCGGTCGGGGAAGATGCCCACGACGTCGGTGCGGCGGCGGATCTCGCGGTTGAGCCGTTCCTGGGGGTTGTTCGACCAGACCTGGCGCCAGAGCTCGCGAGGGAAGATCGTGAAGGCCAGCACGTCGGCGCGAGCTCGGTCGAGGTGCGCGGCGACTTGCGGGAGCTTGGTCTCCAGCGCGTCGAGGACGCGGTCGAACTGGGCGTGTACCGCGTCGGCGTCGGGCTGGTCGTAGACCGAGTGCAACAGCGTCTTGACCCAGGGCCAGCTGGTCTTCGGGGTCACGGCCATCAGGTTGGCCGCGTAGTGGGTGCGACACCGTTGCCAGGCCGCGCCGGGCAGGGTCGCCCCGATGGCCTCGACCAGCCCGCGGTGCGCGTCGCTGGTGACCAGCCCGACGCCCGAGAGGCCGCGGGCAACAAGGTCGCGGAAGAACGCCAGTCAGCCGGCGCCGTCCTCGGCGCTGGAGACCTGCAGCCCGAGCAGCTCGCGGTGCCCATCGGCGTTCACCCCGACCGCAATCAGGGCGTGCACGTTGACCACCCGGCCGGCCTCGCGGACCTTGAGCACCAGCGCATCGGCGGCCAGGAACGTGTAGGGGCCGGCGTCGAGCGGGCGAGTCCGGAACGCCGCGACCTGCTCGTCCAAGTCCTGGGCCATCGCCGAGACCTGCGACTTTGACAAGCGGGTGATCCCCAGACTGTCCACCAACTTCTCCATGCGCCGCGTCGAGACGCCCAGCAGGTAGCAGGTGGCGACCACGCTGGTGAGTGCGGCTTCGGCGCGGCGGCGGCGCTCGAGTAGCCAGTCCGGGAAGTACGAGCCCTGACGCAGCTTCGGGATCGCCACGTCCAGCGTGCCGGTCCGGGTGTCGAAGTCGCGGTGGCGGTAGCCGTTGCGCTGGTTGACCCGCGCCTCGCTGCGTTCACCGTGGCCGGCGCCGCAGACCGCGTCGGCCTCAGCCGACATCAGGGTGTCGATCATCGTGGTGAGCAGCGAACGCAGCAGGTCCGGACTCGCCTGGGCCAGGTGTTCGTGCAGGAAACGGGCAGGGTCGATACTCGCCGACGCGGCCATCGCGGGGACTCCTCGGTCTTGAGCGGGAACTCAGAACTGAGAATCACGCGGTGGCCGCCCTCGTCGTCGACGCCACGCCCTACGCCATGGCTGGGTCGTACACCACCCTGCTGGACGCCACTTGGCCAGCTCGTAGTTGACGTGCGCGTTCACCCACCCGGCCATCGCGTAGTTCAGGGTGGGCATGTCGGGCTGAGCGCGAGCCTGTGGGGGCCGAGCTCTGGCTGGGAGTTGATCCAAAGGGGTGTAGGGCGACCAATCCCCGCCGGGCGGTGCGGCGGTTGCGCGTCGCTTAGCATGGCCAGTTCGGGGTCCTGAGGGGCCGTTCGACCTCGTCGGTCCTGCGGCTTCCCGGTCGAGTGTTTGGTGGGGCGGGGTCGGAGTGGGGGGTAAGGACGTCGCGGCTGCGGGTGTCGCCCGGAGCCGCGCGGTGGGCGTGGAGCTGACTGCGGGTGCGGTGGCTCGCCGGTTGGGTGTGGCGCCGTCGACGCTTCGCAGTTGGGCGCGGCGATACGGGCTCGGGCCGGCCGATCATCGAGCGGGTCGGTACCGCCGCTATTCCGAGCGCGACGTCAGCGCGCTGCAACGGATGTGCCGACTGGTGGATCAAGGAGTTGCTCCGGCGGCCGCGGCGGCGTTGGTCCGCGAGCACGGCGACCAGGACGCCGTGTCGTGGCGGCTCGTCGGGGTCGATCCTCGGGGGCTCGCCGGTGATCGGCGCTCTCGGGCCCGTGCGGTCCGCGGTGTGGTCGACGCGGCGCTGCGCCTGGACGCGGATGCGGTGGTGGCCACGGTCAGCGGCCACCTTGCCGAGCATGGCGTGGTCGCAACCTGGCAGCACCTGTGTCGTCCGGCCCTGGCAGTTCTGGACCGCCGGGTCAGCCAGACCGGCGGTTGTATCGATGCCCAGTTGGTGGCGACGTGGGCGATCAGCTCGGCGCTGCGTCCGATCAGCATCTCCGATCACGCGGAAGCGGAACCGCCACCGGGAGCCGGGACCGGGGCGGTAGTGCTGTTGGCCTGCGCCGAGGGCGAACAGCACACCCTCGCGCTGGAAGCCCTGCACGCCGCACTGGCCGAAACGGGGCTTCCCGCGCGGATGCTGGGTCCCTCGGTACCCGAGAGCGCCCTGATCGAGGCGTGCCGTCGCACCCGTCCGGACAGCGTGACCCTGTGGGCCCAGACCTCGCAGACCGCGCGGGTCGAGGTGCTCGACCAGCTCGGGTCAATGGCCGGGTCTGTCCTGGCGCTCGGGCCTGGCTGGAGCGGGCTCGACCTGGCGGACCTACCGGAGGCCGTGGAGACCGTCGATGACCTGCCCGCGGCGCTGCGTCACGTCGCCGAGCAATACGGCGCGGATGGCACCGATCCCTGAGCTGCAACGGTTGTGCGTCGCTTTCGTGCCGAGTACGAAAGCATCCGACGAGCAGAGCGCGGAGCCGGTCTGTT
>JBQCGJ010000237.1:0-3684 GCA_051955775.1 Gaiellales bacterium | reverse complement strand
CGGCTGCTGCGACCACGGTCTTGGCCGGCGTCGCGATCCTGATCGCAATCGCCGAGTGTGGACAGTTCATCGTGCTCGGCCCGCTCGTCGCCGAGCTCGCGCCCGCGCATCTGCTCGGCCGCTACATGTCTCTCTACCAGCTCAGCTTCATGGCAGGCGTGGCCGCCGGCCCCGCGGTCGGCGGGGCGCTGCTCGCAACATCACCGAACGCCATCTGGTGGAGCGGCGCCATTGCGATGGCACTGACCGGAGCCGGCTTCCTTCGACTCGGCGACCGCGTACCCGACCGGCTCGTACCGACGAAATCACCGCCGCTGGCCGCGTCAGAGGCCGCCTATGGTAGCCACAGCTCTCGACGGTTCAGTTGAGGGTGATCGAGGCTGGCTTCGAGTAGCCGGAGTGGGTGCCGTCTGCCAGGTGTCGCAGGCGTGCCCGGAAGGAGTACGTGCCAGGGCCCGTGTAGAGCGGGTCTGAGGGGGTGAACATCGATTGCAGGATCGTCTGGCGAGCACGCCATGTGATCCAGACCGACGACCCGGGCTGGCGTACCTGGACGTCGAACGCGAAGCCCGCGGGTGGGTCTGCGGCCGCCCACACCACCTGCGCGACGTTCGTGGTGCCAGGCTGGAGTGACACCAGCGTGGGTACCGTGACAGTGCCGGTAACGGCGGGTTCGAACGGGTCGTTGTAGGCGTACATGCCGGCCCATTCAAAGACGTAGCTCGACACCGATCCCATCGGTACCGCTGCCGGTCCGCCGGCCGGCCCGAACCCGAACAGGCGCATGCCGCTCGAGTCGGCGATGCCGTGCGTGCCGGGGCTCTCCATCAACCAGTTGACGCGTTGGCCCTGACCGGTCAGCGGCGCGACCTTGAAGATGAAGAAGTTCGGGATGTAGGAGACGTACCGGATGTTGAGATGCGGCAGGAACACCTCACCGATGCTGTTTCCGCCCGACTCGGTGAACCACACATTGCTGCCGCCCATGGCCACGTTCCGGGGATTGCCCCCCACCGGCAGTGGCCACTGACCCAGGACCGTGCCGGAGGCGGCGATCTGGCCGACGCTGCCGACGCCGGCGTACTCGGTGAACCACAGAGTGCCGTCCCCCGCCGGCGCGATGCCCAGCGGGCTACTCCCCGATGCGACCGGGAACTCGCCGACCAGCGCGCCGGCGGTGGTCATCTCCCCGATCTGGTCGGCGTTCGGCTCGGTAAACCACAGGTTGCCGTTCGGGCCGGCGGTGATCCTCCACGGCTGGCAGTGCGGGGTCAGACCGCCGAATATCGTGATCTTCCCGTTGGTCGTGATACGGCCGATCACGTTGATGGACGGCTCGGTGAACCACAGGTTGCCGTCCGGGCCGGCGGCCACGCTCTGCACGAGGTGGTTCCCGACGGCCTTGGTGGGCACCAGAAACGGCGTAAACGTCCCGGTCGGCGTCATCCGACCAACCGCGAACCCGGCGGGACACGACACGCCGAACCACAGGTTGCCGTCGGGGCCGTCGGTGATCCCGGTCGGGGCGGTGCAGCCGTCCGACAGCGGGAACTCCTGGACCGCGCTCGCGGTGGTCATGCTCCCGATCGCATTCACGTCAGCCTCCGTGAACCACACCTTGCCGGCGGGCCCGGGAGTCATATCCTCGGCCGTCGCGTTCGGACTCAGGCCGCCGAACTCCGTCACCGTCCCGCCGTTCGTGATCATCCCGACGTTGCCCCCGGTGGTCTCGGTCGCCGAGGTCGCCTCGCTGAACCACATGTTTCCGTCCGCGCCCAGTGCGATGCCGAACGGATCGCTCGATGGCGTCTTCACTGGAAACTCGTGAATCACCGGCGCCGCCTGCGCCGCCGAAGGCAGGAGAGCGACCGCAACGAGACAGAGGATGAACGCGCGTAACGCTCGGATCGTCACGACTTCCCTTCCCCCGGGATCGCCTCGATCGCGAACCAACGCATATCCCCTTCAACCCTCCCTGGTGACTCGATCGTTGGCGATTTGAGCAACTCGCCCACCTGCCAAGCGACCGGCTCGTGCGATCCTACACAACACCCGGATATCGCGATCGTGCCGGGCGGGCACACCAGGAAACCACACGAGCGTGCCGAACGCGGAGGAGTGGGTAGCCTGCGGTGATGCGGTTGCGAGTGGGTCAGCGACTCGATGTTGCGGTCGATCTGGGCACCGCGAACACGGTGGTGTGTGTGCGCGGCGAGGGGGTCGTGGTCTTCGAGCCGTCGGTGATTGCCGTGTCGTCGGATTCTGGCGAGGTGCTCGCGGTCGGCGAGGCGGCCAAGCAGATGATCGGGCGTACGCCAAGTGCCATCCGCGCAGAGCGTCCGCTGCGCCATGGTGTGATCGCCGACTTCGATGTGACCGAGCAGATGCTCGCCCATTTTCTTCGCCGGGTGGGCGTGAGTCGCACGCATCGACCCCGCGTGATTCTGTGCATTCCGAGCGGCGTGACCGGGGTGGAACGCGAGGCAGTTGAGGAGGTGACCCTGAAAGCGGGGGCGCGAAAGGCGTATCTGATCGAGGAGCCCATGGCGGCGGCGATCGGTGCCGGCCTGCCGGTCACGGAGCCACGGGCCAGCATGGTGGTCGATATCGGCGGGGGCACGACCGAGGTGGCGGTCATCTCGCTCGAGGGGATGGTGGTGTCCAGGTCGCTGCGCGTCGGCGGATATGACCTGGACGAGGCGATCATCCGATACACGCGCGTCCACAAGAACCTCTCGATCGGGCAGCAGACCGCGGAGCAGGCCAAGATCGCGCTTGGAGCCGCCCTACCGGCCGATGCAGAGGACGAGTTTGAGGTGCGCGGCCGGGAAGGGCATAGCGGCATGATCAAGGCGGCCACGCTGACGACCAGCGACGTTCATCGTGCCTTGAGCCACCCACTCGCCCAGATCGTCACCGTCGCGGTGCACGCCCTGGAGGCGACCCCGCCGGAGCTGGCCGCAGACCTCGCTCAGGACGGAATCACCCTGGCCGGCGGCGGGGCACTGCTCACGAGCCTCGACGCGCGGCTTCGCGCCGAGACCAACGTCCCGGTGCAGATCGCCGATTCGCCGCTGACGTGCGTGGCGATCGGCGCCGAACATCGCCTCGAGCATCTCAATCAGCACGAACCGGTCACCCGCACGCGGCGGTCGGCCCGCACTCGAATTCGCGACCGCCAGCGCGGCAGCGCCGGCTGATCGGCGCACCAGCTTGCCTCACAGCGCCGACCCTTCGGCGGTGCGTGCCGCCTGGCTTACGGGGTCGCCGTCCAGCATCTCGGCGCCCATCGACGCTGCGAGCTGGGGGTTCGCGCCCGCGCCGGCGAGTGCAAGCCGTGATGTGCCGGCAAGCTCGCGCAGCTCTGATCGAACGCGCGTGAACCGCTGGGCGTTCGTGGCGGTGAGGACGATCAGGTCAGGGCGGAGGTCGCCCGCGGCCTGGACGAGCGTATCGATAGGGGTATCACTGCCGAGGAACGCGATGCGCCAGCCGCGGGCGCGCAGCGCGAGCCCGAAGCAGATCGGACCGAGGTCGTGCAGCTCGCCGGGCGGGCAGGCGAGCAGGGCCAGTGGCCCGCCGCCCTGACCCCAGTCCCGGGCCAGGCCGAGCAGACGGCCGCGGATGACGTTCGTGGAGAAGTGCTCCTGGGCGACGGTCAGCAGTCCGGCGCTCCAGCGGTCA
>JBQCGJ010000236.1:0-17146 GCA_051955775.1 Gaiellales bacterium | reverse complement strand
ATCGGCGACAGGTTCGTCGAGATCTACGTCGACACCTCACTGCAGGAGTGCGAGCGGCGCGACCTCAAGGGCCTGTACGCCAAGGCGCGGGCGGGTGAGATCAAGGAGTTCACCGGCATCTCCGACCCGTACGAGGCTCCGATCGAGCCGGAGATCGTCGTGCACACCGAGGGCCGCACGCCCGAGCAGTCGGCCGCCTTCGTGCTGACCGAGCTCGAGCGGCTGGGCTACCTGGTGCCCGAGCAGGAGGAGGCGGTCGCCTGATGAGCTCGACCGCCACCACCAGAGGGCGGGGCCACGTGGTGGCTCCGCACGGCGGCGAGCTGATCGACCGCACGGTGTCCGGCGACGCGGCCGCGGCGCTCGCGGAAGAGGCTGCCTCGCTGCCGCGGGTGCGCATGACCGAGAAGCAGACAGCCGACCTGGACATGATCGCGTCAGGCGCGCTGTCGCCGCTGACCGGGTTCATGACGCGCGCGGACTACGACACGGTGGTGCGCTCGATGCACCTCGAGAACGGCCTTCCGTGGTCGCTTCCGGTCACCCTGTCGGTGGCCGAGCGGCCGTCGGCCGACCGGATCGCGCTGGAGGGCCACCAGGGCGACCTGCTGGCCGTGCTGGACGTGGCCGAGGCGTTCGAGGCCGACCGTCGCGACGAGGCCGCCCGCGTCTACCGCACGACCGAGGACGCGCACCCCGGCGTGGCGCAGATCTACGCCGAGGGCGGGCTCCTGGTGGGCGGTCCGGTGACCGTGTTCAAGCGGCCGCAGCCGGACTTCCCCGCGCTGCACATGGATCCCGTGCAGACGCGTGCGGCGATCGCCGAGCGCGGCTGGCACCGGGTGGTCGGGTTCCAGACACGGAATCCCGTGCACCGCGCGCACGAGTACATCCAGAAGTGCGCGCTGGAGTCGGTCGACGGCCTCCTGCTGCACCCGCTGGTGGGCAAGACCAAGGGTGACGACGTGCCGGCCGAAGTGCGTGTTCGCTGCTACGAGGTGCTGCTCGAGAAGTACTACCCGGCCGACCGCACGCTGCTCTCGGCGTTCCCGGCTGCGATGCGCTACGCCGGGCCGCGAGAGGCGATCTGGCACGCCATCTGCCGCAAGAACTACGGCTGCTCGCACTTCATCGTCGGCCGCGACCATGCCGGCGTGGGGAGCTACTACGGCACCTATGACGCGCAGCTGATCTTCGACGAGTTCGAGGACGGCGAGCTGGGCATCGAGCCGATGTTCTTCGAGCACTCGTTCTTCTGCCGCAGCTGCGGGAACATGGGCACTGCCAAGACCTGCCCGCACCCGCCGGACGATCACGTTCACCTGTCCGGCACCAAGGTGCGGGAGATGCTCGGGCGGGGCGAGATGCCGCCGGCCGAGTTCAGCCGACCCGAGGTGGCCGAGGTGCTGATCGCGGCCTACCGGTCCGCGGGCTGATCCTCACGTAAGGCACACGCGCGCGGCGCCCTGCGGTTTTCGGGGCGCCGCGCTTGCATTTTCCACGAGTTTCGTGCATTTTCTGGACATGCGGGGGACGATCCTGGAGCGGCAATGCCAGTGAACGTCGAACTGGTGCTGGCGGGGCTTGCCGTCGGCTTCCTGATCGGCTCCACGGGAATGGGCGCGGGCTCGCTGATGGCCCCCATCCTGATCACCCTGTTCAACTTGAACGCGGTGGCGGCAGTGGGCACCGACCTGCTGTATTCCGCGGGAACCAAGCTGGTCGGCGGCGTCCGCCACCTGCAGCTGAACACCGTGCACCGCGAACTCGGCCTGTACATGGCGCTGGGCAGCGTGCCGGCCTCGGTCGCGGGTGTGTACACGCTGCACCGGCTGGCCGCATCGCGCGGCGCGGAGATCCAGAACGACCTCAAGAAGGTGATCGCCTGGGCGCTGATCCTGGTGGCGGCGGCCGTGGCCGTGCGCACGTTCGTCACCCTGCGCGCGGTGTACACCGACAACATGCCCAAGGACGGCCCGCTGAACCGCCGGCACCGGGTGCTGGCGATCGGCATCGGACTGATCTTCGGGTTCGTCTTCGGGCTGACCTCGGTCGGCGCGGGCGCCTTCTTCGGCATGTCGCTGCTGCTCCTGTTCCCGCTGTCCACGCTGCGGGTGGTGGGCACCGACCTGTTCCACGGGGCGATCGTGACCATCGCCGCCGCCATCGCTGCCTGGCTGTTCCTGCCGGCGCTTCAGCTCACGTCCATCGGATTCCTGATGCTGGGCTCGGTGCCGGGCATCCTGGTCGGCGCGCAGGTCGCCGTGCGGCTGCCCGAGAAGGCGCTGCGCGGCTCGCTGTCGGCCGTGCTGGCCTTCTCCGGCCTGAAGCTGCTCGGCCTGCTGGGATAGGCCCTCCGCCGCTGGGTGGGTTTCTCTCCATGGCCACTTGCATTCCCCACTAAATCGGTTAGAGTTGTAGCTATTACGCACTTGATGGGGAGGGAGGTAGGCAGATGAATCTCGGATTGACGGCGGCGGGACTTGCGGTGGGCCTTCTGGTCGGAATGACCGGCATGGGCGCGGGCTCTCTGATGACGCCGATCCTGATCTCGGTGTTCGGCATTCCCGCCAGCACGGCAGTCGGCACCGACCTGGTCTACGCGGCGATCACCAAGACCTTCGGCGCAGCACGCCACCACCAGCTCAAGAACGTCAACCGGGAGCTCGGGCTGTGGATGGCCCTGGGCAGCGTCCCCGCCGCCATCTTCGGCGTGTTCTGGCTGTACAACGTGTTCGGCGGCAACATCAACGCCTGGCTGCCCGACGTGATCGGCTACGCCCTGGTGCTCGTCGGCATCGCCGTCGCCATCCGCACGTTCGTCACCATCCGCGGGCTGGTCGACGCCTCGAAGCTGCCGGTGGACGGGCCGCTGACGCGGCGCCACCGGGTGATGGCTGTCGGCATCGGCGCCGTGTTCGGATTCATCCTCGGCCTCACCTCGGTGGGCTCTGGCGTGTTCTTCGGGATGGCTCTCGTGCTCCTGTTCCCGCTGTCCGCACGACGGGTCGTGGGCACCGACCTGTTCCACGGAATGATGGTCACGATCGCCGCCGGTCTCGCCACCGTGGTGTGGGGAACGCCGAACTTCGGCTATGTCGGCGCGATTCTGATCGGGTCGATCCCCGGCATCCTGATCGGCTCACATTTCACCAGCCGCGTCAACGAGAAGGCACTGCGCGGAGGCATCGCGACGGTGCTGGCCGCCAGCGGCCTGACGCTGCTCGGCGCCTGGTAGCAGTCCTCCTCAGCGCCCCGGGGCGATCGTCCCGGGGCGCGTTCTATTGGACCCGGCTTCGATCGATCGGACAACGGGCGCTGCGCGCGCCGTGCTGTCCATAGAATCGCGCGACAGTGTCCCGCCGCCGCACCGGCTACGCGATCGTGGCCTCACTCATCCTGGCCTCGGCCGTCGCCTTTGCGCGGGCCGAGCAGCTCAAGCTGGAGCGCTCACCGGTCGCGTCGCCCCACATCACCAAACACTTCTCGACGACCTGCACCCCCGGGCCGCGCTGCCTGAGCCATGCCACGCTCAGCTTCCGCCTGCGCACGTCGTCGGCCCTCGGGCTGAGTCTGGTCAACTCCTCGGGTGACACGGTGTGGACGTTCCCCGAGGTCACGAACCGGTACCCGCCCGGCCGGGTCACGGTGCACTGGAACGGCCGCCTCAACGGGGGCGAGCGAGCGCCCGACGGCCACTACCGGCTGCGAATCGGGCTGCGCTCGCTGGGCCGCACGATCACGATCCCCAACCCCGTGATCGTCGACACCGTGCGGCCGAAGCTGACGGTGACCAGCCCGCCGGGCGCGGCCCCTGTGCGGTACACCGTGAACGAGCCGGCGCATGTCTACCTGCTGCTCCGCCCGGTTGGCGGTGGCAGGCCGCATCTGCTTCGCGGGCGCCGCGGCAGGGTGCGCATCCCGGCCCAGCTCCGCCGTCAGCCGGCGACCATGTCGCTGATCGCCGTCGACCTGGCAGGAAACAGCTCGGGGGTCGTCTCCGCAGGCAGGCTGCATTGACGACCGCCGGCTCGATCATCGGCGCGGCGGGGCTGCTCCCGCTGTTCGTGAGCGGCGACCTGCGCCTGCGCCGGATCGGGTTTGTGGCCTGGCTTGTGGGCTCGCTGCTGGTCGCTGCGTCACTGCTCTCGAACGTCGAGACCCACGTCCGCCACACCGCCTCCGGGCACCCCGCGTTGGCGGTCGCGGGCGGCGTGCTGGGGATCGTTGGGCTGGTCGTGGGCGGGTACCTCGCATATCGCTACCCGTGGCTCTTTCTGTGCGTGGTCGTGGCAGCGGCGCCGTTCCGCGTCCCGCTCACGGTCGGGGGCACCCACGCCAACCTTCTGGTGCCGCTGTACGGCGTGATCGCGGCCGGCGCCCTGGCCACCGCCTACGAGCTGGTGCGCGGTCGCGAGACACCTCCGCGGCTGGGCTGGATCGGCCTCGCCCTGGGCGCGTTCGTGCTGTGGTCGGGGATCTCCATGGCGTGGAGCTCGGACCGCCACCAGGGCGCGGTCACCATGCTCTTCTTCTACCTGCCGTTCGGGATCCTGGTGGCCCGCCTCGGCCAGCTCCGCGAGCGACCCGACGGCCTGCGGTGGGCGCTGACAGTGCAGGTCTGCCTGGCCGTGCTGTTCGGGGCGGTGGCGCTGTGGCAGGAGGCCACCCACCACATCTTCTGGAACCCGGTGGTGGAGGTCGGGAACACCTACAAGTCGTACTTCCGGGTCAACTCCCTGTTCTGGGACGCCAGCATCTACGCACGGTTCATGGCGATCACGATCGTGCTCCTCGCGGGCGTCGGGCTGCACCGCCGGATGACGCCGTGGCTGGGAGCGCTGATGGCGTTCCTGTTCGTGGGCATGTATTTCTCGTACTCCCAGTCGGGGATGCTGTCGCTGGCCGTGGGCGCGCTCGCCCTGGGTGCCGCGCTGTGGCCGCGGCGGGTGACCATCGCGCTGGCTGCGGCCGCCGGGGTGGCCGGGCTGCTGGCGCTGGCCGCTGCGCTTCACTCCAACAGCGCGAACCGGGTCACGTCTGACCGGCTGCACCTGATCCGGCTCGGCGAGCGGGTGGTCGAGCACCATCCGCTGGCCGGCGCCGGGCTCGGCGCCTTCTCGAAGGCGGCGCTGGCGGGCACTGCCCACCCGTTCCGGCTGACCGGGGCCGCCTCCCACACGACGCCGATGACCGTCGTCGCCGAACAGGGCCCGATCGGCATCGTGCTGTACGCGCTTCTGATCGTCGCCGTGTTCGCGTGCGCGGTGCAGCCCACCGGCAACCGCGGCGCACGGCTGACCCTGGCCGCCGTGTTCGTCGCGCTGATCACCAGCTCGCTCTTTTACAATGCGTTCTTCGAGGATCCCAGCACCTGGATCTGCATGGCTCTGATCGCGTTCGTCACATCCCGCCTGTCGCCGTCCGTCCCGGAGCGGCCCGCGTGATCGACGGCGGGCGCCGGGCCGTGGTGCTGGCGCCACACACCGATGACGGCGAGTTCGGATGCGGCGGCACGATCGCGCGGCTGGTCGAGGCCGGCGCCGAGGTGCACTACGTGGCCTTCTCGACCGCGTCGAGATCGCTTCCATCGGGCTTCCCGGCCGACACGCTGGCCCGGGAGGTGCGGGCGTCGACGGCGCGCCTGGGCATCCCCGAGGAGCGGCTGACGGTTCACGACTTCGAGGTGCGGACATTCCCCGCCGTGCGCCAGGATGTGCTCGAGGCCCTGGTGGCGCTGAACGCCGACCTCGCGCCGGATCTGGTGCTGATGCCGTCGCTGGGGGACATCCATCAGGACCACGAGACCATCGCCCGCGAGGGCATGCGGGCGTTCAAGCGCACCACGCTGCTCGGGTACGAGATCCCCTGGAACTGCTTCCGTTTCAGCCAGCAGGCCTACGTCACGCTCGAACCGCACCACCTGGATGCCAAGGTCGAGGCACTGGCGTGTTACGCCAGCCAGAAGCACCGCAACTACGCGAACGAGGAGTACATCCGCAACATCGCGCGCACCCGCGGCATCGAGAGCGGCCGCGAACTCGCGGAGGTGTTCGAGGTGTACCGCTGGATCCTGTGATCAGTGCGTGTACGCGAACCGGGTCAGATGCTGCCGGGTGGTGGTGCCGACCGATGTGAAGTCGCCGCCCACCCAGACCTTGCTGGTGCCCGCCCTGACCGCGAACACGCCCAGCGCCGAGTTGATCCTGGGCGCCCAGCTCAGCAGCCCCCCATTGGGGAGCGTGGCGAACACCTTCAGGCGGGCGATGCCGGAGGTGCAGTGGAATGGGCTGCCGCCGCCGGAGTTGTGCCGGCACACGGCGGAGAAGTGGCCGCCGAACACCACCTGAGCTCCGGCCACGCCGACCGCCGCCAGAGCGCCGTCCGTGACTCGCGTCCACACCGGCTGGCCGCCGATGGTGAAGGCCGCGGCGTGCCCGCCCGGGCCGCCGCCGGCGACGAACAGATGCGCGCCCAGGGCCAGGCCCGTGACGGGATAGGCGGGATGGACGGCGAACCGGATGCGGCCGCCCGTCGTCTGGTCGAGATCGACGAGGTGTGGCGCGGTGTGGCCGTGGATGGCAGTGAATGCACCACCCACATAGATCCGCGATCCGACCGCCAGAAGCGCGTACACCGTCCCGTTGGGGTGCGGGTTCCACGTGGTGACGCCTCCGTGGGCCGCGCTCAGCGACCCCAGATGGCTGCGGTTCTGGCCCTGGATCTGGCTGAACGTGCCGCCGATGAAGACGCGGCCGTTGGCGGTGCGCACCGCGCGCACCGTGCCGTTGGCTCCCCCGCCCCACCGGTAGGCGCCGCCGGTTGAGACCGCGCCGATGTTCTTGGCTGCCCGGCCCCCGAGGGTCGTGAACGAGCCGCCGACGAACACCGAGGAGCCGCTTGCCGCGAGTGCGCGCACCTCGCCGTTCGCGCCCGGATTCCAGGATGTGGGGTTGCCCTGGGAGTTCAGCGCGGCCAGGTTGCTGCGAGCGACCGAGTGGCCGGAGCGGTCGGTCACCGTCGTGAACGAGCCGCCGATATAGGTGACGCCGTTGTACACGATGATCGTGTCCACGCGGCCGTCGGTGCCACCAACAGGCAGCGGCGTGGCCGAGATAGAGGCCTGCGCGGCCATCGGTACAGCAAGAAACAGAAGCACGGCAAAGGCCGTGAGTGCCCGTCGAGTCATTCGCCGTCCCCTTCGGCTTGGTTAGCGCAACCGTATACCCCCTGCCACGCGCTCCAAACCCATTGCTGGCAAGGTTCCCGCGCCGGGCGGCGTCAGCCGTGCTCCGACTGGTCGAAGTAGCGGATGGCCCGACGGCCGATCGGCACCCGCGCGCGCAGTGCACGCACGGCCTGCGGATCGCACTGTCCCAGCGCGAGTCCGGCCGCCAGCGCGGGAGGGTTGATGTCGGGGGCGTAGACGATGGTGGACACCCGCGGGTTGATCTCCATCAGCTTCCCACCCTTGAACTGCACCGACAGGAAGTAGTCGCTGCCCAGCGCCTCGGCCAGCGTGGCGCTGTACGCCTCCTCCCGCGGGCGGTCGATCAGTGTGAAGTCCATGGCCAGGCCGGCGCGGATCGCCTCCCGCGTCCGCGTCATGGGCAGCAGCATGTCCCCGCGCCAGCAGATCGCGTCCACCGTCTCCTCCGGCCCGTCCAGATGCTCCTGCACGACGTATGACGGAAACGGGCCGGTCGCGAAGACCTCGAGCACGCTCTCGAGCGTCTCCGGCGCGTGCTCGCCTGGACGCAGGTGCAGCAGCGCGTCGCGCCGGCTGGCGCCAGCGGTCAGCACGCGCATCCCGCGCGAGCCCTTGGCCTGGCTTGGCTTGATCACGACCTGCCGGTGCGGGTATCCCAGCTCGCGCACGGCGGCCGCCAGCGAGTCCGCGTCGGCGACCTCAATCGTGCGCGGATGGGGAATGCCCAGCCGATCGGCCAGCCGGAACGTGGCCGCCTTGTCAGACGCGGCCTCCACGCCGTCCGCAGGGCCGACCATGACCGGTATCCCGAACGAGTCCCGGGCGTGCGCCCAGGCCACCACCTCCGACGACGATGTCGGGAACACGACGTCAGCCTGCATCTCCCGCGCCACGTCGCGCATGGCGGGGATGAACCCCGGATCGTCGCCGCGCGGCACCTGGGCGAACGCATCGCACTGGTATGCGGCCGCGGAGCGCGGGTTCATGTCCGTGCCCACGACCGAGTACCCCGCCTCGCGAAGCGCCCGGATCAGACGCGGACAGCCGGGGGCGCCGGCCGCCGTCACGAGCACCCTGGCGTCAGCCGGAGCGGTCGTCATTTGCGCGGGGTGCCGATGAGCACGCTCAGTGCCGCGCTGACCGGCACCGCCAGCACACGCGCGTACGAGGTGGTGATGTGGTTCGTGTCGACGTAGACGATCGTCTTTCCGACCACCATCGGGCACGTGCCGTGGGCGCAGAACCACCTCAGCGTCGGCAGGTAGTCGCCGCCGCTGGACCGCACGATGCCGGGCACACGGGCGTACTCGCCCGCCTCGGCCTGGTCGACCGCGAAGGCGCACGAGCCGAGCGTGGCCCCGTTGCCCAGCAGGCAGTCGATCGGCACCACGTCGTGCCGCGGCGGGTCCTGCAGCACGACCACGTGCGGGACCAGCCGGCTGAACGCCGCCACCTCCCGCTGAAGGCCGCTGAAGGTGGAAGCGGCGGACTCGCGCGGATCGAAGTACTGGGCCACGATGACCGCCTTCGGCCGCAGTTGCCGGACACGCTGCAGGGCGTCGTGGAACCACGTCAGGCAGTCGCCCTGGAACGCGGTCACCCCGGTGGTGCAGGACGCATGGACGACCGGCACCAGCGCGAGCCCGCGCGTTCGTGCGTAGTAGCTGAGAGCCGGCATCCAGGCACCGGCGTGTGAGTCGCCGAACACCACGATGCGGCGGTGGGCATTGACATCCCCCAGGGTGCACCGCCTGCCCAGCCCACCCCAGGTCACACACCCGGTCGGCCGTCCCCTGTCCAGCTGGAGTGGCGACGGGTCGAGACCACTCGGGATCGGCTGGGACAGGCGGGCCGGGGTCGCGGCGTCCACGACTGCCTGCTCATAGGTGGGGAGCCGCTTGGCGACGATCGGCTTCAGAGCCACTGGCGGGTCGACCTGCTGGTTCAGCGAGTCGATCCCCCGGCTCGAGACCAGTATCACCAGCGCCACCGTGACCGGCCACAACGCCAGGGCGTACCGGGGCCGCATCAGCACGGCCGCGTGTCGCAGCGGGTTCTCGAACCACCGGTAGGTGGCCAGGCTGATCCCCAGTGCTGCGGCCAGGAGCAGCAGGTTCTCGCCCACCGACAGCGTGCGGCCCGCGTACTCGGCGGTGATGATCAGCACCGGCCAGTGCCACAGGTAGAACGAATAGGACGCGTCACCGACGACCCGCAGCGGCTGCCGCGACAGCAGCAGGCCCGCACCGCCCGCGGTGCCGCGGCCCAGCCCGCCCACGATCACCATGCCCGAGGCCACCACCGGCAGCAGGGCCGCGTACCCCGGGAACGCCGTGTGGCTCGAGTAGGCCACGGCCGCGAGCATGATCCCCGCCAGGCCGAGCCACGACAGCTGCGCCCGCGCCCATCCGGGCAACTCCAGCAGGCGGCCCGCACACAGGGCCAGCAGCGCCCCCACGCCCAGCTCCCACCCACGCGCCAGGGTCGAGAAGTACGCACGGTTGGGATCGATCGGCGTAATGTGGACTGACCACGCCAGCGACGCGGCCACCAGCAGCGCGACCGCGATCACCAACCGCCGCTGCACCGCCCGGCCGAGGACGTGCGGGCCCGAGCGGCGGACGCCGCCCAGGACGAGCAGCAGCACCGCCAGCAGCGCCGGCCAGACCACATAGAACTGCTCCTCCACGGCCAGCGTCCAGAAGTGCTGGAACGGGGAGGGCGGGTTGTCGCGCGCGAAGTAGTCGGCGCCGATGTTCGCAAAGTGGATGTTGGCGGCGAACAGCGCTGCCCACACCGCGTCGTGCAGGGCATCCAGGGCGCGCACGTAGTTCAACGCGTACCAGGACGCGAGGCAGATGGCCACGATGGTGAGCGTCGCGGCCGGCAGGATGCGGCGGGCGCGAGCGGCGTAGAAGGCCGCGAACGGCACCTTCCCGGTGCGCTCGGCCCGGCGCACCAGCCAGCCCGTGATCAGGAAGCCCGAGACCACGAAGAAGACGTCCACTCCGACGTACCCACCGCCGAGGAAGGGCACGCCGGCGTGGTTCAAGGCGACCAGCAGCACCGCGATCGCGCGCAGACCCTGGATGTCGGGCCGAAACCCGCCGGGCGACGTCCTGTCTGCGGTCGCCGGCTCCAGGCGCGCCGCCACGGCCCCGTCCGCGGGCAGGCCCTCGACTGTGTCGGCGATCGTTCGGGCGTTCATCGGGTCTCGTTGTTGACGCGGGGCCCGGCGCGCGGACGTAGCGCCGGATGAAGCGGGATGAGATTATCGCGCGGGTCGGCGTGCCGGCACCGGGCCATGCCACCATGGCACCGGTTCACGCACGTGTCCCGCCTCGACCGCGACCCCCTCCACGCGCAGCCGCTGCGCCTGCTCCCGTTCCCACCCGGGGACCAGGCGGCCGCGGGAGTTCACCACCCGGTGCGCCGGGACGTCGTCGGGGCTGATCGCCATCGCGCGACCCACCATGCGAGCCGAACGGGGGCGGCCGAGCCACTCCGCCAGCCGCCCGTAGCTGGCCACGCTGCCGGGAGGAATCGAGCGCACGAGCTCCCACACCTCGCGGTCGGCGGCACCACCCGTCGACACGAGGCGAAACCCGGCGGGAAGCTGCATGGGCGCAACGCTAACGGAATGTCGAAGCCGGATTGGACGCCCGCCTGCGGGTGGCTCGGGACGCCGCCGGGTACCCGTACACTGCGCCGGATGCGGCTGCTCATCATCGCCTTCTTCTTCCCGCCGGCGGGCGGCGGGGGCGTGCAGCGGACGCTCAAGCTGTGCAAATTCCTGCCCGAGCTGGGCGTGGATGTGCACGTGCTCGCTCCCTCCGACTCCAAATGGCTGGCGCGCGACGCGCCCCTGCTGGATGCCGTGCCCGCATCCACCGTGGTCCACCGGGCGCCCTTCCTGGGCCCGCGGGCAAGCCAGGTCGGCGAGCGGTTGCACGGCGCTGACCCCTGGAAACGAGCGAAGGTGCACGCCTCGTACGCGTACCAGCGCCTGCTGATCCCGGACAAGGCGGCGCCGTGGTCGGCGACCGCCGTCCCGGCGGCCGTGCGGATCGTGCGGTCGCACCAGATCGATGTCATCCTCACCACCTCGCCGCCGCACTCCGCCCATCTGATCGGCGCGGCGGTATCCGCCGCCACCCGACGGCCATGGGTGGCCGACTTCCGCGACTCGTGGCTGGCCAATCCGCATCGGCGCTACGAGCACCGGCGGGTGCGCGTGAAACGTTCGGTGGAGCGGAGGATGGCCGCCGCAGTCGTCCGCCGGGCCGACGCGCTGGTGGCCGTGACCCCGAACATCGCGGCCGAGCTGGACGCATTCGAGCCGGCGTCCGGCCCGGCGACCGTGATCGAGAACGGCGCCGACTTCGACGACTTCGAGAGCCTCGAGTATTCCCCGTCGGATCGCTTCACGCTGGTGCACGCGGGCGCCTTCTTCGGCAACCGCACCCCGCGGCCCGTGCTGACCGCGGTGCACGACCTGCTGCAGCGCCGGCCCGACCTGCGTGGGCGGATCGTGGTGCGGTTCGTCGGTGACCTGCGAGATTCCGACCGCGCCTGGGCGCACACTCTGGGTATCGACGACGCGTGGGAGGAGACGGGATTTCGGCCCTATCGCGACTCGGTGGCCGAGCAGCGGGCGGCGGATGCCCTGCTGCTGCTGATCCCGCAGTCGGACGGCAGGGGGCGCGGCGTGCTGTCCGGCAAGGTGTTCGAGTATCTGGCGGCGCGCCGGCCGATCCTGGCCGCGGTGCCCGCGGACGGCCTGGCCGCCGACCTGATCCGCCGCGTCGGCGCCGGCACCGTCGCCGACCCCGACGATGTGCCCGCGCTGGCCGCCGCGCTCGAGTCGATGGTCGACCGGTGGGCGGACGAGGGTCTGGCGGACGTAGAGCTGCCGGAGTCGGAGCGCTCGCGGATCTCCCGCCGGGCGCGCACGGAGGACCTGGTGTCGGTGCTGCGCGGGGTGGCGGCGCCGTGAGCCCTCGCCGCCTCGACCTGCTGCTGCTGGCAACGGTGTCCGTGCTGACGTTCGAGAAGATCCGGTGGGAGACGCCGGCGGTCACGCTGACCCTGACCAACCTGCTCAGCGTCGCCTTCGTGATCGCGTTCCTGGTCGACCGCATACGCCGCCGCGATTTCAACCTGCCCGCTGCGTCGGTCACGCTGATCGGGTTCATGGGCACCTTCCTGGCCGTATACCTGGCCGGGTACTACGACCTCCAGAACCACGCCGCGCTCACGTTCTGGCTCAAGGGCGTGGGGTCGTGGGCGGCCCACTTCGCGTTCCTCATCTGCGGGGTTGCGTACATGGTGCGGCGCGGCCGGCCGCTGTTCATGCGAGCCGTGCGCTGGTTCGTCGGCGGCCTGGTCGTGAACTGCGTGTACGGGCTGCTGCAGATCGTGTTCCAGGTCGGGGCCGGCATCAACCTGGACCGGATCGTGATCGGGCGGATCACCGCAGGCCAGGGCGGTGTGGGCGGGCTCGGCGTGTTCGGCAAGGTGAGCGGCACGCAGACCATCTACCGCGTGAACGCGCTCACCGGTGACCCCAACCACCTCGGCGTGATGCTGTGCATCCCGCTGATGCTGCTTCTGCCCTACTACCTGGAGGACCGGCGCGGGCGACGGCTGATCGGCCTGCTGCTCCTGATGATGCTCGGCGTGCAGGCGCTCACCCTGTCGCGCAGCGCTGCGCTGGGCGACATCGCCGGGCTGCTCGTGCTGACGCCCATCATCCGCCCGCTGATGCCCAGCCGGCGGACGCTCGCGACCGCACTTGGCACGGTGGCCGGCCTGTTCGTGCTGGCCTTCCTGACCAGCCACTTCTTCCGCACCGTGGTCCAGGCGCGGACGAACCTCAGCGGCTCGAGCACCAGCGCCCACCTGCGCTTCTACTCGCTGGTGCCGCCCGCCCTCGACCCCCACCCGCTGTTCGGCATGGGGTTCAACACATTCGCCGTCTTCTACCAGTTCCTGACCGGCCGCACCGACTTCGGAGCACACTCGATCTGGGTCGCCACGCTGGTCGAGACCGGGATCGTCGGCCTGTCCGTGTACGTGGTGTACGTGGCCTACCTGATCCTCAGCGCTTCCCGCATCCGGCTGTCGCCGGACGCCGAGGAATCGCGCCTGGGCTACGGCCTGACCGCCTCCATCGTGGCCACCGCCGTCGCCAACACCTTCTATCTCACGATGAGCTTCGACTACTTCTTCGCGCTGGCACTGCTGGCCGTGTCGGGGGCCGCCCTGTTCGCGCCCGTTCGTCAGTCGCCGCCGGTGACCGCGGCTGCAGCCGGCCTCGGCGTGCGCCGCGCGTAGTCGGGGATGATCCGCTCCAGGGCCGGCGCCGCAGCGGCGGCGGCGAGGCACGCGCTGCCCATGACGACCCACAGCAGCACGGGGTCGCGGGCCAGCAGGAACGCGCCCAGGGCGGGGCCCAGCGCGAACCCCGCGCTCCACGAGAAGGCCGACAGCGCCATGTAGCGGCCCATCATGCGGTCATCGGCCAGATCCGTGACCAGGGGCGCCTGCACCGTCCCGTGCAGGCACTCACCCACGCCGAGCAGCGCGGCCAGCAGCGCGATCATGACGGTGGCCCGGGTGCCCGAGCTGAGCTCGCCGACGACCGGCACCGTCAGCCAGCACGCCCCCCACACGCAGCCCACCGCGGCCAGCGTCCACATCCGCCGCCGCCCGCGCTGGGTGCCGGCGACGGGAAGCTGCGCCACGACGATCAGCAGCGTGTTCGCGGCGAACACCATGCTGATGTCGAACTCGCTGGCTCCGACGTGGTTCTTCATGTAGGCGGGTAGGACGTCGATCTGACTCAGCCCGAACGTGATCAGGATCAGGTTGAGCGCGATCACCGACATGAACGCCCGGTGCCGCAGGACGTATGCAAAGCTGCCGGGGGCCTCGGCGGAGCGGCCGGCGGCGGCCACCTCCGGCACCCGCGACAGCGCCACCGCGTAGACCAGGAACGTTGCCGCGTCGCCGCCGAACAGCCAGTTGAAGCTGGCGGGATCGGCGGTGGAGGCGATCAGCCCGGCCACCAGGCCGCCGGCTCCGATGCCCAGGTTCATGGTGATCCGCTGCACGGCGAAGACCGACGGCCGCTGTGCGTGCGAGGTGAGCCCGGCCAGCATCGTCGACTGGGCGGGCCAGAAACCGCCGTTCCCCAGGCCGGCCAGCGCAGCCGCAAGGAAGCCCTGCCAGACCTCGTGCACGAACGCGTAGCCGCCGAACCCGAGAGCCAGCAGCACCAGGGAGGAGCGCAGCACCCGGCGGGCGCCGAAGCGGTCGATCAGCCGGCCCGACACGGGCCCGGCGACCAGGCTGACGGCACTGTTCGTGCCCACGATCAGGCCGCAGACCGGCAGCGAGATGCCGCGCACGTTGTGCAGGTAGATGATCAGGAACGGCAGCACCAGCCCGTTGCCGAACGAGTTCAGAAGGCCACCCAGCTGAAGCGTGCGAACGGGCCGCGGAACGTCGGGCCTGATGCTCTCGACGTATCGGCGGAAGCGCGTCATCGGGCATGGAGGATAGGCGCGGCCCGTACAATCCCGGCGTGCTCACCCTGTTTCTGGAAGTCCTGTTCTGGGCCAGCCTGCTCGCCCTCGTGTGGACGCACCTCGGCTACCCGCTGGCGATCGCCGCCTGGGCGCGACTACACCCATGGCCGGTGCGGAGTGAGCCGATCCTGCCCTCGGTCAGCCTGATCCTGCCGGCCCACAATGAGGAGACGGTGATCGAGGCCAAGCTGGACAATGCGCTGCAGCTCGACTATCCGGCGCATCTGATCGACATCGTTGTCACGTCCGATGCCTCGAGCGACCGCACACATGAACTGGTCGAGCACTACGCCGACCGCGGGGTGCGGCTGATCCAGTGCCCGCGCGGCGGCAAGGTGGCGGCCCAGGACGAGGCCGTGCGCCAGACCACCGGCGAGATCGTCGCCTTCGGCGATGCCAACGTGTTGTGGGAGCCCGACGCGCTGCGGCGGCTGGTGATGCCGTTCGCCGACCCCCGCACCGGGATGGCCTGCGGCTATGTGCGGTTGGTCAACCCGGCCGGCGGTACCAACCAGGAGGGGTTGTACTGGCGGTACGAGGTGTGGCTGCGGGCGCGCGAGTCCCAGGTGCACTCGATCACGGGCTCCAACGGCGCCATCTACGCGGTGCGCCGCGACGCGTACCGGGAGGTCGATCCCCGCTTCGGGCACGACCTGTCGTTCCCGTACCTGATGGTGCAGAACGGCTACCGGGCGGTGTACGAGCCGTCATCGCGGGCGCTCGAGAACATGACGGTCGACATCGAGGACGAGTTCCGGCGCAAGGTGCGGATGTTCGAGCACGCGTGGCTGATGCTGTTCCGGGGCCGCATGTTCAGCCTGCGGGTGGGATTCACCTACTGGATGGAGCTGGTCAGCCACCGCCTGCTGCGGTACTGGAGTGGGCCGCTGCACATCGTGCTGCTGGCCACCAGCGCAGCCCTGGCCACCCACTCCGCGGTGTATGCGGCAGCCCTGGTCGTGCAGCTGGCAGGGCTGGCCCTGGTGGGGGTGTCGATGCTGACCCGGGGCCGGATCCGCCTGCTGCGCCCGCCGCACTACTACATGCTGGTCACCCTGGCCACGGTGATCGCGCTGCTCGGCTACCTGCGGCGGGGCGTCCCCGCCACCTGGGACAAGGCGGTCGGCACGCGGTGAGCGGCCGCCAGACCTTCTACCAGCGGCGCGGGAAGCGGGCGCTGGACGTGGCCGGGGCGGGGGTGCTGGGCCTGGTGTCGGCGCCGCTCACCGGCATCGCCGCGCTCGTGCTGTGGCGCTCACAGGGCCGGCCGCTCCTGTTCACGCAGCGCCGCGTGGGGCTGCACGGCCGGGAGTTCACGATCTACAAGTTCCGCACCATGGTGCCGGACGCCGCGGCCAGCGGCGCGGGGATGTGGTTCGACCGCGACGACCCGCGGGTGACGCCAGTCGGTCGCGTGCTGCGCTCGACCTCGATCGACGAGCTGCCACAGGTGTGGAACGTGCTGCGGGGCGACATGTCGCTGGTCGGCCCGCGCCCGAAGCCGCCGGAGATCATCGACCGCTACCGCAGCCGGTACGCTCCGACGCTGGTCACGCGGCCTGGTCTGACCTGCTTCGCCGCGATCGAGGGCCGGAACACGCTGCGCCGCTCGCAGATGCTGGAGGCCGATCACCGGTACGTGCGCCGGATCACCCTGCTCGGCGACCTCGGGATCATGCTCAAGACGGTGCCGGTGGTGCTGCTGCGGCGCGGGTTTCACGCCGACGACGAGTCGGAGGAGTTCGTGGAGGACGTGCCGGCCGACGAGGCCGCCGGCGCCGCACCCGTGTGACCGAGTGGCTCGACCTGAACGGCTACGCTCGGGCCGCGGCCGCGTGGTCAGACGACCTCGACCCGTTCTTCCGCCCCGAGTACCTGCGCGCCGCGGCGATCATCGGCCACGGCGAGCCGGCCGCGTACCGAGGTGACGGCGTGCTGTATCCCTTCCTTGTGCGGCCGGTCAACGGCGGTGGCTGTGATCTGACCACGCCGTACGTGATGGGCGGCCCGCTTGGATCGGGTGACTGGCGGCCGGGATTCCGCGCCGCCTGCCGTGAGCGGGGGGTGGTCAGCGAGTTCATCCGCTTCCACCCGTTGCTGCGAAACGCCGACGGGCTGGCGGACGTGCGGCGATGGAAGCTGCAGGACGCGGTGACGGTCGACGTGCAGGGCGACGACGACGCGCTGTTCGGTCAGATGCAGGGCCGCGGCCGGACGGCCGTGCGCAAGGCACAGCGGTCCGGCGTCGAGGGGCGCGCGCACCCCGACCGGGGACGGTTAGCCGAGATGTTAGGCGAGAGCCAGCGGCGGATGGACGCCGAACCCATCTAACACTTAGGGCTGG
>JBQCGJ010000235.1:0-11785 GCA_051955775.1 Gaiellales bacterium | reverse complement strand
CATGCGGGCTGGTGCGGCCCGACGGGATCGCCACGCTGGAGGCAAAGTCGGTGCGCAAGAAGCTCAAGCAGCCCAGCTTCGCCCGCGGCGTGAACCGAGAGGACGTGGTCGAGGGCGCCGCCGAGCTGGGCGTCGACCTGAACGAGCACATCACATTCGTGATCGAGGCCCTGCGGCCGATCTCTGCGGAGCTAGGACTCCGCGGGTAGAGCTTCCAGCCCGGCGGTGAGGCGGGCCAGGTCGTCGGCGCCCACCCAGGCGCCGATCGACACACGGATGTACGACGTGCCGGGGATCGAGCGCACCAGCACGCCCTGTTCGGCAAGTGCCGCCGCGCCAGCCACCGGGTCGCGGCCGTCCAGGTCGAGCGCGATCAGCGCCGACGCGGGGCCGCCGGGATCCACCACACGCACCCTGGGCACGTCTCGCAGCGCGGTGCGCGCCCGGTCGGCAGCGGCGGCGGTGGCCTCGATCCAGGCCGCCCGCCCGCCCGGCAAACCGTCCACCCACTCGATGGCCGCGGCCAGGCCGGCCAGCGTCACCGGGTCGATCGTCCCCGGATCGAAGCGGGCAGCCGTCGGCCGGTACTCGCCCACCGCGCCGGCGTTGAAGGTGAAGTAGCTGGGGAGCACCGGCTGCAGCCTGTCCAGCATCCGCGGGTGCACCCACAGGCCGCCCGAGCCCTGTGGCCCCAGAAGCCACTTCTGACCTGAGAAGGCATACAGGTCGGCGTCGCTCGCGTGCACGTCGACCGCGATGTTCCCGGCCGACTGGGCGCCGTCGACGATCAGCAGCGCCTCCTCGGCGTGCGCCGCCTCGGCGATGGCGGGCAGGTCGAGCACCCGGCCGGTCGTCCACAGCACGTGGGACAGGACGACCGCCCGCGTGTCAGCAGTGACCGCGTCGACCACATCGCCCGCCTCGACGGTCTGGACGGCCACGCCGTGGCGACGGCTCAGCACGTCGAGCGGGCCGAGCACTCCCGGATGCTCCTCGCTCGTGGTCAGCACACGGTCGCCCGCCCGCCAGTCGATACCCGCCACGGCGAGTCCCACCCCGGTCGAGGTGGAGCCGGTCAGCACCACCTCGTCCGGCACGCCGCCGACCACCCGTGAGGCCGCTGCCCGGGCGCGGTCGCGCACTCCCATGAGCCGCTCGTAGGACGGCATCCCGATGCGCGGCCGGGTGGTCTGGAAGCGCAGCTCGTCCTGCATCGCGTCCAGCGCCGCCGCGGGCACGGGGCCGCACGTGCCCGTGTTCAGATAGGCGACGCCGTCGAGGGCCGGCAGCTGGTCACGCATCGAACGCCACCACCGCGTCCACCGGGTCGTGGTCGGACAACCGCAGCATCGTGCCCCCGAGCTGGAGGTCACGCCGCTCGGTCCGCCATCTGGTCGCCCCCCACTCCAGCGTCAGCCCGCGCACCAGCAGGTGGTCGACATTCACGTCACCCGACTCTTCCAGCCATCCACGGGACTGTAGGCGGGTCACGGCCGGCGAGCCCGCGCGTGCGTTCAGGTCGCCGCCCAGCACCATCGGCGCGCCCTTCGCGAACTGCTCCAGCGCCCATCCGGCCACCTCCAGCTGCTCGGCGGCGCCGCCCGGGTCGACGTGCACATTGGCCAGCGCCAGCTCCCGGCCGCTGGCGCGGTGGCGCAGCCGCACGAGCTGGGCCACGCGGGGCTCGCCGCGCAACGGCGTGCGCGGGTTCAGCGGCACCCGGCGGGCGGAGACCAGGATCAGATCCGGGCCGTACAGCACCGCCTGCGCCTGGCCCTCGAACTGGCTGCGCACGACGTGCGGCAGCGCCCGGCCCAGCCACTCCCCGGCCGCCAGCGGCAGCGGTATGTGCATGAACGGCACGTGTGCGCCGTAGGTGTGCGCCAGGGTGATCCCCATGCCGGTGTGCTCGCGAAGAGCCGGGCCCGCCCACACCGGAACCTCCTGCAGCATCACGATGTCGGGTCCCTCCTCGACCATCAGCTCGGCCATCTCGCCGAGCAGCTTGCGATACGCGTGGCCGTAGCCGGGTCCCGGCCGGACATCGCGGCCGTGCGCGATGTTCCAGCTACGGATCAGGAGCTGCGGGGGCGCCGTCACGAGCGGTCCACACTAGATGATTGCGGGGCGGGAACCACGCGCCTGCGGCGAACGTCTGATCAGCATGCGCCGAACCATCCTCATACCCGCGATTGCCGCGTTTGCGGCCCTGCTCATGGGCTGCGGCTCGATGCACTCGGGGACGACTGCGCCGGCCACCAGGAGCGCCAAGCTGGAGATCGTGATCCGGCCCGGTCTGATCGCGAACGCGCAGCTGCACCGCTACCGGCTGACCTGCCTGCCGGCGGGCGGCAACCTGCCCGACCCGGCGGCGGCCTGTGCGGCGCTGGCCCGCCGGCCGCGCCTGCTCGACCCGCTTCCGAACTGCAGCAAGGTGATCCCCGACACCGGCAGCAAGATGGTCACCGGGAGCTTCGCCGGGCGCCACGTCGTGCTCACGTTCGCGTGTCCTCGGGGCGGCGTCCGGTGGGGCAAGCTGGCACTCGCTCTGGGCCTCATGCGACCCGCCTCGGGGTAGCGAAATCCCCGCACCCTGCCGGTACACTGGTGCATGGTGCGACTCCTGCGCAGGACTCGGTTTCGGGACGTGATCCGCCGTCAGCTCGACCTCTTCGAGGCCGATCACGGCGACCTGCTGACGGACGTGGCCGAGGCCGAGCGGGCGTACAACCGGGCGGCCGCCGAGGACTCCGAGGAGACCTACGGCGACTACATCGACCTGGTCGAGCAGGCCGAGGAGGAGCTGCTGGCGCTGCGCGACCGATACGCCGAGACGATGGCCGCGCGGGAGCGGCCGCGGTACGAGCAGGAGTTCACGCGGGCGGCCGAGAAGCGGCTGCCGACCCTGGTGTCGCGACGCATGTACGAGCGCGCCGTTGACTCCGAAGGCGAGCTTTGAGCACCGTTCTCGACTGGTTCTCCCGCTACGGCTACCTGGCGGTGTTCTTCCCGGTCATGCTGGAGCTGGTCGGCATCCCGTTCCCGTCCGAGACGATCCTGCTGGCGGCCGGGGCGACGGCGTCGCTGAGCAGGCTGAACCTGCTGGCCGTGATGGCCCTGGGGCTCGCGGCGGCGGTGATCGGCGCCCTGCTGGGGTATCTGATCGGACATGCCGTCGGCAAGCGGCTGCTGGGCTGGACGGTGCGCCGTGGGTTCCTGCGCCAGCACCATCTCGATCGCGTGGACGGGTTCTTCTCCCGGCACGGCGGCAAGACGCTGGTGCTCGCGCGGTTCCTGCCCGGCGTGCGCATCCCGACCTTCTGGATGGCGGGCGCGGGCAGCATGCCGGTGCGCCGGTTCATGGCCTGGAACGTGGTCGGGGCGACACTGTGGGTGGTCACGGTGACGCTGGCGGGTTATGTGTTCGCCGGCTCGGTGGGCGCCCTCGATCAGGTGCTGGGACGCGACGCCGCCATCGCCATGGCTGCTGTCGTGGTGCTGGGGGCGGTCGCCTTCGAGATCCGCCGCCGGCTCCGCGAGCAGGCCGTCCGCAGCGGCGGCTAGGCTCGTGGGATGGGCCGACGTGCCGCCGTCCCCAAGTGCCACTCCTGCCACCGCCGCGCGCTGCGCTGGCTCGACCGGCGGGAACGCTGGATGTGCGACTCGTGCGGGAAGGTGTTCGACCACGCCGTGGTGGTCGTGCACAACCCCAACGTGCAGGACCAGATGACGCTCAAGACCGGCTGATCCGGCTCCGGGGTATCAGCTCGTGAGCACTTGGCGCAACCGGTGCTTGAACGCGCCCGCCAACTGGTTCACGTATGTCAGGGAAACATGAGTCTTGTCGATGTACGTGATGATGTTTCCGACCACCACCGGGCAGTGATCTCTTGCGCAGAACCATTGCGTGGTGGGCAGCACCGTGCCGTGTGCACCCGTGATCGCGCTGCCGGTTTGCTCGTAGAACGAGCGGAGCGTACTGGTGTACGGATAGGTGCAAGAGCCGTAGGTGGCGCCGCTGTGCAGCAGGCAGTCGACGGGGTCCTGCGAAAGGTTTGGGGGATTCTGTATGACGATCACCTTCGGTGAGACCCTCGCCAGAGCGGCCACCTCGTTCGACAAGCCGGCAGCCTGGAGCGGACTGACCGCACTGGCATACCGGTCGATGCCGTAGTTCGTACCCAGCACAATCGCCTTCGGTTTCAGCTTTCGCATCACTCCAAGCGCCCAGGTGTCCCACTTCCGGCACGGGCCGGCCTGCTGGTACAGCCCCGACTGGTTGGTTGCGGAGAGTTGCGTCCACTCCGCGGACACGCACCCGTCTTTCATCAACGGCACCACTCGCCAGTGCTGCGCTCGTGCAAAGTCGAGGATCGGGCCCATCCACATCTTGGCGTGGGAGTCGCCGAACAGCACGATCGTGCGAGCCGCGGACGTGTCCCCCATCGGGCAGATGCGGCCAGTTGTGATCGCGCCGAACGGCACCGAGCAACCGGCAGTGTTCGACCAGCGATCTGACGCGAGGTCGCTCGGCGTCGGCGTGAGGTCGGTGCCGACGTGACTGGAGAGGTGTGACGCAGCGACGCTGGCTGTGACGTCGCGGATCAGTTCGGCGTTCGTGGGCGCCCTTTGGGCCCCCGGAGCGCCAGATGCGCTGGTTGATGAGACGAGCACACTGCTGTCCGCGACCACGCTCGAACCGATGTGGCGCTGGATGACCCCGGTGTAGTACGCGCTGACGAACAGGCCGATGAGCAGCGCCGCCGGCCACAGAAGCAGGCTTGAGCGGAAGTCGAAGGTCAGCCGCTCGCTGTGCCGGATCGGGTTCTCGAACACCGCGTACGTGACGAGGCTGACCGCGAACGCCACCGCCAGCAGCTCGAGGTTGCGGGTCAGGCTGAGCGGATGCCCCACGTGCTCCATGGGGATGATCAGAAACGGCCAGTGCCACAGGTAGAACCCGTAGGAGACGTCGCCGACCAGCCGCAGAGGCTGGCGGCTGAGGATGATGCCGGCTCCCCATCGCCCCGCCGATCCGATGCCGCCCGCCAGCACGAGCGCTGCGCCGAGCACCGGCAGCAGTGCCGCATAGCCCGGAAACTGGGTGGCCGAGGTGTACGTCGTGCCCGCCAACACGATCGCAGCCAGGCCGACCCAGGTTGCTGAGCACTTGATCCAGCTGGGCAAACGTGACACCTGGGTGGCGGACACCGCCAGCAGCGCGCCGATCCCGAGCTCCCAGGCGCGGTCGACCGTGGAGAAATACGCGCCGGTGGGGTTGATCGGCGTGTCGTGGATCGACCAGTACAGGGAGGCCGCGACACCGATCGCCAGCACCACCCCGATCCGCCGCACGGACGCCGAGTCGATGCGCCTGCCGAAGGGGGTGCGGCTGCGGAACAGGAAGGCCAGCACCACGAGCAGCACCGGCAGCACGATGTAGAACTGCTCCTCCACGGCGAGCGTCCAGAAGTGCTGGTACGGCGAGGGTGGGTTGTCGCGTGCGAAGTAATCCGTGCCCTGCTGCGCGAAGCGGATGTTGGCCACGAAGCAGGTCGACCACACCGCGTCGCGCAACGCGGACAACGCGCGCACGTAGTTCAGGTAGTGGTACGACGCAAACGCGATGGCGGCGATGGCCAGCGTCGCGGCGGGCAGGATACGCCGGGCCCGCGCGGCGTAGAACTCGAACACCGGCACGCTGTTCTCGTCTCGCATGGTGCGCAGGAGCCAGCCGGTGATGAGGAATCCCGAGACCACGAAGAACACGTCGACGCCCACGTAGCCGCCGCTGAGCCGCTGGACGCCGGCATGATTGAACGCAACGAGCAGCACCGCGATCGCCCGCATGCCCTGGATGTCAGGGCGAAACGTGGTGTGCGGCTTCACGTTCTGGTGCTTGTGTCTGCGCCGGTTCGTGAAGTTCCTGAGGTGCACGCGCCGAGCATATCGCCGGCGTGTCCGAAGTCAACCTTGCCATCGAACATGTGTTCGTCTATAGTGGGCGGCCCGATGCCGCGCATCCATCGCACGATCGTCTGCGTCCTCGTCCCCCGCTTCGCCCTGCGGGTGGCGGTCGGCGGGGACGGCCGGCTGCCCGCCGAGCCGGTGGCGCTGGCCCCCGAGCCGGGAGGACGGCCCGAGCTGGGCGAGGCCAATGCAGCTGCGGCCGCCCACGGGGTGAGGACAGGCATGCGGGTGGGCGAGGCGATCGCACGGTGCCCCCAACTGCGCCTGATCACACCCGACCCGGGCGCTGTGGCGGACGCCGCCGAGGCGCTGCTGGTGCGACTGGAGGGGCTGGGGGCGGCGGTAGAGCCGCTGGCACCGGGCCGCGTGCTGTTCGCGGCCGACGGGCTCACCCGGCTGCACGGGGGGCCGCTGCGGCTGCTGCATACCGTGGCGCAGGCGCTGCCGGTGGGCGGCAGGGTGGGCGCCGGGCCGGGGCGGTTCATCGCCCAGGCAGCCGCTGTGCGGTCGCGGCCGGGGAGGCCGCTGGCGGTGGAGGCGGACGCGTCCACCCGCTTCCTGGCCCCGCTGGAGATCGGCCGGTTGCCGCTCGACCGCGACACCGCCGAGCGACTGGGGGCGCTCGGCATTGCCACCGCCGGCATGCTGGCCGGGTTGCCGCTGCCGGCGGTGGCAGACCGTTTCGGCCGGCCGGGCATCGCCGCCTGGCGGCTGGCCCGTGGAGAGGACGACGCCCACGTCTGCCCGCGCACACCGCCGCTCGCGCTGCGTGAGGCGATCGAGTTCCCGGAGCCGGTGGGCGACGAATTCACCCTGCGCGGGGCCGTGGCCGCCATGATCGAGCGCCTGCTTGCGCAGCCCGATCGGCACCAGCGGCCCGTGCGGGCCGTGGCCGTGTCGGCCCGGCTGGCGGCGGGAGGATCGTGGCGGCGGCCGATCGCTCTGCGCGACGCCACCGGCGATCCCCGCCGGCTGCGCGATGCGATCTGCCCGCGGCTGGCCGAGCTCCCGGCTGCCGTCGAGGAGCTGGCCCTCGAGCTGACCTCGCTGGCGACCGGCGGCGATCACCAGCTGGCGCTGATCAGACCTGCCTCCGAGCTGATCCGGGAGCGCGCCGCCGAGGCCGCCAAGCAGGTCAGGGCCGGGCTCGGCGAGGGCCATCTGTGGCGTGTGGTCGAGGTGGCGCCGTGGTCACGGGTGCCAGAGGGGCGCGACCTGCTCGTGCCCTTCGACGGTTGACGCGCCCGGGCGATCGAACGCCCCGGATAGGGTTTCACGGGCGTGGACATCGACCTCACCCAGGTCCCGGCGAACGTCGGGTACGCCCTGCTGTTCCTGCTGGTGGCCGGTGAGTCGGCCGGGCTGCCGGTGCCCGGAGAGACCAGCATCCTGGTGGCGGGTGCGCTGGCCGCCAAGGGCTCGCTCGAGCTGCCGGTCGTGTTTGCGGTGGCGGCTGCGGGGGCGATCGTGGGCGACAACGTGGGATACGTGATCGGCCGCAACCTGCTGCGCAAGCTGGTCACAGGTGAGGGGCGGCTGGCGCCCAGGCTCGAGCACCGGGTGGCGCAGGGCGAGGTGTTCTTCGAGCGTCATGGCGGCAAGACCGTGTTCTTCGGCCGCTGGCTGCCGGTGCTGCGGTTGACGGCGGCCTGGCTGGCCGGCGCGCACCACATGCCGTGGCCGCGGTTCTTCGTGTTCAACGCCGCGGGAGGCATCTGCTGGGCAATCTCCATCGGCGCGCTCGGATACTTCGTGGGGAACCGCGCGGAGAGCGCGCTCAGCTTCGTGTCGCTGCTGGCCGCAACGGCGATCGTGCTGGCTGTGATCTCCCACTTCGCATTGCGCAGGATGCGCAGGAGCGCCGATGACTGAGCTTCTGACGCCGCGGCTGCGGCTGCGGCAGTGGCGCGACGACGACCTCGAGCCGTTCGCAGCGATGAACGCGCTGCCGGAGGTCACGCGGTATCTGAGCGGCCCCGTCTCGCGGGAGATGAGCGACGAGCGGGCGCGGCTGATCCAGGATCACTGGCGCGACCGAGGGTTTGGGCTGTGGGCTGCCGAGCTGCGCGACGAGGGGCGGTTCATCGGGTTCGTCGGGCTGTCCGTGCCCGCCTTCCTGCCGGCGGTGCTGCCGGCGGTTGAGGTGGGCTGGCGGCTGGCGCCGGATGTGTGGGGCCGCGGGCTGGCCACGGAGGGAGGGCGGGCCAGCATCGAGTACGGCTTCGGCGCACTGCAGCTCGATCGCATCATCAGCATCATCCATCCCGGCAACATCGGCTCGCTGCGGGTGGCGGAGAAGCTGGACATGACCCTGGCGGAGATGGTTCCGCATCCGCCGATGGGCGGCCAGGTGTGCGTGTACGAGCGCCTCAGCCGGCGAACAGCGTGAGCAGCACGTAGAACACGAGCCCCACCGCCGCGGCGCCGATCAGCGCCGGGATCAGCAGCACCCGTAGGCTGGGCGGCACCACCGGGCGCTGGAAGTCGGGCATCGTGGCGTGCGGCAGCGACGGCAGGTTCGGGCGTGACACCGAGGGCATGTTCGGCCGGGGCACGGTCACATTGGGCCGCCACGACCGGCCCGGATCCGCAGTCTCCGCCGGCTCGTCCCGCTGCGCCTCCGCGGCCGGATGCTCGACCTCCGCCGGCTCTGCCTCGGCAACGGGCTCGGTCTCGACGGGCTCAGGCGCCTCAGGCATCTCAACCGCGGGATCCGCGGCCGCCAGATCCTCGCCGGGCATCGGCTCGGACGTGTCCTCAATGAGCGGCGTGGTCTCGGCGGACGGCGATGAGCGGCTCCTGCGCCGGCGGCCGAAGCACCGCCGCGGCGGCGCTTCGATGGCAGCCTCCGCATCCGGTGCCACGACATCCTCAGGCTCGGTTACGAGCTCGGGAGCCGCAGCCGCCTGCTCGACCTGGGCGACGGGTTGCTCGACCGGCTCGGCCGGCGCGCCCAGAGACTCGGGCTCGGGCTCGACGACGGGCTCCTCGGGCAGCACCTCCCCAGGCGCCTCGGCCACTTTCGCGGGCGGCTCCTCCACGGCTGCCTCGGCGGCCGGCTCATCCGTCCCGGCCTGCTCTGGCGGTTCGGCGACGAGCGCCTCGTCGAGCGCCTCGACGTGCTCGGTGGGGACGTCGATCAGGGTGGCCGAGCGGCTGTGATGCTCGGACTCTCGGCGGCTCGACCTGTACCTCGGGTACCAGTCACCGCCGACGCCGGCCGCCGCGGGAGCCAGCCGCGAGTTGCGCAGCGTGCGCCGGGTGGCCACGAACAGCAAGATCATGGCCAGGATCCACAGCGTGGTCGTCGACGCCAGCACCGTCAGCAGCACCGTGGGCAGGTTCTCGACCACGGCCCGCCCGACCTGCCCCACCACGCCGCCGGGTGCCGCGGCGATCGGCCGCCAGTTGCAGGCACTTGTGGGCGACTGTCCCAGCGCCGGAGTGCGGAACTCCGCCAGCGCTGCCTTCACGTCGCTCTGGCCGAACGACCCGTCCTGTGGGAGCCGGCACTCGACGAAGCGGTTCGCACCGAGACGGACGCCGGCCAGGTCGAGCACGTTGGACGCCGAGAGATCGGTTGCGATCGAGGTGGCCACGACCTTGCCGAGTGACTCCACCGCAGACAGGCTGGTCGGGCGCAGCATCTTCTCGATCAGCGCGCTGAGGACGATGTTCTGGCGTTGCTGCGGCGTGGTCAGCGTCGATGGCTGCTTGGCGCGCGGGCGCAGGTAGAGCGCGGCCTGCGGGCCGGTCAGCTTGACCCGGCCTGCCGGGATCGTCCCGCTCTGCGCGGTTTTCTTCACATTCCAGTGGAGCGCGACCGGGTTGTTGATCGTCACGCCGCCGAACTCGTCGACCATGTGGCTGAGCTCTTGCAGGTTGACCAGCGCCACGTGGCCGACGGTGATGTGGGCGCCTTTCAGCACCTGCACGGTGCCCTGAGTGCCGGTGGTGGTCAGCGCCCGTCCCAGCGTGACCGCGCCCGGCACCCTGACGGTCTGCGGGATGGCCAGCGTCGACAGCACGTGGTTCGTGGGATTGGTGTGCAGGAGCAGCAGCGAGCCGCGCGGCTGGTTTCGGCGGTTCACGCCCTCGAACAGGATGGGGGTCGGGCCGGCGCTGATCGCGCCGGTCGCCGGCAGGGACTCCTTGACGCCCTCGGGCACACGCGCGTTCGAGTGCTTGAGGTCGGTGTTCAGCCTGTCGTAGGAGAGCCAGCCCCATGTCAGCCCGGCGACCACGAGGGTCAGCACCGCCACCACGACCAGCAGCAGCCGCTGCCGGACCAGCGCCCCGCCGACGCCCACCGGACCTGCGGGCACGGTGCGCGTGCGGCGCGAATCGGTCCCCCAGCCGCGATCGCCGCCCCCGGCTTCGCGGGGCGGCGCAGCGCTCGAGGATCCGTCCTGCTCGGAGTCGCCGGTCAGCCGGGGGTTGGGCTGGTACGGGCGGATCGGATACTGGCGGGAGGGCCGGATGCGATCCGAGCGCTCGCCGGTGTGGCCGTTCTCCGGGTGGCGCCTGAAGCCGCTCTCCAGCTCGCTGATCACGCGGTCGGTCGTCGCGCGGTCGAGGCCATTGGCCGGCGGCTCGGGGTGGGTGCCGGAGCCGTTGGCCGCCTGCGGGCCTTCCCCGGCCTCGGCTGCGGGCGGAGAAGCGGGCGACGCCTCCGCGGCCTCGATGGCCGCGATCAGCTCGTCCTTGGTCATGGCGGTGGTGTGCTCGATGCCCAGCGCGCGGGCGCGCTGGTACAGCACCGAGCGCGGCGCGTCAGCCAGGCCACGGGGCTCGTCGACGGTGTCCCGGTCCACAGCCGGGAAATCCTCGATCTGCTCCCCGGCGCCGGGATTGGAGGCAACGGTGCCGTTGCTGTTCTCATAAGGGATTCTCGACGACTCCGCAATCTCGATGGCAGCGATCAGCTCGTCCTTGGTCAAGGAGACCGTGTGGACGATGCCCAGCGCGCGGGCGCGCTCGTACAGCACCGAACGCGGCGCGTCGGCCAGGCCCCGCGGCTTGTCGGCGGTGTTCCCATTCGCAGCCGGGATGTCCTCGATCTCCTGCTCCGCGCCGGGAGTGGATGCAACAGCGCCGTTGCCGCCCTCGACGGCCTCGGCGCGCTCAGCGGGAGCCTTGCCCTTCCGCCGCCGAGACGACCGGAGGGCGTCGCCCAGGGTTTCGCCCGTGTCCGGGGTTGGCTCCGCCCGATCGGCACCGTTCTCGGGTGCCGCTCCATCGACGTGCCGAAGCTGTTCTCGTCCGTTTTCAGACACAGCTCGAGCCCCCCCAACCGCCTGTGGACGCTGCTGCGGAGACGGTACTGGCTGTACTCCGGAGCGTCAAGAGGCACCGCCGTTGTTGCCATCACGTCGCGAGCGCCGGAATTCTGCTCTGCAGGCCCATGTCGGCGTCGGCGCTACCCGTGCCGGTACTCGGCCGCGCTGCGCAGTCGGTTGGCCGGCCCGCGTTCGGCAGCCCGCGCCCAGGCCAGGCTGCGCCTCGTGATCAAACGTCAGATTCACTGGATGCCCATACGCCCGCGATTGCTCTGCCCGGCGGGTTCTCAACTGGTTCTGCAAGCCGCACATGATCCCTGCCCAGACCCGCGAATCGGCTGTGGCCCACCTCCGGGTGACGACGAACGATGGATGGAGGAGGTCCAGGCAACAGATTCTTACCGCTCAGCCGGACGATAGCAACCGACGATTGGCATCTGATCGCCGGCGCGCGATTGTAGGATCCGCCGAATGAGCGACCTCGCCCGACGGATCGCCGTCGCCCGGGGGGACAGCGCAGCGGACCTCGTGATCCG
>JBQCGJ010000234.1:0-14794 GCA_051955775.1 Gaiellales bacterium | reverse complement strand
GGTCGCATGCCGGGCTCGATCCAGCGGCTGAACTGCGAATACACCCAGTAGCGCTTGGTCAGGACAAGCCGCAGGTTGCCGTCGCTGCGGTAGTCGCGGTCGTAGTAGATCAGGCCGTCGTCCCAGCCGCTGCCGTTGGCGGACGTGCCGCAGCTCGACGACCGCGCGTCGCACCCCAGCTCCGGTGACAGCGCCACCCACCATGAGAACGAGGACGCGCCGGCCAGGGTCAGGTTGCGCCAGATGGCGTGGGCCAGCCACAGGCCGCTGGTCATGCCGGGGCGGAACCCGCGCGCGAACTTGCCGTTCACCATGCAGCACACCTCGGACATGAACGGCTGGCTCGAGGCGCGGCCGGCCAGCGATCCGACCGCCTGTAGATGCGCGTCGTCGGGGGCGTCGTAGGCGTGATAGGCGATGGCCGCCGGGTGCGCCGTGCCGCCGTCGCCGGCCAGCCAGCTGGGGGCCTTGTGCAGCAGGTCGCCGGTGCCGCTCGACTCGTCGGCGATCACGTCGGCCGAGCTGCCGGCACCTGACAGCGCGGCCTGCACGGCCTGGATCAGGGGCGCGCGCAGCGACACCGGCACCTTCATCCCCTCCTGATTGCAGGCCGCAAAGGTGCTGTCCGGCTCGTTCATGGGCGACACCAGCGAGACATGAATGCCTGCGGCCTCGAAGTGCGCGATCACTTGGGCCAGGTATGCCGCGTACTGCGACACCCGGTCGGGTCGCAGCTCACCGCCGCAGCCGAGGCCGTTGGTCGTGAACTGCGGCGGTGCCGCGTTGGCGAAGCCGACCAGCTGCTGCACGCCCAGCGCCGCTGCCCGCTTCAGCATGTCGCGCCCGGCTCTGTCGGCCGACCAGTCATACGAGCCGTCCTGCCGCAGGTAGCCGGGGGCCCACCGGCTGGTGTCCTTGATCTTCCCGCCGCCGCCGATGTTGTAGCGGTACATCGTCAGCCCCAGCCCGCCGCGCGTGAACAGCAGGCCGGCGATGTGGCTGCGCGCCGGCGCCGGCATCGAGCCGGTGTCGCGAGCCCACCAGGCGCCACTCACGCCGAAGCCCTGGAAGGGCGCGCCGCCGGCGGCCGTAGCCTGGGCCGCGATGCCGGCCGGGTTGCCCGGCTGCACGCGGTTCGCGAGCACGCGGGAATGGCCCAGCACGAGCGGGGCGAGGGCGGCGAGCGCGAGGACGCTCAGGCGGGTGGGGATGCGTGATCGGAGCATCGCGGAGATGGTGTGCAGACGCGCGTCAGCCGTCTGCTGCTGCCCGACCCCACCTCGGGTGCTGAACTCTAGCGAGGCTTCATTGAAGCCTCTGGTTCACATCATGCGAGGCCGGCCAACTCGCTGTCAATCGGCGCTGACTACCGTCGAGGCCATGGAGGCACCGCGCACGGTGTCCGTCGTGGCAAAGCGCTCTCAGCCGAGCGCCCGGGTGACGCAGGTCGCGGTCGGCATAGCCGTGTCGGCCGGATTCGCGTGGGTGGCGGTGCGCGGGGTGCACTACGGGCAGGTGACGGGTGCGCTGTCGCACGTGCACTGGCGGTGGCTGGTGCCCGCGACGGCCCTGCTGCTGGTCTCGATCGCCATGCGGGCGGTGCGCTGGTCGGTGCTGTTTCCGCGCCGTCACCGGCCGGCCCCCAGCGCGTGCTTCTGGGCACTCAACATCGGCTATCTCGCCAACGCGTTGCTGCCATTCCGTGCGGGCGAGCTGATCCGGGTGCTGGCGCTGTCCCGGGAGACCGGCTGCCCGGCCGCGCAGGGACTGGTCACGATCCTGCTGGAGCGGGTGTTCGACCTGGTCACGATCGCCGTCCTGCTGCTGGCGATCGCCCCGCTGGTGCCGGCGGGGGTGACCCGCACGTCGCTGGTGGTGCTGAGCGCCGGGGTGCTGGTGCTCGCCACCGGCATGACAGCCGTGGTGCGCTCGGCGCGGTTGCGGCGCTCGCTGTCGCGATGGATCGACCACGTCGGCCTCCTGCGCCGGCGCAGGGCGGTCCTGGAGTCGGCATCAGAGGCGTTCGAGCCGCTGCGTTCCGCGCGGGCAGCCGGGGTCGTGCTGGCGTGGTCGTTTGCGTCGTGGATCGTGCTCGCACTCTCGACCGCGATGGTGGAGCGCGCCTTCGTGCGCGGCCTGCCGTGGCCGAGCGGCGGGCTGGCGCTGGTGGCCACGACGTATGCCCAGGCCATCCCGTCGTCTGCGGCCAGCGTTGGCGTGTTCGAGGCTGCGGCGCGCCAGTCGCTGACCGTGTTCGGCGTCGCCTCCGCGGTCGCGCTGGCCTTCGCCATCGCCTACCACGCCGTGTCCGTGCTGCCGATGCTGCCGCTGGGGGTGGTCGGGCTGGGCCGCATGGGCGTTCGGTCGCTGCGCCCCGCTGCGAAGAGGCCGGTGCGGGCGGCGTACGGTGAGGGCGACCTCGAGGTGTCGGTGGTCATCCCGTGCCTGGACGAGGAGCGGACGATCGGCGCGTCGGTGGACTCGGCGATGTCCGGGCTGGTGCTGGCGGGTGCTCCCGGCGAGGTGATCGTGGTCGACAACGGCTCGCGCGACCGTTCGGTCGAGATCGCCCGCTCACGCGGCGCCCGGGTGATCGCCGAGCCGCGCCGCGGCTACGGCTCGGCCTATCTGGCAGGCCTGCACGCGGCGCACGGGCGGTACATCCTGATGGGCGACGGCGACGGCACGTATGACTTCACCGCGCTTCCGGAGTTCTTCGAGCTCGCCCGCGGCGGGGCGGGGCTGGTCATGGGCTCGCGCGTGCGGGGCACAATCCTGCCCGGCGCCATGCCGTGGCACCACCGCTGGATCGGCAACCCGATCCTCACCGGTCTGCTCAACCTGCTCTTCCACACGGGGGTGTCGGACGCCCACTGCGGGCTGCGCATGGTCGCCCGCGACACACTGCCGCAGCTCGATCTGCGCACGCCGGGCATGGAGTTCGCGTCGGAGATGGTGATCCGGGCCCAGCGGGCGGGCGTCCCTATGGCCGAGCTGCCGATCGTGTACGCCGCGCGGCCGCAGGGCAGCCACTCGAAGCTGCACTCGCTGCGCGACGGCCTGCGCCATGTGCGGTACATCCTGGCCTGGGCGTCCGGCACGGCGCTGGCCGCTCCGGTGGCCGCCGTCGGTCTGCTCGGCGTGGTGGTTCTGCTGCTTCCCGGCGCAACGCCGCGCGACGCGACGGCCGGGGTGCTGCTGCTGACCGTCACCGGCGTCGCCGTGCAGGCCGCGGTGTCGCTGATGGTGTGGCGCTGGATGATGCTGGAGGGCGCGGCCAGGGACTGGCTGCGCCGCGTGCTCGACCGCCGCGTGGTGGTGGCGCTGGCGTCGGCCACGCTGATCGCGTCCTTCCTCGCGGCGAGCGCGCTGGCGCACATGGCGGACACGCGCAGCCACCACGGCGGAGCGGCGTCAGCCGACTCGTCCCACCGGCGGAGCGACCGCCTGTGAGGCCGCTGGTGTGGGCGGCCGGTCTGCCCGGCCGCGCCGTGGGCCTGGTGCTGCGCCACCGCCTGTTCACCCTGCTGCTGGTGGCCGGCGCCGCGCTGCGTGCGCTGGTGTGGGCGGCGTACCAGCCGGCGCTGTTCTACTACGGCGACTCGTACTTCTACCTGGGATCGACGCTGCGGCTGCGGCCGAATCCGGTGCGGCCGATCGCGTACCCGGCCGTGCTCGACGTGCTGCTGCGGGTCGGTGACCTGGCGGTCGTCCCGGCCGTCCAGCACCTGTTCGGGCTGATCACGGCGGTGCTGTGCTATGCGCTTCTGCGCCGGCTGGGCGCCGGGTCGGTGGTGGCGTCGCTGGCCGGGGCGGCGCCGGTGCTGTTCGACGGATACCTGATCGACATCGAGCAGTACGTGCTGGCCGAGGGCCTGTTCATCGTGCTGATGATGGCCGGCCTGGCCCTGCTGGTGTGGCGCAGCCGGCCGTCGCCGGCCGTGTGCGTCCTGGCCGGGGGGTTGCTGGCCACGGCGTCGCTGACCAGGACAGTGGGCATGGTGCTGATCGTCCCGGTGCTGGTGTATTGCGTCCTGCGCTGGTTCGGGATGCTGCGCATCGTGTTGGTGACGGCCGGGTTCGTGTTGCCCCTGGCCGCCTACGCGACCTGGTTCGACGCCACCTGGGGCATGTTCGCCGTGACGCGCTACGACGGCTACTTCCTGTACGGCCGCGTGTCGAGCTTCGCCAACTGCGCCGACTGGCATGTGACCCCGGCTCAGCGGCCCTACTGCTTCGGCCGCCCGCCGGCGCAGCGGCACAACCCCAACTACTACGTGTGGGCGGAGTGGGGGCGGCGGCACCATCACCGGCCGTTCCTGCTGGACAGCAGGCTGCGCTCGTTCTCACTGGCCGTCATCGAGCATCAGCCGGTTGCCTACGCGTCGACGATCCTCGGCGATCTCGTCCACTACTCGTCGCCCGGGCACTGGACGAATCGCTTCGACACCCCGTCCACCGACTGGCGCTTCCCGTCCCACCTGCGCAAGCCGCATCTGAAGAAGATCCGTCGGGACATCAGGCGGTTCGGCGGCCATGTCGGCGTCGACCGCTCACTGGCCGGTCTGCTGCGGGCCTACCAGGCGGTGGTGTTCGTGCAGGGGCCGCTGCTGGCGGCGGCGTTCCTGGCCGCCCTGGCGGCGGCCGCCGTGGGGCGCCCGGCGGGCGAGCGGCGGCTGCGTGCCGAGGCACTGCTGTTCGCGCTGGTCGGATTGGCGCTTCCCACCACGGCTGCGGCCACCACGATGTTCGATTACCGCTACGCGCTGGTGTCGATCCCGCCGCTGGCGGTGGGGATGGGCATCGCTATCCTGGTGGCCGAGAGCCGCCTTCGAGCCTGGCGTGCGCGAGAGCGACCTGCCGGGCCGGCTTGCGAACGGGTCGCCGCGCCCGCGGTGGAGGCGGAGTCAGGCGTGGTCTGAGGAAGGGGGGACGCCCGATGACGCACAGGACGGGAACGCGCGAGGAGTGGCTGGCGGCCCGGCTCGAGCTGCTGGCGGCCGAGAAGGAGCTGACCCGGCGCGGTGACGAGCTCGCCCGGCAACGCCAGGAGCTGCCGTGGGTGCGGGTCGAGAAGGACTACCGGTTCACCACCGAGGAGGGCGGCGCATCTCTGGCAGATCTCTTCCAGGGACGATCGCAGCTCCTCATCTACCACCTCATGTTCGGCCCCGACTACACCCGCGGCGCCTGCCCGGTGTGCTCGTCGATCGCGGACGGGTTCAGCGGTTCGGTGGTGCACCTGGCGAACCACGACGTCACGCTGATGGCCGTGTCCCAGGCTCCCATCGACGCAATCGCGGCGTACAGGCGCCGGATGGGGTGGAGCTTCCCGTGGGCGTCGGCGTCGGACACCGACTTCAACTTCGACTTCCACGTGTCGCTGACCGAGGAGCAGCAGCGCAGCGGGGCGGTTGAATACAACTACCAGAGCCGGGACATGCGGCCCCTGCTGGAGGGCGGCGGTGGCGACATGCTGGCCGGCATGGCCACGGTGACCGGGACCGACGTGCCGGGCTACCTGCGTCAGGGGCCGGGGATGAGCGCGTTCGCGCTCGAGGAGGGCGTCGTCTACCACACGTACTCCGCGTACGCGCGCGGCCTGGATGCGATGTGGGGGCTGTATCCCTGGCTCGACCGGGCGCCTCTCGGGCGCAACGAGAGTGGACCGTGGTTCCGCCGCCACGACGAGTACGGCGACTGAGCTCAGGCGTCGCGCAGGCGCACGGCGAACCCCGTGTTGGGGGCGTGCACGTTGAGCAGCCGCAGCTCGCCGTCGCCGGCGTTTCGGAACCCGTGCACGGTGCCGATCGGTGCGGCCACGAAGCTGCCCGGCCCGGCCCGCACGACCTCGCCGTCGACGCTGAACTCGGCCTCGCCCTCGAGCACGTAGAAGCTGTCCACGTGGTCGCTGTGGGTGTGCAGATCGACGCCCTCGAAGTCCGGCCCGAAGCGCAGCTCGATGACCTCGAGCGACGGCAGCTCGCACAGGATGCGGTGATGCCGCTCGCCGCGAGGTACCCGCTCGCCGTCGCCCGGCCCCAGTGCAATCCCCTTCATGTGTCCTCCTTACCGATCGACTGCGGCGGCGACGATAGCTCATCGCTGCTCCCGCTCGGTAGAGTCTGCCGTGACCTCCTGCGCGAGCCGACCGGCGCGCATCCGTCCCACAAGGCAGGGCAGTCATGACCGACGCTCCCGTCCGCACGATGGCCGATCTGTCGGCCTATCCCGACCTGGTCGTGATCTACCTCGGCATGCGAGTCGAGGAGCCGCGCGGCGTGGCCACGCTCCAGGCTCTGGCACCGCAGATCCAGGCGTCAGTGGACGAGGGGCCCGACGGGCTGCTGCTGCACGAGCGGCTGATCTACTCCGAGGATCCGCCGCACTACGGCATGCGTCAGTACTGGCGGGACTTCGAGTCGCTGGAGGCGTGGTCGCGGGAGCTCCCGCACAAGAAGTGGTGGACGGACTATCTGCGCGATCGCGGCGGGACGTCGTTCTGGCACGAGACCTACTTCCGGCGGGGCGGCTTCGAATCGGTGTACGTGGACGTCGAACCGGGCGTGGGGATGGGCGCGTTCGCGCCGGTGGGGCGCGCAACCGGCCCCATGTTCGCCGCCCGCGACCGCCTGCACGCCGAGCGGCGGGGGATTCAGGCCTCCGCGTAGCTCACGCGCCCTGCTCGATCTGACGCCGGATCTTGACCAGGAACGACATCCAGCCGGCCTCGTAACCGCCCACCGGGCGATCGCCGAAACCGGAGTGGATGACCGTGATCCGGGTGCGGCCGCCCGAGCCTTCGAGCTCCCACGTGACGACGCTTTCGGGCTCGTCCGAGAACGCCCAGGAGTAGGCGAGCCTGGATGGCGTCTCCAGATCGAGGATCTCGACCGGGCCGCCGATGCCCCAGCCGAAGTCGTACCGGCCGCCCACCACGGGGTCGATGTCGGCGTGCGCCCCGCACCATCGGCTCACCTGATCGGGCTTGATGAGCGCATCGAACACGGCCTCACGGCTCGCCTCGACCTCGAGTGACGAGCGGCTCTGGCCCACCGGGTTGCGCGCGAAGTCGACCATGTCCGGGGCTGTGCCGGCCTCGCACCAGCGGCGCAGGTTGTCCAGCGCGAGCCTCCACACGTCGTCCAGCGACGGCTTCCCCGATGGCCGCTCGGGGACGCCGCTGTGCGTCACCTCGACGGCGGTGCCGCCGGCCTGCGGCGTCAGCTCGACGGCGACCTCGGTGTCGGCGCCGCGCACCCGCCACTCGAAGCGCAGGCTGCGGCCGTCGGCGTGGTCGAGCAGGTGGTGGCGCCCCGCGTCGCGATCCGGGCTCTCGAACACGTGGTCGCCCCAGAAGTCGAACCGGCCGGCCGCGATGTCCACGTCGGCGGAGTCCGAGAACCAGCGTTCGAGCTCCGCGGTCAGCGCCCGGTACACGCGATCGGCTGGGGACGCGATCTGGGCCTGGTGGCGCATCGTCTGCAGGTTGGCGGTTTGAGTCATGTCGTCCCTCCGGGGAGAGGTGGTGTGGGGTAGCACGCGACCCGTAGGCGGTAGGTGGCCCGGTCTGCGCCGTCCGACCCGCCGTATCGCTCGGCGATCGCGGTGACTGCTGACTGCACCTCGGACAGGAACTCCGCGCGGCGATCGGCCGGCAGGTCGATCTCCGCCGTGATCCCGAACGTGGCCTCCGGCCGATCCAGGTGCCCGAGGTCGGCCTGCAGCTCCTCGGCCAGCCCGAACAGGTACTCGTGGCCGCCGGCGGAGCGGGCCGCGCGCCCGCCTCCCAGGCGCCCGACCAGGCTGCTGGACAGCCAGTACGAGCGGGCCGCGGCCTGGTAGACGCCCTCCACCAGCGCGCGCACGCGCCGCTCGGCCACCCGTTCCACCAGCCCGGCCCGTTCCAGGACCTTGACGTGGTAGTGGACGCGCGGGGTTGTCAGCCCCAGCGCGGCGGCCACCGGTGGACAGGACCGCGGCTCGGCGAGCTGGCGCAGCACGTCGATGCGGGCCGGCTGGAGCAGAGCTGCGGCCTGGTCGACGCGTTCGAGGAGGAGGGTGTCGCGGATCATCGTAAAGCCTAGTTTGAACATTCAAACAGATTTGGACGTTCTCCGCAAGCGGTAGTCTCGTCTGCATGCCCGCGACGCCCCGCCCGCACATCGTGTTCCTGCGCGCGGTCAACCTCGGTTCCAGCCGGCGGCTCGACATGGCGGCGCTGCGCGATGCCCTGACGGCAGCCGGGTTCGACAGGGTGCGCACGTTCCTGCAGTCGGGGAACGTGGTGCTGGTCAGCGACCTCGCGCCGGCGCGGCTCGCTGAGCAGGTCGAGCGGCAGATCGAGCAGCGGCTCGAGCTGGAAGTTCAGGTGGTGGTGCGCACTCGCGACGAGCTGGCAGATGTGATCCAGCGGGACCCGCTGGGCGACGTGGCGTCCAACCCCTCCAGATACCTGGTCAACTTCCTGTCCGCCCGGCCCGGGCCCGAGGCGGTGCGGGCGCTCGAGGAGGCCGATGTGGCGCCGGAGCAGGTCGTGGTGAGCGGGCGGGAGATCTACGCCTGGCATCCCGACGGCGTGCAGCGCTCGCGGGTGAACCGGCTCTTGACCGAACGCAAGCTGGGCGTGATCGCCACCGCGCGCAACTGGAACACGGTCGTCAAGCTGCTCGCGATCGCCGATCAGTAGGGGCGCATGCTGGGGCTTGCTTGCCTCGCTGTGCGCCATTGTCGGGGTCATCCTGTCGGTGGTGCGGCGGCCCGAGCAACCATCTAGCCGGTCGTCGCCAGTTCCAGCCCCGCCAGGGCGCCGCGCTCCAGCCACGGCATGCCCTCCTCATGGCCGTACACGGCCAGCGTCAGTGACAGGAAGACGGCCAGCACGCGGGAGCGCACGAGCTGGTCGTGCGTGATCGCGCCGTAGGCGTCGCGGAAGGCCTCGCGACCGGCGGGAGGCAGGAGGCTCCAGTACAGGATCAGGTCGATGGCGGGATCGGCCCGGCACACGTCGATCCAGTCGATCACTCCGCACGGCGCCAGGGCATCGTCCAGCAGGAGGTGCCGCAGGTGCAGGTCGCCGTGGGCCAGCGAGGTCGGCTGCGACGGCGGAAGGGCCAGGGCGCGCTCCAGCAGGGGCTCCACTGACGGTGGGGCGTGCCACACGCCGAGCTCACGGGCCTGGATGATCCGCTTCCTCGTGAAGGGCACGCGGTACGCCATGTCCGCCCGCCGCACCACGTCGACGGGCAGCGGAGGCCCGGCCAGCGTCGACGGGTCGATGTCGTGCAGCGCGCGCAGGAACTGCGCCAGCGGGACGGCGGCGGCAGTCCGGGCGGCGTCCGTGAGCTCGACCTGCGAGGGCTCCCGGCCGGGGATGTGCCGGCTCCCCCAGAACGGCCATGGGAAGCCGTCCGCGGGTTGTCCGACGTGGACGGGGTTGGGTACCCGCAGCGGCAGCCTCCCCGCCAGTTGCGGCAGCACCTGGATCTCCCGGCCCAGACCGGGCAGCACGATCTCCCGCCGCGGGAACCGGAACACCCACCGCCCGCCGACCAGCCACACGGTGGCGTCCCAGCCCTCGCCGAGCGGCTCCAGAGCGCTCAGCTCCACGGCGGGGAACTGGCTGCCGATCAGGCGCCGCGCCTGCTCCTCGTCGACCACGTGCTGGGGCGCCCACTCGGACACCTGCCGACCCTACCGGCCGGACGGCGGAGGTCCTACCAGTCGGCCAGGATGTTGTCCTGCACCGGCGCCGCCCCGATCGACGCCTCAAACGCCGAAAGCTCCTCGGGCGCCATCGAGTAGGTGTGCTCCGGCGCCGGGAACGTGCGCGCCCGCACCTCGGCGGCGTACTCGGCCACGCCCTGGCGGATAAGTCCGCCGACGTCGGCGAACTGCTTCACGAACCTGGCCATGCGGGCGCCCTCGGGATGGATCCCCAGGGCGTCGTGGAACACCAGCACCTGGCCGTCGCAGGCCGCCCCCGAGCCGATGCCGATGGTCGGGATGGCCAGCCGCTTGGTGATCGCCGCGGCAACCGGTTCCGGCACCGCCTCCAGCACGATTGCGAAGCAGCCCGCAGCCTGCAGCGCGAGCGCGTCCTCGTACAACTGCCGTGCCCTGTGCCAGTCGCGGCCCTGCGCGCGGTGGCCGCCCAGCATGGTGGCGCTCTGCGGTGTCAGGCCCAGGTGTCCCATCACGGGGATGCCGGCGGCGACCAGCGCTGCCGCCCGCTGAACCGAGCTGCCACCGCCCTCCAGCTTGACCGCGTCCGCCCCCGCCTCCTTGATGAAGCGGCCGCCGTTTCGCACGGCGTCCTCGTCGGACACCTGGTAGCTCATGAACGGCAGGTCGCCGATCACCATCGCCCGCTGGCAGCCACGCGCCACGGCCCGCGTGAGGATCAGCAGCTCATCCATGGTCGCCCGCAGGGTGGACATGGTGTCGTGCCCGAGCACCGTGTTGGCGGCCGAGTCGCCGACCAGCACGAGGTCGACCCCCGCGGTATCGACGGCCACGGCCGACGGATTGTCGTAGGCCGTGATCATCACGATCGGCTCGTGCTTCAGCTTCATCTCGGCCAGGGCCGGCAACTGGATCTTCACGATTGCTCGATGCGGATGTTATCGATCAGCCGGGTGGAGCCGAAGCGGGCGGCCCCGATGACCAGCGCACCCGGCGCCGGGTCGACCTCCGCGAAGGTGACGGGGTTGACCACCGCCAGGTATTCCAGCTCGCCCTCGCACACGGCGGGGTCGCGGGCCAGCAGCGCCCGGTAGAGGGTGACGGCACGTCGCCGCTCGTCCACCGACAGGTAGACGTTGCGCGACGACGCCGCCAGCCCGTCCGGGTCGCGCACGGTGTCCACTCCGCGGATACCGACCCCGAGGCCCAGGTCCTCCGTCATGCGGCGGATGACCGCCAGCTGCTGGGCGTCCTTCTGACCGAAGTAGGCCGTGTCCGGCTCGACCATGTTGAACAGCTTGAGTACGACCGTGGCCACCCCCCTGAAGTGGCCGGGGCGCGCTGTGCCCTCCCACCGGCTGGCCACGTCGCCCACCACGACGGCGGTGTCGAAGCCGTTCGGATACATCTGCTCGACGGTCGGCGCGAAGATCTCGTCCACGCCCTCCTCGGCGGCGATGGCGCGGTCTCGCGTCGCGTCCCGCGGGTAGCGCTCGAAGTCCTCGCCCGGGCCGAACTGGGTGGGATTCACGAACAGGCTCATGACCACCCTGTCGCACTCCCCGCGAGCCTGCCGCAGCAGCGCCCGGTGGCCGTCGTGCAGCGCGCCCATCGTCGGCACGAGACCGACCCTCACAGCAGGTCCCGGACGGCGTCGGCTGATCCGGCGTCGACCAGCGGCAGCGTGGCCCGGCCCAGCTCGCGGTACAGGGGGTCGAGTGCTGGGCCGATGGCCGCCAGGTGGGCGGCCACCGTGGCGGCGTCGCCCCGCGCGATGGGTCCCGTCGGTGGCCGTCCGGCCAGCTCCAGCGTGCGCTGCTGGAGCGGCGCCAGGGCCGCCAGCGCCTGCTCGCGCTCCAGCCCGGCCCGCTCCATCAGGCCGGCCGCCACGTGCGTCAGGGTGACCAGGTAGTTGGAGGCGAAGGCCGACGCGGCGTGGTAGAGCGGCTTGGCGGCGTCCTCCAGGGCGAACGGCTGCATGCCCAGCTCGCGGGCCAGCGAGGCGCCGAGCTCCCAATCGCCCGTGACGGCGGCGAAGGAGCCCTCGAGCTGGCCCGGCCCGCGCTCGGGCCACACCGTCTGCAGCGGGTGCACGCAGGCCTTCGGCCCGGCGGCGGCGTCCAGTGCGTGGACGCTGGTGGCGCCCGAGAAGTGGACGACGGCGCAGCCGGGCTGGAGGTTCGGCGCAAGCTCGTTGCAGACCTGCCCGATGGCCGCGTCCGGCGTGGCGATCAGGAGCCGATCGCAGGTGCGCAGGTCGGGCGGCTGCCCGCGGCCGTACAGGCGGGCGCCGATCCGGGCCGCCACGGTGCGGCCCACGCGGCCGGCGCCGATGACCACGGTCGAGGTATCCACGGGGTTGGGACTGTAGTCCCACATCTGGTACCGGGTACCGAGGCCCCGTCTTAAAAAAACCCGATCCCTCTGCCGAGCAGGAAGCCTGGTGATTTGTAAAGACGGGGCCTCGGTACCCGGTACCGGTTATTCTCCGTGCATGCCGATCTACGAGTACCTGTGCGCCGACTGCTCCGGCGAATTCGAAGAGCTGGTGACCGCCTCCACCGAGAACTCGGTGCACTGCCCCGCGTGCGGCGGCTCGACTGTGACCCGGCTTCTGTCCGCCTTCTCCGCCCCGCGACCCGTCGGGGCGACCGTCGGCGGCGGTGGCGGGGGCTGCTGCGGCGGCTCCTGCGGCTGCGGTCACTGACCGTCCGCGGGTCGTGCGAGAAGGCCGCGCGTGAGCGACGCCGCCGATCGCCGGATCGAGCTTGAGCGCCACGCAGCGGAGTGGCGCGGATGTGAGAAGTGTGCGCTGGCGTCCACCCGCACCCAGGTGGTCGTGGGCACCGGCGATGCCGACGCCAACCTGATGTTCGTGGGTGAGGCGCCGGGCTTCCACGAGGACAAGCAGGGCGAGCCCTTCGTGGGACAGGCGGGCAAGCTGCTGGACACGCTGCTGGGCGAGATCGGGCTGTCCCGGCCGCAGGTGTACATCGCCAACGTGCTGAAGTGCCGCCCCCCGGGAAACCGCGATCCGCAGCCCGAGGAGATCGCCGCCTGCGAAGGCCACCTGTTCAAGCAGGTGGAGCTGATCCGCCCGCGCGTCATCTGCACCCTGGGCAACTTCGCGACCAAGCTCCTGACCGCACAGCCCTACGGGATCACGCGCGTGCGCGGGCGCGCGCAGCCCCACCGCATCGCCGGCGTGGAGCTGTCCATCTACCCGATCTTCCACCCGGCGGCCGCGCTGTACACGCCCGCCATGCTGCAGACGCTGCGCGACGACTTCAGCCGCCTGCCCGAGCTGCTCGAGCAGCGGCCGTCCCCCGAACGGCCGCCCGCGCCCGCGGTGGCAGCGCCTCCGGTTGCCCAACCAGAGCCAGAATTCGCTCAGCTGGGACTCTTCTAGCCCGGCCGACACCGCGCGCCTGGCGGGCCGCGTCGCTGGAGCGCTGCGGCCGGGTGACGTGGTCTACCTGCGCGGGGAGCTGGGCGCGGGCAAGACCGCCTTCGCACAGGGCGTGTGCAGCGCGCTGGGCGTCACCGATCCGGTCACCAGCCCCACCTACACGGTCGGCAATCGCTACCGGTCGCCGCGCGGCCCGGTCTCGCACCTCGACCTGTACCGATCACAGGGGCTGACCGAGGAGGAGTGGGGCGACCTCGAGCCCTACTTCGACGGCGCCGTGTGCCTGATCGAGTGGCCGGAGGCGGGAGCGGGCATGCTGCCGCCGCCCACGCTGGATGTGACTCTCCAGATCACGGGGCCCGATGCTAGGCTGATTCTGCTGGTAACGACGGACCCCGACCTGGGCCGGTCGCTTGCTGATCCTGAGTCTTGACACCGCCACCGACGTGTCCACCGTCTGCGTGACCGCGGACGGCCGGATCGCTGCCGAGTCGGCAGTGTCGGGCCGCTCGACCAGCGCCCAGCGCTCGCTCGAGCAGGTGCACACGCTGCTCGACCAGGCCGGGGTCGACCCGGCCGACATCGATCTGATCGTGGCCGGCACCGGACCGGGCACGTTCACCGGCCTGCGGATCGGGCTGGCCACCGCACGCGCGCTCGGCTTTGCGCTGGGCGTGCCCGTGCGCGGGGTATCCACGCTGGACGCGCTGCTGTCCGGCGACGGCGTGCAGGTTGCCTGCATCGATGCCAGGCGAGGCGAGGTGTTCGCCGCTGGGGCGGGAATCGAGCCATGCGCAATCGATCCCTCCGAGCTGGCGTCCCGGCTGCCGGCCGGGACCACCGTGGCCGGCGACGGCGCCGTCCGCTACCGGGCCGAGCTGGCCGGTCTGGAGGTGCCCCCCGACGACTCACCGCTGCACGTACCCGCGGCCCGCCACCACGCTGCGCTGGCGGCCTCCGCCGGCCCTGCCGAGCCCGTCTATCTGCGCGCCCCGGACGCCGACCGGGTGCTGACCACGGCTCCGACCGCGAGGGCCGGCGCGTGATGACCGCGGTCGCCCTGCGGCGGCTGACGCCCCGCGATCTGGATGCCATCGAGCGCATCGAGCACCGCGCCTATCCGACGCCGTGGTCGCGCTCGATGTTCGCGGGGGAGCTGGCCAAGCCCAATGGCATCTGCGTCGGCGCCTTTCAGGGCGAGGTCATGCTGGGCTACCTGATCGTCGCCCGCTACGTCGACGCGTGGCACGTGATGAACATCGCGGTGGATGTCGATCACCGTGGCCGTGGAGTCGCCCGGGCCATGCTGCGGCATCTGTTCGAGGCCACGCGCGACGACCGCGAGCGCGGGTACACGCTGGAGGTGCGGGTGTCCAATGCCGTCGCCATCCACCTGTACGAGTCGCTGGGATTCGTCGCCACCGGCCTGCGCCGCGGCTACTACACGGACAACCGCGAGGATGCGCTGATCATGTGGCGCGATCACGAGCCCGAATCCGACGCCGCGTGCTGATACTGGGCATCGAGACCTCCTGCGACGAGACCGCCGCCGCGGTGATCGAGGATGCGGCGATCCGCGCCAGCGTGGTGTCGTCGCAGGCCGACCTGCACGCGAAGTACGGCGGCGTGGTGCCGGAGGTGGCCTCGCGGCGGCACCTGGAGCTGGCCGTGCCGGTCATCGAGTCCGCGCTGGCCGAGGCG
>JBQCGJ010000233.1:0-2811 GCA_051955775.1 Gaiellales bacterium | reverse complement strand
TAAGGCCACCGCCCGCATGATGCGGGCGTTCGGGGCGCGCATCCATGCGGTGAACACCTCTGGCGCCAGCAGCGAGCCGGCCGACTTCATCGGCACGCTGGCCGACCTGGACGAGGTGCTGGCCGAGTCCGACGTGCTCGTCATAGCCCTGCCGCTGACCCGGGCCACCCGCGGGCTCATCGGCGCCCGGCAACTGGCGCTGATGAAGCCGACCGCGATCCTGGTCAACGTGGGCCGGGCGGCCATCGTGGATGAGCAGGCGCTGTATGAGCACCTGCGGGACCACACCGACTTCTGCGCCGGGCTGGACGCCTGGTGGCGTGAGCCGGGCCCGGGCTCGGCATTCTCCACCGAGTACCCCTTCTTCGACCTGCCGAACATCATTGGATCCCCACACAATTCGGGGGTCACCGACGGCGCTCTCCAGGTCGGCGCGCGCATGGCCGCCGAGAATGTCCGGCGGTTCCTGCGCGGCGAGCCGGTGACCGGCTTGGTCCGCCGGGAGGAGTATCTCTAACGGCGCCCGCCGCTGGCGGCTCAGTCCGCAGCGGGCGGGAACGTCGCGGCCCAGAACCCGGCGATGTCGATGCGGCGCATGAAGCTGACATCCTCCCGCTGCAGCGCATAGTCGATGAAATCCCGCAGCGCGGAAGCACGGCCAGGCTGCCCGCTCCACCGGGCGTGCACGCCGACCGACATCATCCTCGCGCCACCGCCGTGGCTCGCTTCCTCAAGCATGTAGTCGAGGCCGAGCTTGAGGCTTTCAAAGAAGTGCCGGGGCGTGGCGTAGGTCGGGGCGATCAGGTACCGGACGTCGTTGTGCACCTTGCTGTACGGCACCACCAGAAAAGGCTTTCCTAGCGTGGTGACGTAGTAGGGCAGCTCATCGTTGTTCGCGTCGGAGTCGTACCAGAAGCCGCCGTCCTCGACCAGCAGTTCCCTGGTGTGCACGGTGGGGAAGGACCGCACCATCCAGCCCCGAGGGCGCTCACCCGTCGTCCGCTCCAGCGAGCCGACGGCCTTGCGGATCTCGTCACGCTCGGCGTCGCGGCTCATCGCGCCGGTGTCCGGGCCGTACCAGTGGTAGCCGTGGGCGAGCACGTCGTGGTTCCGCGCCCGCAGCCACTCGCCCAGCGGCGGGTTGCGCTCCACCGCCAGGGCACAGGCGCTGAACGTGACGGGGATCTGGTACCGGTCGATCAGCCTGCAGATCCGCCAAACCCCCACCCGGCTGCCGTACTCCATGTGCGTTTCTGTCCCGATGTCGCGGATCTCCGGGCCGTACTGGAACGAGTATTCGCCCCAGGTGTCGTTGACCCCGTCCTCGTTGAGCGAATACTCACCGCCTTCCTCGTAGTTGACCACCAGGTTGATCGCCACCCGCGCACCGCCCGGCCATTCGAAGTCGGGAGGCTGCGGCCCGTAGCCGACAAAGTCGCGCGCGGGGCCTGGGTGAGCTGGGTGGTTGTCACTCATCAGTAGGCCATCCATCCGCCGTCGACCATCAGCGTGGCGCCGCTGACGTAACTGGCATCGTCCGAAGCGAGAAAGGAGACCGCCGACGCGACGTCCCGCGGCTCGCCGAACCGGGCGAACGGAGTCCGGGACCGGATGTATTCCGCCGATCTCTCGTTCTGGCTCAGGTCACCCGGCGTGCCGGTGACGATCTTGCCCGGGGCGACGCTGTTGCAGATGATGCCGTCACGCCCGTGCTCGACCGCGATCTGGCGGGTCAACTGGACCAGCGCCGCCTTGCTGATGGCGTAGGCCGCGTGCCCGGGCGCGCCGACCATACCGTGCTGCGAGGTGATGTTCACGATCCGGCCGCGGGTGTCGCCGCGGGCGGGCTGGGTGAGCATCTGGCGCACGGCTGCCCGGCAGAGCATGAACGGCCCACGGATGTTGACCGCCATGATGGCGTCGAAGTCCTGGTCCTCGGTCGTCAGCAGCGGCTTGGAGTGGCGGCCGGCCAGGGCGGCGTTGTTAACCAGCACGTCGAGTTGCCCCGTGGACGCCACGGCCCGCGCGACAAGCTGCTCGCAGTCCTGCCGGGAGGACACGTCCGCGCGGGCGAACTCGCACGCCCCGCCGCTGCCCCGGATGAGGTCATCGGTGGGCTCACCGCCGGTGAGCGGGTTCCGGCGGACGTCGGCAAGCAGCACCCAGAAGCCGTCCGCGGCGAGCCGGAGCGCGATCGCCCGCCCGATGCCGGACGACGACCCGGTCACCAGGGCTGAGCGCGCCACCCGCCACACCCTAGGGCATACCTGGCGGCAGCCGTATGCTCGGGCCATGGGCGTGGCATTCGTGGCACATTGCCTGCTGAACCAGAATTCCAAGGTGCGCGACGGCGCGCACTGCGCCGGCGTGTACTCCCCCATCGTCGACACGCTGCGCGATAAGGGCTGGCGCGTCGAGCAGATGCCCTGCCCCGAGCTTGCCTTCGCCGGGCTGAACCGGTTCTGGGCGGTACGCGAGCAGTACGACACCGCGGCGTTCCGCCGGCACTGTCAGCGGCTCGCCGCCGCCGTGGCGGGCGCGATCGCCGCCCGTGCGGAGCAGGGCGAGGACGTCGTGCTCGTCGGCGTCGAGGGAAGCCCCTCGATGGGCGTGACCATCACCAGCTCCGACCCGGAGCGCGGCGGCAGGCCGGCCTGGCCGGATGGCACACCCGAGCACACCGGCGGGGAAGGCATCTTCGTGGAGGAGCTGCACGCCGAACTCGCGCGGCGCGGCATCGCCTTCCGGGTCGCGGGCGAGACGCACGCGCTCGCCACGCACGATGTCGCCACCCAGCGGGCCCGCCTCGAG
>JBQCGJ010000232.1:0-15755 GCA_051955775.1 Gaiellales bacterium | reverse complement strand
CTCGGGCAGGTACTGGATCTACTCGCCGGTGACTCGCTGCTGGCCGGCGCCATGGGAGAGCAGATGCTGTCCACCTACCTTGCGCTGAAGCGCTCCGAGGCTGCGGCCTACGCCTCGGCCGAGCCCGAGTTCATCGCCGCCGAGTACCGGTACAAGTACTGATGCTCGATCTCACCCACATCCCGCTGGTCGACAACCACTGCCACGGGCTGCTCCTGGACACGTCCGGGCTGGACGTGGCCGGCTACCGGCACCGCTTCTCGGAGTGCGCCGGCGAGCCCTTCCCGCCCGACCACACCGCGACCGCGCCGCACTACCTGTGGGCGATTCGCCAGATCGCCGCACTGCTCGGCTGCGAGCCGACGGAGCAGTCGGTGATCGAGGCCCGCGCAGGCCGTTCACGCGATGAGCTCGACCGGCTGTTCCTGGGCGACGTGAACATCTCCTGGCTCCTGGTCGACGACGGCTACCCCGACCCGGCCGACTGCAGCGACCGGCCGGAACTGGCCGCTCGCACGGGGCTTCGGGTGGGTTGGGTCGAGCGGATGGAGACGGTCGCGGCGCGGCTGGCCGGCCACACGGGGAGCTTCGGCGAGTGGGACGAGGCGCTGCGCGCCCATCTGACGTCGGCCAGGGCACGCGGGGTATGCGGTCTGAAGACGGTGGCGGCCTACCGAAGCGGCCTGGCAATCGGCGTACCGGAGCCGGACGATGTGGCCGCCGCCCACGGCAGGCTGCAGGCCATGGCTGCGCCGCGTGTGCAGGAGAAGCCGCTGGTCGACCACATCGTCAACCTGACCATGGAGGCGGCTCGGGCGCAGGAGCTGCCGGTGCAGTTCCACACCGGGTACGGGGACTCCGACGCCGATCTGCTGCTCGGAAACCCGTTCCACCTGGCGCCGCTCCTGCGGCGGTTCCCGTCGGTGCCGGTGGTCATGCTGCACGGCGCGTATCCGTACACGCGCAACCTGGCGGTGCTGGCCGCGACCTATCCCCACGCGTACGTGGACGTGTCGTACGCGATCCCGTTTCTGACCGCGCATGAGCTGACCGCGATCACGCACGAGGCGTTGGGCTGTGCACCCGCGTCGCGTGTGCTGTACAGCTCGGACGCGGTGGGGATCCCCGAGCAGCACTGGCTGGGCGCGATGCGCGGGCGGCGGGCGATCGGGACGGCGCTGGGCGACATGGTGGACGCCGGCGACCTGGCGGCGGCTGATGCACTGGGCCTGGCTGAGCTGATCATGCACGGCAACGCCGAGCGGATCTACGCGCTGTGAGCCGCTCGGCGATCGTCACCGGCGCGGGCAGCGGGATCGGCTGGGCCACGGCCCGCCGTCTGGCGGCCGATGGCCACCAGGTCAGCGTTGTCGATATCGACGGCGGCGCGGCCCAGGCCACCGCCGCCGGGATCGGGCATGCGGCAACCGCGATCACCTGCGACGTCGCCGACGAGGCTCAGGTGGAGGGCATGGTCGCCACGCATGTGGAGCGGTTCGGCGCGCCTGACGGCTTGGTGGCGAACGCCGGCATCCCGGACGGCCATGCCTTCGCCGAGGAGCAGCTCGACACGTGGCGGCGGGTGCTGGACGTGAACCTGACCGGCGTCTTCCTGTGCGGACGGGCGGCCGCGCGGGTGATGCAGCCGGGAGCGGCCATCGTCAACGTGGCCAGCACGTACGGCGAGGTGACCGAGCACGGCGCCGCTGCGTACAGCGCGTCCAAGGGCGGCGTGCGCATGCTGACCAAGTCGATGGCGCTGGAGCTGGGCGCGGCCGGGATCCGCGTGAACGCGGTCGGCCCGGGCTGGATCCGCACCGGCATGAACCCGCTGGACGACGCGGACCGGGTAGCCAGGATCGAGGCGGGCATCCCGCTGGGCCGCATCGGCCTGCCCGAGGACATCGCAGACGCCATCGCCTTCCTGCTCTCCGACGATGCCCGCTACGTCAACGGCCAGACGCTGTTCGTGGACGGCGGGTGGCTGACCAGCCGCGAGTGAGCGGCTGACCGGCTAGCCCCGCCGGTTCCGCCCCTGCGGTCGCCGGCCTCCTGATCGCCCGCCCGACGGCCGGGCGCCTGAACGTCCGCCGGCCGCGCTTCTGCCGGCCTGTTGTTCGATCACCGCAAGCAGCGTCTCCTCGTCGGCGGTGCGCAGGAACTCCGCCGCGTCGGGCTCGAGGTCGGTGAGCGCGATCGTCAGCAGCTGGCCGTGCCGCCCGTACTCCGCCGTGGCCTGAGGCGACAGCTTGCGGCTGCGCGCCACCCGGCCCTCGCGCAGGCGGATGAAGCCCGTTCGGGAGTCGACGTCGTAGCGGAGCGGCAGCATGGCCCCTAATCATGCCTGTCTCAGACTCTCAGGTCTATCGTTCTCCCGTGGTCGCAAGCATCAGCGAGGCCAGGGGACGCAGGCTGGCGGTGGCCGGCCTGGTGCTGGCCATCGGCGCGGTGCTGGCCGACTCCTCGGTCGTCGTGCTGGCACTGCCCGACATTCTCGGCAGCTTCAACACGTCGGTCTCGAGCGTGGCATGGGTGATCACCGCGTTCAACCTGGCCATGGCGATCTGCGCCGTTCCGGCTGCGCTGCTCGGCCGCCGGATTGGTACGCACCGCGTGTGCGCCGCCGGCGCCGTCGTGTTCGCCGTTGGCTCGCTGGCCTGCGCAGTGGCCCCCGACCTGACCGTGCTGATCATCGCCCGCTGCGTCCAGGCCGCAGGCGGGGCCGCCCTCGTGTGCTCCGCGCTCGACCTGCTGGCCGCCGAGCTGGGCGACCAGCGGCGGGCCGCCGGGCTGTGGGCGACCTCGGCGGCGATCGGCGCTGCCGCCGGCCCGATGGCCGGCGGGGTGCTCACCCAGGCGTTCGACTGGCGGGCCATCTTCGTCGTGCAGGTGCCGCTGGGGCTGGTTACGGTGGCCGCCCGGGGCATCCACCGGGAGCGGCTGGAGGCAGGGCCGACACGGCGCCCGCCGTGGGCGCCCAATATCGCTCTCGCCCTGGTGGCCGCCGGCCTCACGGCCGCCCTGTTCCTGCTCGTGCTGCTGTTCGTCCAGGGCTACCAGCTGTCTCCGATCGCAGCCGCTTTCGCCGTCTCCACCATCCCCGCCGCGGCGCTCGTCACCGGCTATTTCGTGCGTGGGGAGGGGAACGCTGTGACCCGCGCCGCCTCCGGCAGCATCCTGATCGCCGGTGGTCTCGCCGCGCTCGCCTTCATGCCCCGGGCGGAGGTGGTGTGGACGCTGGCCCCGCAGGTCGCCGTCGGCGTCGGGCTGGCGCTGGCGGTGCCGGCGCTGTCCCACGCCGCGCTGCAGCGCGGCCCGCTGGCGGTCGAGGGCGCATGGTCGATCGCGGCCCGCCACGCGGGCGTGGTGCTCGGGCTGGTGATCCTGACTCCGATCCTGGTCACCGACCTGACCACCCAGAGCGCCCGCGCAGAGCAGGGCGGGGCGGCCATCGTGCTCGAGTCGCCGCTGTCCTTCGGGGCCAAGCTGAGCCTCGGCGCGGCGCTGATCCAGAAGCTGGAGACGTCAGACAACAAGGTGCCCGACCTGCACACGGTGTTCCAGTCGCAGCATCCGTCCGCCGCCGACCGGCCGGCCTACGACCGCATCGCCTCAGCCCTGTACGACGAGGTGCGGCGGGCCGCCACTCGCGCGTTCCGGCGGGCGTTCGAGGTCGCGGCCCTGCTCAGCCTGCTCGCGCTGGTGCCGCTGCTGGCCATGCGCCGCGGCCCTCTGCGGATCGCCGTGGTCGCGGCGGCGGGCGGGGCGGCGGTCGTGCTGGTGGGAGCCGCGCTGGCGGCCGGAGGCGCGTCGTTCGGGCCGACTGCGGCGCCCGACCCGTGCGCCGGGCGCAACTGGGGGCCGACCGGCAGCCTCAGCTCGATCGCGGGCGAGGTGGCGCTGTCCACCCTGAACGGCGCGGCCTGCCACCTTCACGTGCAGTCGGCCACGCTGGCGCTGGCGCTGGCGTCCGACAACAGCATGCGCGACTTCCAGAGCCGCCACCACGTCACCGACGCGCAGCTCGGCGACGCGATCAAGCAGGGGCTCCAGCAGGCCGTGGACGACGGCCAGCGCTCGGGCGACCTGAACGGCCTCGAGGCGGATGTGCTGCTGGCCACGATCTCGCACGTGCCGAGCTCCTGGCTGCGCCGCGAGCTGCCTTCCGCGCTCTCGCTGATGCGCTAGCTGGAGTGACTCGCAGGCAGCGCGGCGGCGGTGAAGCTCATGGAGATCTCGGTGCCGCCGCCGGCCGTCTCGCGCAGCTCCAGCCGCCGCGTGAGCGCGGCGATCACCGGCAGACCGAGTCCCAGCCCCGGGCTGTCCACGCGCGGCGTGAAGCCGCGGCCCTGATCGCGCACCACCACGGTCAGCATGTCATCCGACTGCCATTCCGCCTGGACCACCATCGCGGGCACGTCGCCGTCGCGCCCCAGGTAGGCGTGGACGACCACGTTCGAGCATGCCTCGGTCACCGCCAGCAGGACGTCCGCGACCACCGACCCCTCGATCTCGTTCGCCTCCAGCATTCCGCGCAGCGCGTGGCGGACGACTGGCACGCTTTCGGCGGTCGTTGGCACAGCCAGATCCATTCGCTCACCCACTGCCGGCCTGCCTCTCGCGGTCGGGCTCCAGCGCCTGTTCGCGCGTCTCGCTGACCTGGAGCAGCGCGGACAGCCCGGTCAGATCGAGGATACGCCGGATCGAGGTGGCCGGCTCGCTGCCCACCACCACCAGGAACCGCCGCCCGGACGCCTGCGCCTGCTGGTATGCCGAGACGATCACACCCAGGATCGATGAGTCCACGAACTCCGCGGCGGTCAGGTCGAGCACCGTGGTCGGTGACTCGGCGGCCGCGTCCAGGGCATCGCGCACCCGGTCGCTGGAGGACAGGTCGTGCTCGCCTACGAGACTGACGACCGTCATCTCCTCCGACTCCACCTTGACCGAGACATCGGGCTCGCCCACGGCGGGAACCTTACCGGGCCGCGGCGTCGGCAGCGATAGGGTCCCCCCTGTGCCCTCCGAAACCGTCACGGGACGTTTCTCGACCGGCAGGCTGGCGCGGGCCGTCAGTCCGCGCCTGGTGCTGGCCGTGGGAGCGCGTACGGAGCTGTCGATCGACCGCCTTGACGAGCTGGGCATGGCGGTCGATATGGTGCTGGCCCAGGCCTCCGGGCAGTCGGTCGTCGTGCTCACGCCCGAGCCGCAGCACTTGACGGTGGCGGTGCAGCCGGCCGCTGACTCCTGGGTTGAGCGGCATCGCCAGCTGCTGGCCTCGCTCGTCGACCGCGTCGAGATCGTGCCCGGTGGAGTCGAGCTGCGTGCTGGATGACAGCACCGCACACCTCGCCTCGCGGGCCGCGGCAGGGGACGCCAAGGCCCGCGACCAGCTCATCGAGCAGATGAGACCGATGGTGGCGGGGCTGGCCAGAAGGTTCACCGGGGCCGCCACCCGGGCCGACCTCGAGCAGGCCGGTATGGTCGGGGTGCTGACAGCGCTGGAGGGCTTCGACCCTGCCCGGGGGGTGGAGTTCCAGTCCTACGCCTCGGCCTTCGTGGTGGGCGAGATGGCCCGCTGCGCGCGCGAATCGGCCTCCGGAGTGCGGGTGCCCCGGGCGCTGCGCGAGGATGCCCGAGTGGTCGACGATGCGGTCGAGGAGTTCTCCGCCGGCCACGGCCGGCCACCCACCGTCGCGGAGCTGGCCGACGCCAGCGGGCTCGAGCTGGATCGGGTGATCGAGGTGCTTCACGCTCGCACGGTGAGCCGCCCGGTGCGGATGGGAGCGGTACCCGACGAGCAGCTGGCGAGTGTCGATCCCGAGCTGGAGGAGGTCGAATCCCGGCTCGATCTCGGCAACCGGCTGGCCCGGCTCGACCCTCGCCAGCGGCGCATCCTCGCGCTGCGAGTGGGTTCCGGGCTGTCTCAGCGGGAGATCGCAGATCGTGTGGGCCTCTCGCAGATGCACGTGTCGCGACTGCTTCGCTCGGCCTTCGAGCTGGTCGCCGAAGACGATTGAAGCAAGTCGTGTTTCAAACACCCGGCCGCCGCACATCTACCCATCAGCACGTTCGTTCACAGCCACGTTGGGAGTCACAGCGATGGGAGAGCTGGCCCACCGAAGCGATGGCGATCTTGTGCGGCTGGCCCGGGATCAGGGCGACCCGAGCGCCCGCGAGACGCTGATCCTGCGGCATCGCGGTCTGGTGTTCGCGATCACGCGGCGCTACGCGCGCAGAGGAATCCCCTACGAGGACGTCCTGCAGAGCGGGCTGGTCGGCCTGATCCAGGCGGTCGACCGGTTTGACGAGACCCGCGGGGTGCCGCTGGGGCGGTTCGCGGCACGCACCATCGAGGGCGAGATCATGCATCTCTTCCGCGACCACAGCTGGGCGGTGCGGGTGCCCCGCCCGCTGCAGGACCTGAGCCGCCGGCTGGCGGTGGCGCGGGAGGAGCTGAGCCACCGGCTGGGACGCGCGCCGGACACGGAGGAGCTGAGCGCGTTCGTCGGCGAGCCGGCCGGCGTGGTGGCCGAGGCGCTGTCGGTCGAGCGCGCGCACACCGCCGAGCCGCTGCCGGAGAGCGGCGAGGGCAGTTCCGTGGAGCGACGGCCGGCGGGCCTGATCAGCGAGGAGGTGGGCTTCCGCGACACCGAGACCCGGGCCGAGCTGGCGTGGGCGGTGCGGCATCTCGCCCCCCGCCAGCGCACCATCATCCATCTGCGGTTCTTCGAGGATCTGACGCAGGCCGAGATCGCCGACCGGCTGGGGCTGAGCCAGATGCACGTGTCGCGGCTGCTGCGGGCCTCGCTGGCCGAGCTTCGGCGGGCGATGGAAGCCGCAGCCTGAACCCCGCGCCCGGTGGATCGCCGGGCCCTGATTTGGTGCTGCGCGCACCCGCTGATATAGTTGCACGCACAACCACCTAGCTCTACGGGGGCTCACACATGCAGCTCAACGGCATCCACCACATCACCGCCATCACCGGCGATGCACGACAGAACGTCGATTTCAACACGCGCGTGCTCGGCCTGCGGCTGGTCGCCAAGACCGTCAACCAGGACGACACCAGCGCCTACCACCTGTTCTACGCCGACGAGGACGGCTCGCCCGGCGCCGATCTCACCTTCTTCGAGTATCCGGGCGCGATGCCCGGCGTCGCGGGGCCGGGCATGGTGCACCGGGTCGTGTGGCGCGTCGCCTCCGAGGACGCCATCGAGTTCTGGCAGAAGCGCCTGGGCGACGAGGGAATCACCGCCGAGCGCACCGACGAGGGCCTCGTGTTCGCAAACCCGGAGGGGATGGGGCACGGGCTGGTCGTGCGCCCGAACGGCGACGCGCCGCTGGTCGCACGGCATCCCGAGATCCCGGCCGAGCTGGCGCTGACGGGGTTCGAGGGCGTGCGCATGTACAGCATGCGCCCGTCGTCGAGCCGGCAAGTGCTGGAGGAGGTGATGGGGGCGCACGCGGTCGCGGATGACGTATTCGAGCTGCGCGGCCCGACCCGCGGAGGCACGGTCACACTCGACCCGGCGCCCGACCACCGGCCGGTTCCGGGGGGCGGCACCGTGCACCACGTCGCCTTCTGGGCGGACAACGACGACCACCCGCAGTGGCCGGAGCACCTGGCCCAGGCCGGGCTTCGCTCGACGCCGGTGATCGACCGCTACTACTTCCACTCGGTGTACTTCCGCGAGCCGGGCGGGATCCTGTACGAGATCGCCGACCACGGCCCTGGCTTCACCCGCCGCCAGACCCACGAGACCATGGGTCTGAAGGTGATCCTGCCGCCGTGGCTGGAGTCGCAGCGGGATGCGATCGAAGGGCGGCTGACCCCGATCGAGGATCCGCGCGCGAACTGGGCGACGGCCTGAGTCGCCGTCAGGCCGGGGAAAGCCGGTATTCCTGAAAGGCAGTGGTGTCGGGCGGGCCGAGGGCGATGCGGGCCGTCACCCTCGAGCCCAGCTCGTACACCACCGACCCGAAGGTGAGCCACGGTTTGTCCGGCGTCGCGTGCACGCTGAGCGGCGCCTCGCGATCCGCCAGCAGGCGCTGGCAGTCGTCTGCGGAGGCCACGTCGGCGGCCGATCGCTCGAGTCGCTTCAGCCGGCTCCGGGAGTCGGCGGTGCCACTGGGCCGGTCGGCGGACGCGTCGATGTCATTGCTCGCGAGCGCATGGTTCGTGTGGCAGAACCGCTCGCCGGCGGCCGAATCGGCGGTTCCGCGCGCCGAGCATTCCAGCCCCAGCGCGGCATCCGCTGCGACGACGGCGTAGTGCTGCCCGGAGGCGTGCGGCACCGAGCGCAGGAAGCCGGCCGCCTCGGTTGCCGACGGCCGCTCCAGCGCGGCGCGCATCGCGAACGCCACCGGCAGCCCGTCGGTCGAGTGGTGCAGCATCGGCAGCGTGTTCACGCACACGCCCACGCCGCGGGAGTTGGCGCCCGTCAGGCCGACCATCCCGGCGGCGGTGAGCACGACCGTCTCGCCGTCCGGGGTGTGGTGGCGCACGACGGCCTGGGCGCCGTCCATCCACGCCGGCAGGTCCATGTTTTGCGCGACCAGCGCGGGCCGCTCGCCGTCGGCCGGGATCGCCAGCAGGCTGCAGGCATGGCCGGCGGCCAGCTCGGTCTGGTGCCACCACTGCTCGTCCATCAGGTTGTGCGCGAGGATCGCGTCCAGCGTCAGCCCACTGCCCTCGGCGATGCCGCGCGCCTCCTCCAGCAGCTCGGGGGTGTGGCGGGCGATGGCGGGGACGAAATCGGTGTCGGCCAGCAGTCGCTCGATGTACGCGTCCGGATGCAGACCGGTGGACAGCGCGGTGTGCTCCTCCCAGCGCTCGTGCACGTCGGCGATCTGGCGGCGCAGCTCCTCGCCCTGAGCGTGTCCGCGGGTGCGCCCGTCCCCGCCGCACTCGATGATGATCGTCGGTAGCGTGGCCATGCGTCCAGGGTACCCCCTCCGGTAGCCTTTGTCTCATGCGGCGGCCGGTTATCGGGTACACAATCGAACTGGAGGATCCGCTGCTGAAGCGGGTCGAGCCGTCGCTTCGCGAGCCGCTTCAGCGGCTGGGCGCGATCGCCATGGCGCTTCCCCGCTCGACGCCGGTCGAGCACGTCGACCAGGTGCTTGACACGGTGGACGGGGTGCAGTTGTGCGGTGGGGCGGACGTCGACCCTCGTCACTACGGTCAACAGCAGCATCCGACCACGCGCCCGCACCGGGCCGATCAGGACGAGTTCGAGATCGAGCTGACCCGGCGGGCGCTGGAGCGGGGGATGCCGGTGCTGGGGATCTGCCGCGGCATCCAGGTGCTGGCGGTGGCCGGCGGCGGGGGGTTGACGCAGGACGTGGAGAGCCTGCACGAGGGCGCGCACCGCCACCGCTATCCGTGGCAGGAGCTGGCCGAGGTGGAGCCGGGAGACCACTGGCACGACGTGGAGGTGGTGGAGGGGTCGGCGGCCGAGCGCTGGTTCGCGGGCGGCCCGGCCCGGGTCAACTCGTTCCACCATCAGTGCGTGGCCGAGACGGGCCCGCTGCTGCGCGCCACGGCACGCGCGCGGGATGGGGTGATCGAGGCCATCGAGCGGGCGGACGGCGGCGGCTTCGCGGCCGGCACGCAGTGGCACAACGAGCTGCAGTGGCAGCGCGACGAGCGGTTTCTGCGCCCATTCGAAGATCTGGTCGAGGCCGCCCGGTCGCGTGCCGAGGCCCGGGAGCTGATCGAGCGGTGAGCGGGCGCGACCCGCGCTGGGCCGAGATCGACGAGCTCCAGCGAGTCGCCGTCGAGGAGGTGCGGCGGCGGGCCGAGGCGTTCTGGGTGGAGTACGACCGGGATCGAAACCAGCAGGTGCTGGCGGCCTGGTTCGTGCCCCGCTGCTGGCGCGAGATCGACTACGTGTTCATGCTGGGCGAGGTGATCCGGCGGTACGGGTTGAGCTTCGAGCGCAAGCACATCACGGCGCTGTCCCGCCAACTGCACGACGAGGCCGAGCACTACGAGGCGGTGGGCAGGATCATCCGGCGGTTGGGCGGCACGGTCCCGGTGGAGCCGCCCGCATCGGCCCGCGAGTGGAGCGCGTTTCTGTGGGGGTCGCTGGATCGCCACCGGCTGGGCGCGATCGCGGCCTGGAACATGTCGGAGACCGCGGCCACCGGCACGCTGGATGGGATCGTGGAGGCCGGCAGGCGATACGACCTGCCGGAGGTGGCGCGGATCTACGAGGGCATCGTCAAGGATGAGCGATTCCATGTCGGGCTGGGCCGGCTGATGATCGAGCGCTACGCCCACACCGACGAGGACTGGGATGAGGTGCTACGGGCGATGCGCGGGATGGCCGCGATCGTCCGCGAGAGCCACACCGCCGTCGAAGTACCCCTGTAGAACCGGTACCGGGTACGGGTGGCCGGCCTTAACAATTCAGACCCGGGGTCAGACCCCGGGTCTCCGCCTTAACAACTCGGTGGATCCAGCGACGGCAGGTGGATCAAGCCGGCGGGTGTGGGCCGGAACCCGCAGGCCCCGAAGTAGAACCCTTCCAGCTCCCCGTCGAAATCCACATGCAGCCACTCGTGGCCTGCCGCCTGTGCGTGCTCCGCCGCGAACCGCACGACGCGCCTCCCGATGCCCCGGCGCCCGTGATCGCCGTGCGTCCTGGTGTCGATCAGAAAGGCGTGGTCGCAGCCGTCGCTGACCACGTTCACGAACCCCACGACCTGGCCGCCAGCGGTGCGGGCGGTCACCCAGCCGAAGCTGTGCGGCCGGATCTGATCCCACCAGCCTGCCACCGGTGAGCCTCCGTAGGACGCCACCAGGTCCACCATCTCGACATCGCTCAGCGGCCCGCGCCAGCGAAGCGCCACGCCGTCCGGGAACGAGCGGACCGCCTCGGCGCTCACCGACCCGTCTGGTGGGCGGACACAGACCCGGCCACCCAGTCGCGCAGCTCGTCCAGGAACCCGGGATCGATGGAATGGCCCATCGGGGACTCGCGGTACACCGGCTCATGCCCGGCCGCGCGCAGCCTGTCGCGGGCCTGGCGGCCCCACTCGACGCCGATGATCGGGTCGTGCGTGCCGTGGCCGATCGCCGTGCGCAGGCCCGGCCGGTCGAGGTCCAGCGGGCACCGCTCCACGGTGGGCATGAACCCGGACAGGGCGAGGATCCCGGCGGGCGTCGGCCTACCCTGGCCCAGGCCCAGCGCCCACGACATCACGGCCCCCTGCGAGAAGCCGCCGATCACCGTGCGCTCGAGGCCGATCCCGTGCTCCGCCAGCGCGGCGTCCAACCACGCAACGAGCCGCCCGAACGTGGGCATGAACGTGTCCGGGTCGGGTGTGCCCAGCCCGCCCAGCCGGTACCAGTGCGCGCCGCCCGGCGGCAGGGACAGCGGTCCCCGCGGGCACAGCGCGACGAGCCGCCGTTCGGGGTCGAGCTCGGCCGCCAGCGGCGCAAGGTCGCCCTCGTTCGCGCCGCGCCCGTGGATCAGCACCAGCGCCCCGGCGGGTTCGCCGGCGGCGGGCCGCACGAGATATGTGAGCGGATCCGGCGTGCCGGCGCTCGATGGTTGGAAGCTCATGCCGGAGCCGGTGTCGTCAGTCGTTGGTTTCGTACTTGAACGAGATGTTCAGCCGCACGCGGTAGTGCTGCACCTTGCCGTTCTCGATCGTGACGTCGGTGCGCGTGACCTCGGCCACCCGCAGGTCGCGGATCGTCTTGGCCGCCGTCTCCACCGCGTTGCGGGCGGCCGCCTCCCACGACTCGCTGCTGACCCCGATCACCTCGGTGACCCGATAGACGCTGTCTGACATCGTCTGCTCCCTTCGGTCGAGCGCGGTCCGGTTCGGTCACTATCGCACATGCCACGCGGTGATCTCCTCGCGGATCCGTGCGGCCGCGCCGGCGCCCGCCGGATGACTCCCAGAGCCAACCTTGCGCTATGATTGTATGTGCAACAAGTTTTCGGTCAGAAAGGCGAACACCCTGCGCACCACACCCGATCACCAACTGAACGACACCGAGCTCGCCGCCTGGAAGGGATTCCTGAGTGCCCATCACGGCCTGGTGGCCCGTCTGGACGCCGAGCTTGTGCAGCGCCACCGGCTTCCGCTCAGCTCCTACGAGGTGCTGCTGCAGCTCGCCAACGGCCCGGCCGGCGGCATGCGCATGAGCGACATCGCCGAGCGCGTTTTCCTGTCGCGCAGCGGGCTCACCCGGCTGGTCGACCGGCTCGTACGCGAGGGGCTGGTCGAGCGGCGCAGCTGCCCCAGCGATCTGCGCGGCCAGTTGGCCCTGATCACCGACCGCGGCCGGGAGGTGTTCGCGGAGGCCCGTTCGACCCACCTGGAGGGCGTACGGCGCGAATACCTGGAGCGCTTCAGCGAGCCGGAGCTGGCCGATCTGGCCGAGCTGTGGACACGGTTCGAGGGCCCCGAAGGGTCGTCCTGCTGATCCTCTATCCTCGTCTGCATGGACGACGTGATAGTGGTGACGACGAACGACATTCCCGGCTACGAGGTGGTCGCGGTGTACGGCGAGGTGTTCGGGCTGATCGTGCGCGCCCGAAACGCGTTCTCGAACATGGGCGCCGGCCTGCGCACGGTCTTCGGCGGCGAGGCCAAGGGCTACACCTCGCTGCTGTCGGACAGCCGGAATCAGGCCGTGGAGCGGCTGAAGGACGCGGCCCGCGAGCGCGGCGCCAACGCCGTGCTGGGGATGCGCTTCGACTGCAACGAGATCGCGAACATCATGAGCGAGGTCGCTGCGTACGGAACTGCGGCGACGATCCGCAAGCTGTAGCAGCTCTCACGGCGTCCAGCGGTCGCCGATCGGCGTGACCACGAGCTCGTGCGTCCACGCGCTGCGCCCCTGCTCATGCAGATACTGCACGGCCTTCGCCAGCTCTCGGGTATCGATGCGCTGGCCGCCCTCGTCGTCGCCGGGGCCGCCGAACGAGCCGTCGCACACGAGCAGCGCCGCGTGCACGTTCTGGGGGCGCAGCTCATTGGCCGCCGCCTGCGAGAGCGCCCGGGTGGCCGCCGCGCCGGCGCCCCACGGCGCCCGGCCGGGCAACGCACGGCGGGCCGAGCCGCCCGTCACCTGCACCAGTGTGCCGCCGCCGTGTGCTGCCAGCGCCGACCCGCAGGTGCGGAAGAACCCGAACACCTCGGGGATCACCTGCTCCGTGTAGGGCGCCATGGCGTCGTCGTCGGTGGTGATCAGGTCGCCGCCGCCGAAGCGGCCCTTGGGCGACACGGCGTTCACCGCCAGGTCGAACTCGCCGGCCTCCTCGACTGCGCGCTTCATCTGGTCGAGGTCGGTCAGGTCGGCCACGATGCCGCGGCCCGGAAACGCCTCGGCGGTGCTCTCAGATCGGGCGACGCCGGTGGCCGTCCAGCCCTGCTCGATGAAGTGCTCGGCCACGACCCGGCCGAGATTGCGCGCGCCGAAGACGAGGATGTTGGGCACGGGCGGAGTCTACGCTGTGGAAGCGAACGGAGCGATACGGCGTATGTTCGATATGCAGAAAAGGCGACTCACGGCGGGGGTGCTCCTGATCGGGGCGTTGGCGGGGTGCGCAGGTTCGCACTCTGCGTCCAGCACCTCGCAGCCGCGGGCGACGACCTCGGCCAAGCCCGCTCGGCTGAACGCTCTTCAGCCGATGGACGCCGCCGGCAGGATCTCCGGGGGCGGCCAGGTGCGTGTCTCCCAACGGTCCCGAACGGCGCCCGCGGGAACGTCGGTGGCCCTGCTCGCCGTGCCGGGTGTGGGCACGTTGCGTGCGCGCTGCTCGGCGACACCGGGCACCCGGTTCGCGCTGACCAGCTGGGCCCGCGGGGAGGGGCCGCCCGTTGTGCAGCACACGCGCGTCGTGTCGCGTCACCCGGTTGCCCTGATCCCGCTCGGTCCCCTGCAGGTGCCGCCGGTCGGCGGCACGGGAGCGCCGGACACGTACGACCAGTGGCAGATCGGCGTTTTCTCGGAGGCGTTCTCGGGCACCGCAACGGTCTGGTCAGTCATCGCCCCGGGCGGTGGCCACTGCGAGATGGCCGCCCAGGCGCTGCTCGTCACGCACGGGGCGTGGAGCCGGTACGCCCCCAAGCACGGCTGACACCCATCGACCGGGGCCAGGCCCCTACCGACCGGGGCCAGGCCCCCGTTGCGGAAGTGTCTGGCATCCGTCACGGGGTTTGTGACGGTGCCTGACACCGCTTATGGGACGCCGAAGAAAGCCGGAGCCAGGCCTAGAGACCGGGGCCAGGCCCCAGAGGGCTGGGGCCAGGCCCCAGAGAGCCGGGGCCAGGCCCCATAGAACCGCCGCCAGGCCCCTACCGATCGGGGCCAGGCGCCGGGATGGCCGCGCAACAGCCTACCCATGTCGGCGCCCACGGCCAGAAAGTCACGCCGCGCCGCGACTAGACTCCGCACCGCATGGCGGTCACCGAGACACTCCCTGGCTTCGAGCTGCCGTTCGAGCCCCGGCCGCCCAGGGTGGGAGCCGTCGACGCGGTCGCCCTGGAGGCGCGGGCCGCGGATCTGACCAAGCGCTCGATCAAGCGCGAGTCGAAGATGTGGGCGCTGGACATGGTGGTGCGCATGATCGACCTGACCACCCTGGAGGGGGCGGACACGCCGGGCAAGGTGGCAGCGCTGTGCTCGAAGGCCCTGCGGCCCGACCCGGCCGACCCCAGCATCCCGTCGGTGGCGGCCGTGTGCGTCTACCCGAACCTCGTGCCCGAGGCCCGGCGCCGCATCGGCGACCGCCCGGTGCACGTGGCGTCGGTCGCCACCGCATTCCCATCGGGCCAGTCGCCGATCGATGTCAAGGTCGCGGACGCCGCGGCCGCCGTTGCCATGGGCGCGGACGAGGTGGATATGGTGATCGACCGCGGCGCGTTCCTGTCCGGCCGCTACGGGCGCGTGTACGACGAGATCGTGCGGATCAAGGAGGCGTCCGCGGGCGCCCACCTCAAGGTGATCCTGGAGACCGGCGAGCTGGGCACCTACGACAACGTGCGGCGGGCGTCGCTGCTGGCCATGGCGGCGGGGGCGGACTTCATCAAGACCTCCACCGGCAAGATCAGTCCGGCGGCCACGCTGCCCGTGACGCTGTGCATGCTGGAGGCGATTCGAGACGTGCACGACGAGACCGGCAGGGTCGTGGGCATGAAGCCGGCCGGCGGCATCCGCACCGCCAAGCAGGCCATCCAGTACCTGTGCGTGGTTCACGAGACGCTGGGCGTCGACTGGCTGACGCCCGACCGCTTCCGGTTTGGCGCCTCCTCGCTCCTGAACGACGTGCTGATGCAGATCCGAAAGCAGCGCACCGGCATCTACGAGACCCCCGACCACTTCACGATCGACTGATGAGCGAGCTGGAGCAGACCGGCAGCGCCGTTCCCGCACCGCTGGAGTGGGAGTACGCGCCGGCTCCGGAGTCGCGGGACATCGTCACGCTGGAGAAGCAGTACGGGCTGTACATCGGCGGCGAGCTGGTCGAGCCGGCGTCGGGCAAGCGGTTCGCGACCATCTCGCCGGCCACCGAGGAGCCGCTGGCCGAGGTCGCGCTGGCCGGGCCCGAGGACGTCGACCGCGGCGTGGCAGCGGCGCGGGGCGCGTTCGAGGACGGCTGGTCGAAGCTGCGCCCGGCCGAGCGCGCCAAGTACCTGTTCCGCATCGCGCGCATCCTCCAGGAGCGCTCGCGGGAGCTGGCGGTGGCCGAATCGCTGGACGGCGGCAAGCCGATCAAGGAGTCGCG
>JBQCGJ010000231.1:0-4670 GCA_051955775.1 Gaiellales bacterium | reverse complement strand
GACCGCCGGCGCCGGCTCCTCGGTTCCCGTGCGCAGGAGCCACGCGCCGGCCACCAGGCAGCACACGACGAGCATGATGTACGCAGCTCGATCTCCGGCCGCTCCCGCAACGATGCCGGCCAGCGGCGCGCCGACGAAGTTCGCGCCGCCCCAGGCCAGGGCCAGAAAGCCGTTCACGGTGCCGGTGCCCACGCCGCGCCTGCGGGCGCCGATCGCGCCCAGCGGCAGGCCGATGGTGTACGGCCAGGCCGCGGTGGCGGACCGCGTGAGCACGGTGAGCACGACCGGAATCGTCGCCAGCGAGACCAGCACGGGGACCAGCGAGCCCGCCTGGAGCAGCGCCGCGATGCCCGCAGAGCGCACCGACACCGCGCGGCCGCCGGCTCTGGCGACGACGGCCGACACGGCGATGAAGATGCCCGCTGCGATCGAGAACACGGCTCCAGTCGCCGACGACGACAGCCCGTTCGCGGTCAGCTCGAGCGACGCCAGCAGGTTGACCACCGCATCGCCGAAACCGCCCAGCAGCATCATCACGACACCGGCCGCGATCAGCCGGTCGCGGCGGGACGCGCGCAGGACGTCGCCCAGCGGTTGATACGGGTGCGGCGCCCGGCCGCCCCGCGGCATCGCCGCCAGCACCAGCGTGACGGCCAGCGCGACGGCGCCGATGACAAGGAACACGGCGCGCACCGACACGTGCTGGGCGACGGCGCCCGCGAACACGGGCCCGACCATCCCGCCGACTCCCGCCACGGCAATCACCGCGCCCACCACGGACGCCCGCCGGCCGTCGCTGGCCGTGTCGGACAGCCAGGAGATGGTGGCCGTCCAGATGGTGGCGGAGGCCGCTCCGAATGCGGCTCGCGCGATCAGCAGCTCGGGCAGCGTGGTGGCAAACGCCTGGCCCAGATTCGCCGCTGCCAGCAGAAACCCGGCCGCGAGCGTGAGCCGCCGGGCGCCGACGCGGTCGGCCAGCACACCGGCCGGGATGGACACGATGACGATGGACAGGCTGGCCACCGACAGCAGCGCGCCGGCCTCGAACTTTGACAGCCCCAGATGGTGCGTGTACACCGGCACCAGGGGCACGAGCGCGAACAGCGCGGCCTCGTCCACGAAGATCAGCAGGTACATGGCCACGATCAGACGACGCATGAGGGCGGACAGCGTATCGGTACACTCAGCGCCGGTGGCGCGCGCGATCACCCGCATCGACGACTGCCTGAGCGAGCGCGACGGCCGGCTGTGGATGGAGGAGTGCGACCTGCACGAGATCGCCCGCCGGTTTGGCACGCCGGTGTACGTCGTGTCCGAGACCCAGCTGCGGGGCAACCTGCGCCGCATCCGAGACGCGTTCGAGTCGGCCTGGCCGCACGGGGACGTGCGCCTGCTGCCGTCGCTCAAGGCCAACCTGTCGCTGGCACTTCGCCGCATCGCCTCGGCGGAGGGGGCGGGCTGCGACACGTTCGGGGCGGGCGAGCTGCACGCGGCTCTGGCGGCCGGCGTCGAGCCGGGCCTGATCTCGGTCAACGGCTCGTCCAAGGACGCGGCTCTGGTCGACCGGGCCGTGGCCGCCGGCGCCCGGCTGACGCTGGACAGCGCACGGGAGCTCGACCTGGCGATCGAGGCGGCGCGGCTTCACGGCACCATGGCCCGTGTGCGGCTGCGGCTGCGGCCCGACTACGCAGGGCTCGATGCGCGCAGCGATTTCTTCCCCGACCTGGACGTGGCCACTGCGGCCCATCGCTACAAGCCGGGGATTCCCACCGAGCAGGTGCTCGAGCTGGGCCTGCGCGCGCTCGCCAGCCCGGACATCCAGCTGACCGGCCTGATGGCCCACCTGGGCCGTCACAGCGCCGACCCGGCCGTGTGGTCGGCGATGGGCGAGTCGTTCGCGCAGTCCGTCGCGCGCTGCATGTCCGCCTGGGACGGCTGGCGTCCCGCCGAGCTGGACGTGGGCGGCGGCTTCCCGCCCTCGCGCGACCCGACCGCGCCCGACGGCTCACCGCCCGCGCCGTTCGCGGAGTACGCCCAGGCCGTCGCGGGTGGCCTCGAACGGGGCCTGCGCGGGGCCGGCATCGACCCCGCCGGGACCACGCTGGAGGCGGAGCCGGGACGCAGCCTGTACGCCGACACCGGCGTCCACCTGACCACCGTGCGCAACGTCAAGCGCCAGCACGAGCCGCTGGCGTGGTCGTGGGTGGAGTGCGACACCACCGAGATGTTCGTGTCCGATCTCCTGATCGAGCACGCCCGGTTTACGCCCACTCCGGTCACGCGCGCCGCCGAGCCGCGCACGTTCATCGCCGACCTGGTCGGCATCTCGTGCGGCTTCGACGTGCTGGCCAGGCAGATCGAGCTTCCGCACTGCGAGCCGGGGGACGTGGTCGCGCTGCTCGACACCGGCGCCTACCAGGATGCCTGCGCCGCCAACTTCAACGGCCTTCCGCGGCCCGGCACGGTGCTGGTCGACGGCGACCGGGCCGAGTGGATCAAGATGCCGGAGACGGTCGAGCAGGTGTTCGCCCGCGACGTGGTGCCGGAGCGGCTGGCGTGAGGATCAGCGCGCTCCATCACACGGGCCTGATCGTGGCCGATCTGGAGCGGTCGCTGCGCTTCTACCACGACCTGCTGGGCATCCCCGTGCGCGAGCGCGTGGACGACGTGACGCCCGACGTGGTCGCGGTCGGGGGATGGCACGGGAAGCAGGCCCGGATCGCCGATCTGGACCTGGGCGACGGACGCGTGCTCGAGCTGATCGAGGTGGCGGGCGGCGATCCGCCCACGCCGGGCAGCTCGCACATCGCGCTGGAGGTGGACGACGTCCAGGCGGCGTGGCAGCAGGTCACGGACGCGGGGTACGAGTCACGCTCGGCCCCGGTCACCCTGGAGGACGCCGGGCCGCACTGGACCGGCGCCACGGTGGTCTACGTGACCGACCCGGACGGCATCACGATCGAACTGGTGCAGCCGGCTGTGCCGCTGGCCGACCTACCTGCCAGCCGGACCGAGCTGCAAATGTAAAGACCCGACCCCTGTACCCGGTACCGGTTGATCGGCTTTACAAATCCAGGTCGCGGAGCGCGAAGAACACGGCCTCCGAGAAGGTGGGGTAGGGCTGGATGGTGTCGCGCAGCACGTCCAGCGGCACCTCCGCGCGGATGGCCAGCGTGAGCTGGCCCAGCCACTCGCCGGCCTCCGGCCCCACCGCGGACGCGCCGACCAGCACCCGCCGCGCCGGATCGGCGAACACCTTCAGCAGCGTCGGCCGCTTCGGGCGCTCATAGGTCGAGAGGCGCGACGAGTTCTTTCGCATGCCGATCGCGGCCCGCTTGCCACTCGTGTCACCGACAGAGGCAACCTGCGGATCGGTGAAGGTGACCGCCGGGATGGCCCGGTAGTCGGCCCTGGCCGGCAACCCCGCCATGTCGGCCGCGGCGATCCGCGCCTGGTACTTGCCGACGTGCGTGAACATCGCGATCCCCGTCGCATCGCCGGCCGCCCACACACCGTCCGCCGCGCGCAACCGCTCGTCCACCTTCACGCCCTGCTTCTCGATTGTCACACCGAGCTGCTCCAGACCCAGGCCGTCCACGGCGGCACGGCGCCCTGTGGCGATCAGCACCCGGTCTCCCGTCACCGCCGACCCGTCGGCCAGGGTCAGCCGGACCCCGGGCTCCGCCCGCTCGATCCCCTGGCCCAGGCGAAGCTCCACGCCCTCCCCTTCGAGCTGGTCGTGCAGGATCGCCGCCACCTCCGGGTCGTCGCGCGGAAGCAGCCGCTCGGCCACGTCGACGATGGCCACCCGCGCGCCCATGCGGGCGAACAGCTGCCCCATCTCGCAGCCGACCGGGCCTGCCCCGACCACGATCAGGCTGTCGGGCACGCTGTGTGTGGACGCGGCCTCGCGGTTCGTCCAGTACTCCACCTCGTCGAGCCCGTCGATGGGCGGGATGCTCGGCGCAGAGCCGGTGCACACCAGCAGCCTCGAGTAGGGGATCCGGCGCCCGCCGACCGCCACCACGCCCGGCTCGGCCACCGTCCCGGAGCCCCGCACCAGCTCGACCTGGCGCTCCTCGAGCCACTCGGCCTGGCCGCTGTCGTCCAGGTTCTCCGTGACCTGATCGCGGTGCCAGAACACCCGCTCCCGGTCGAGCCGCCCCGTCACGGCCTCTGCCGCGCCGGGCGCCAGCCGCGCAGCCGCGACCACCTCCGGTGGGCGCAGCAGGGCCTTGGTCGGCAGGCACGCGAAGTAGGAGCACTCACCTCCCACCCGCTCACGCTCGACGAGCACGATGGGCGTATCGGGCTCGTGCCCGCGCAGCGCGCCCGCGGCGGCCTCGCCCGTCGATCCGCCGCCCAGGATGACGACCGGATCAGCCATCGGCCAGCTCCGCCAGCGCGTCCACGATCTCTGCGGCGTCAGCCACCGCCCCGAAGTCGGCGTGCTCGAAGATCGGCGCCGAGCGGTCGGTGTTGACCGCGATCACGGTGCCGCTGGCCTGCATGCCGACGACGTGCGGCAGCGCGCCCGACACGCCAAGCCCGAGATAGACGTCCGGCTCAACTGTCTCGGAGGATGCGCCGACCAGCTCGGCGCGCGTCGCCCGACCTGCCTCCACCAGCGGCCGGGTGACGGCGAACCGCGCCCCGTAGCGGTCGGCCAG
>JBQCGJ010000230.1:0-11235 GCA_051955775.1 Gaiellales bacterium | reverse complement strand
CCTAGCGATCCCGCGCGTGCGCACGGCCGCCTCGACCAGCTCGGGCAGCGCCCACGTTCGGATCCAGTCGTCCTCGCACGCTCCCTGAGCGGCCGTCAGAGCCGCCGCGTGGTTGCCGAGGCCGTTGTCCAGCACCGCCAGCAGCCACTGGGCAGCGCCGGCCAGGACCGGCGGGCCGTGCGCCGTGGCGGCGCGGATGCTTTCCAGCGCCAATTGCCTGCCTGCGGCCTCCTCGCCGCGCCAGCTCGCGATCATGAGCAGGTATCCGCTCCTGTCGGGTGTGGATCTTCCGGCGTGCTCTGCGACCGACTCAGCCTCCCTGACGTGGGCCAAGGCATCTTCCAGGCGCCCCGCCAGCAGTTCCGAGGCGGCCAGACTCTGGAGTGCCTCCGGCAGCATCGAGAGCGCCTCGGCGCGCCGAGCTTCGGTCACGTAGGCCAGTGACAGCTCGTGGATGGCCACGTCGTCGAACAGCCGCCATGCCGCCGTGATGCCGGCGCTGCACCAGCGCAGGTCCGGCCGCCGTTGCAGGGCGTCGATCCCGCGCCGCAGAGCGGCGAGAGCTTCCGTAGGCGTTTCCCGCCCCAAGGCTGTGTAGCCGTCCAGGAGGTCGTCGGCGGCGGACCGCCGCCCGCCGGCGTGATGTGTCATGCCGCGTGCGGCGCCCCGCACGCTGGCCAGTTCGGCTCCGGCGCCCGGCGAGCCGGCGCGAATCGCCGCATGGAGTGCCTCCAGATAGATCTCGCGAGCCAGGCCGGGGTCCGTCGGCGCAGCGCTGGATGCCGCCTCTACGAGCAGACGCGAGGCCTGCGCCTCCTCACCGGATGTCCGCAGGATAGCCGCGTGCAGCCGTCTGGCACACGCATCGGCGCTACCGTCGATGCCGAGCTGCTCGGCGCCGTGCACGAGCTCGAGCGCAGCGCTGGCATCGCCGACACGGAACGCCGACTCCGCCGCGCGCAGCAGGCGGCGTGCGCGGGCCGGCCCATGCGGCGTCAAGGCGGCCGCACGCTGGAGGAACGCTGTGGCCACACGGCCGCCGTGGCGGGTACGCGCGCGCTCCGTGGCCCGGTCAAGCTCGAGGGCGACCCGCTCGTCGGGGCCTGGCGTGACGCAGGCACGGTGCCATGCCCCGCGGTCGGCGTCCTGCCGCCGGTCGCTGACCTCGGCCAGCGCCTGGTGGGCGCGATCGGTGGCGCTCGCCGAGGCGCGCGCCCGCACGGCCCGGCCCAGCAGTGCCGAGCGGAATCCGACGGTGTCGCTCTCGCGAAGCAACTCGCGGGCGCCGGCCATCCCGTCCGCATCAGGGTCGATGTCGAGGAGCTCGGCGCAGCGCTGCACGAGTATGCGGTCGCTTTCAAGAGCCGCGATTAAGAGATAGGCCTGTGCCTGCTGTGGGAACATGTGCACCTCCTGGAGGAGGCTGTCCGATAGCCGGGGCGTCACGTGCAGCCGCTCGGGCAACGGCTCGATCCCGCGACGCTGGGCGGCCGTCAGACCGCGATAGAGCTCGCGCAGCGCAAGCGGGTTGCCGTCCGCGGCGCGCAGGATCCGTGTCTCGTCACAAACGTTGAGCCGTTTGGCCCCCAGCAAGCCCAGCAGCTCGCGCGACGCCGCGTCGTCCAGCGGCTCGACCGAGATGTCAGGCAGGCCGCGTAGGGCGCTAACGCCTCCGGCGGCCGTTTGCCGCTCCGCGAACACCAGCCCGATGCCCTCGCCGTCCAGCCGCCGCGCGACGAACGCGAGCGTCTCAACGGAAGCTGGGTCGACCAGCTGGACGTCGTCCATGAGACAGAGCAGGCCGCCATCAGTCGCCGTGGCCGACAGCAAATCAAGGGTTCCCAGGCCGAGTTGAAACCGGTCCGTGGAGTCGGCGTCGCTCCCGAACGCCGACTCCACGGACCGCCGGCGAGCGTCGGGCAGGCCGGCCAAGGCACCCAGCGCCGGACTGAGCAGCTGATGAAGGCCGGAAAAACGCATGCCGACTTCGAACGACACTCCGCGTAGCTGCAGCACGGGCATCCCACCAGCCGACGCCGCCAGGTGGGAGAGCAGCAACGTCTTGCCGGAGCCGCCCGCCCCACATATCACCAGCGCGCTGCTGTGGCCCGCGCCAAGATCGGCCAGCAGCTGGTCCAGCCGCTGGCGTTGCGGCCACTGCCCAACCACTGCGACGGGCTGATCTGCGTCCCTCACACGACGCGCCCCGACGCGGTCGCCACGCCCGGCCATCCCGCGTGTCTCCCAGTGTGCGGAACGATGACCCAATCCGGGGAGGCCAAGGAGGGAACTATGGCCACGTCCTCAGAGCGGCCGAAATGCCTGGATGACGACTGGTGGACACACGCATGCAAACCGGTGCGCCGGGCACCGAAGAATGGTTATCCACAAAGCCGTACCCAGAAGACCGAGAAGGGGAACCGGGATCGATATTCCGGCCTTGACCGACGACGAACGAGCTCACTCGAGTGGCGAGGCGCTCCGCGCGCTGCGATGCCGGCTGGCTGAGAGAGCTGGCCTCGCCGCTGCCGTTCATCCGGCCTCGGGCTGCGGGGCGGGCGGCTCGACGTCGGGCCGGTAGCCGTACGCCGCCTCCCGGACGGTCGAGTCGGCCTCCAGCCCCGCCCCCAGCGCCCCGCCCACCATTGCCAGCGACGCGACCAGCCAGATCAGCGCGACGTACTGCGCGGCACCGACCGGGCGCGCGACGACCGTGTGAAACAGCGACGTCGACACGAGCAGCAGCGCACCCACGGCCGTGACCAGGATCAGCGCTGCGTAAAGCGTCAGCAATCCGATCAGCAGGCTGAGTGACGTGACGATGTTGAACAGCACGATCTGGTCGCTCGATCGCTCGTCCTCGGCGCTCTCCCACAGGTCGTGAGCCGCGATCAGGGTGACGGTCGTCACCACCACAGCGAAGACGGCGGTCGCGGCCAGCCGGGCCCACCCCATCGTGACGGCAATCCGCCATACGTCGGTGGTGACTACAGCCGCGGCCACGACGGCCAACGATGCGATCAGCGCTCGGTAGAGCTTCACGCCGAGCCGCCAGGGGCGGTTCGCACGCAGCATGCCGACCACAAGGCGGCCGCCGCCGCGCCCGGATCCCCATCCCAGGCTCAGACCGTCGTCGCCCAGATCGGCGAGATCCTGCAGCCGTCGCAGTCTCACGCTGGTGGACGCGGTGCGACCCGACCCCAAGGCCCCGCCGATCAGCCGCAGCGCCGCTTCGCGCAGCCGCCGGCGCACGGCGACGATGCCGATTGCCGGGACCGAGATGACGACCACGCTGTGGCTGACGCTGACATGGCCGGCGACCGTGTGCCCGGCCGAGGGCAGGGGCAGGTCGGTAAGACACAGCGCCATGTCCCACCGCTCTGAGAGCAGCTTGCGCCGGCCCGCGTCGATCATGTCGGGCAGAAGCGCCGGCGGGGACACCAGCGGGTCGGGAACGACGGGCAGCCGCCACGTCAGCTCCGGATATGTCTGGGACAGCTCCGCCCGCAGCTCGGCGGCCAGGTCGGGGGCCATGTCGGCCGGCAGCCCCGGCGCAGCGACGACGCCAAGCGTGAGCTGACGTCCAGACGCCGCGGGTGCGTTAGTGGTCTGCATGCGTCAGTGCGCCCTCGACGCCCGCGCGAAGCCGCGGCAGTCCCAAACGTGCCCACGTCCCGTCACCTGATAGGCGGTCGCCGTTTGACACTCGTCATGGTGCACCTCCGTCATCTCGAAGGTGCAGCTTGGCTCCGGACTGGGCGATAAGCAAGGCCCGCCGGGAAACTGCCATGCAGAGCGATCAGCCGCCGGCGGAGCGCCCCGTGTCGGATCATGGCCGGTGGGGTCGATCCCGTGGTCGGTCGCCCCAGGACGCAGCCCAGCTCACGCACGATGAAGCGCGTGACGCGGCGGCGACGCGATCCGCGACGTTCCACTGGACGTGGATGGGCTGCGCGTCGTATCCTCGCCCGGGTGCACGTGGAGAGTCGGGCGCAGTTCATCGGGTCGCAGGCTCGCGCGGCGCGAGAGCGGTCTGCGAAGGAGTGTCTGCGTGCGCGTAGGTTGGCGGGCCGTTCGGTGATGGTGTGCCGACGTAGCGAATCGCTGTGCGTCTCGCATCGGCGGGAAGCGGCGCGGCGATTGGTGTGGGAGACGAAGGCGGTGGATGACGGCGTGATGCCGTGGCTGTCGATGTGCCGATTTCTCGAGTTCGATGCTGGTGTGGTCGGGCGCGACCCGGTGATCGAGGAGGCAAAAAGCGTGCTCTGCGGCGAGTTGGGGATCAGCCGTCGAGACGCCTTCGCGATCTTGCGCCGTACCTCGTCGAACGCGAACCGGAAGCTCCGCGACGTTGCCCGCGGCTTGGTGGACGAGTCGCGCGGTGTGGGGGCGTAGCCGGCGATCGTCGTCGCCGCACTACTGGCGCCTTCCTACCTGCCGGTGGCGCACCCGCCGCTCGAAATCGCCTCAACTTGCGTCCTCGTCTAGTCCGCTCTCGTCGAGGCGCTATACGTGCCCCCAAAGAGCCTGGTGTCGAGCGGCGGAACGACGCGCATTCATGCGCCGCTCTGATCGGATCGCGGCGAACCGCGCCGTGATTGGTGCTGGAGTGTCCGGGGAACTGCGATTCCCAGATGCTGCTCCTGCGACTTCTTCGTACCAAGTTCGCCTTGGCCTTGCTGCGCTTCGCATGGCGACGCCGCGGGGGCCTTCTGGGCGCACTTCGACGCGCGCGGTAGCCGGCGGGCGAGGTACTCCCGAGGGAAGGAGCAGTACGGCACGCCGCTCGTCAAGCGTTACTCAGGCGCACCTGCGATGCTCGGGCTATGCCGAACCGGCCGCCTCCGTTCGCCGCTACGGTCTGGGTGCGCCGCGAGTGCGCGACGTGGGATCGAGGGCCTTACGGCTGGGCTCGCGAGTGCATCGAAGGCCGAGCCCTCGTCGCCCTTGACCGCCGCGTAGCGGACGCGATGCCGACTCTTCGACCATGTCGGCTTTGCGCGGGGCGCGACCGCCGCGCAACGCGCCGCGGCAGCTACCCGCCAGGCGGCGCGACAGGTTCCTCGGAAGCGACCTACGACGGCGGAGCGGGCTCGCGGTCGTGCTCTCGGATGACGGCGCGGCTCGCGGGGTTCTCCAACCGCGCGTGCCACGCCGTGTGGGTGCTGCGCGCGGCCCTGCTCACTGCCGCTCCGCACACCGGGCAGATCAGCAAGGTCTTGACCCTGGGATCGACGACGATCATCGGCGTGTACTCCTCGTCGCGGATGCGCGTCGCCATCACAGGCGATCGTACCGTTTACCCCGCAACAAGGCTAGGTGTGGCGAGTTAGCGGTCTGTCCGCCGTTGGGTTTACGAGCGCCGCTGTGCCTCGGCTGACTCGAGCGTGATTTCCTCGGCCACCTCCGTGACCGAAGCGGCCGCTGCCACCTCCTCGCCGTCGGGGCGATCGGCGATCGGTCGCTCCATGATGACGGCGCGGCCTTCAGCACCTTCGCTCACCGCCACAACTCGGAATCCGACCCGGCCCAGCTCGTTCAATCCGGCCCGAACCTTCGCCCACTGGTCTCCCGCCTCCGACACTCCCGCCCCCCGCGTGATCAGCACAGGAACAACCTCGTACTCGAACATGCGGCCCCCTCGTTATCGACCGACATCGGCACTCCGGTATACCCAGTATCGGGGCGACATCGAACCCGAGCGGACCACTCGCTGATGAGCCTTGCCGATGACCTACCTCGCCATCTACGTCCGCTCCGCCGGAGAACGCAGCTGGTTCGCCCGCGCCAGGGAACTGGGTAGGGGATGACCGCCATGACGGGACCGACCGACATCCGAGCCGGCCGCTACGCAGAAAACGAAGCGGCCTACCGGCGCATCAACGAGCGCATCCGCAATCACGAGGAGCGCGACGATCCGGGCGAGGGCGGTCCGGTGACGTTCCTGTGCGAGTGCGCGGAAGGAGCGTGCATCGACCAGATCCACGTCTCTCTCGCCGCGTACCGCGAGGCTCGCCAGTACGCCCGCCGCTTCATCATCGCTCCCCACCACGACGCGCCCGAACTGGAGCAGGTCGTCGAGCGCCACCCCCACTACTGGATCGTCAAGAAGCCTGTAGACCCGGAGCCGTGAGTGAGAGACACCTTGCCATGCGTTAGAAGCGGCGGGCCGCCATCCCAAGTCGCCCACGTCGCCCCGCCGGTGCTATCGGCTGGGCTGCAGCTGGACTTGGAATGCGCTACCTCACCACCCTCGACCTCGCTTTTGACGTCCACGGCGCAACCACCGCCCAGTTCCTCCTCCTGAACGCATCCATGAACGGGTCCAAAAACTCAGTCGTCCAGAAGCCCCGCCCTCAGACGCCAGGGCCCCGTCGCCCAGCGACAGCGACGAGTAAGCGTCATTCCGTGTACTGGCTCGATGCGACGACAGGGGTTGTCTTCTGCAAGCCCGCGCAATGGAAGGAACGAGATTCCTTCGAGTCGGCTCTGGACGACGTCCGCCAGGCGTGCTGCCGACTCGATCCGGATGAGGAGCGGGCGAGGAGAATCGAACTCCCGTCTTGAGCTTGGAAGGCTCTTGCTCTGCCATTGAGCTACGCCCGCGCGGGTGTCACATGGTATCGCCCGGCGTGGCGGCCGCCTTGGCCCGGGGGGCGCGCTTGCGGCGCGTCCGCGGCGCGGCGACGACGTCCGAGAACTTGACCCGGTCGGTGATGCACACCTCGGCCGATCCGGAGATCGTCTCCCGCAGGAGGCCACTCGCCTGGAGCGCCTCGCGGTTGTCCGGGTCGTCGTTGGCCCGGATGCGGTGCTCGTCCGACTCCCACAGCTGCATCAGCACGATGCCCTCGTCGGTGCGCGCCGTCACCGAGGCGATCAGCCCCTCGGGCATGCCGAACGACTCGGACAGCTTGTCGGACGCCTCGAGCAGCCTGTCCGTGTTCCCACGCATATGCACGAGGGCGAGCACGCTCATCGCCTGACCGATCCTACGTGGTCGCCGAGGTCGACGTCGTGCTGGTGCCGGACGTGCCCGTGTCGGTCGTGGTCACCGTGATGGTGGCCGTGGTGGTCGGCCCGGTGATCGTGGTCGGGATCACCACGGTGGTCCCGGTGGTGATGGTCTTGCGCGGAAGCGTCCTCGTCGTCGTGACGGTGCGCTTGATCACATCTGTCACCACGCGCCTCGGCAGCCTCACCGTGGTCTCGGGCACCGAGACGACGCTGCCCTTGACCTTCACGTTCGTCGCCGGAACGCGAACCACGGTCCTGCTGTTCACGGTGACCACCGTCCCGGTCACGTGGATCGTATGCGTGGCCGCCGCGGCTGCGCCCGAGCCGCCAACGACGCTCCCAAGCCACACGCCGCCGGCAAAGAGCGCGAGGATGACCGGCAGCCCGATCAGGAGCCGGTGCGGGTATGCCCGGGCCCGGCCGACGGCGGCCGTTGTCGCGAGCATCGGCATGCCCGGCGTGGGCGCCGGCGTCAGCGGCTCGGGCGCATGCGCCGCCGCCGTTGCGGCAGCGACTGTCGCGGCCTTGCTGCCCTGGGCCGCGGCTGCGGCACCCGTTGCCGGCTTGGCCGCGGCCACCGCGGCCTCCTCGTCCCGCTTGCCGGGGAACGCGAGCCACAGCAGGAAGCGCAGGATGACGAAGAGCAGCACGCCGTTCGCCACCAGGATGGCGATGGCCAGCAAGACCTTTGCGAAGACTCCCACAGCAACCTACCCGTCGTTGTGACCCGGGAACGGTACCCCAAACTCCGGCGGAGATGAAGGCATTGTCACCGTCGTTGCGAGCTTGCGCAAGAAGATGGTTGATTCCACGCCCCCGCACGCCTGGACGTCAGATTGTCAGGGGAGTTCGGTTCGCGTGCGGGGCTGCGGCTGCGAACGGTCGCATCGCGGCGTCCTCGCTCGCTCGCGTGCGAAGCACGCGTCGCGCGCTGCGTCCTTGCGCTGCTCGGTTCGCAACCGCCCAGACCGGCACGGCGGCGCGGAATCAGCCATCTCACGCCCTCCAACCGCTGAACCGGCGCGGCCGCACGGCGATCACGGGCCCCTCCGGCGGGCGCTCGGCGTACTGGGGATAGGCGGCTGCCAGGGCGGCCAGGGCCGCTTCGCGCTCCTGCGGGGACCCGGCGAGGGACGCGTCGCCGTCGACGCGCACCCACCACAGGCGCGACCAGTCGCCCTCGTAGCGATCGGCCAGGAGCGCGACGCGCGGCTCGGCGGCGATGTGGCGCAGGCGGGCGAGCGCGGCCGTCGCCTTCGGCTTGTGGTCGACCGCGGTGTAGATCGTCTCGCCGGAGAAGGCGAAGCAGACGGGCACGATGTGCGGCGAGCCGTCCGGGCGCACCGTCGCCAGGCGGGCGACGGGCGCCGAGGCGAAGAGCGCCCGCGCCTCAGCCGGGTCGAGCCGCACCGGACGTGCTCGCGTACGCCGCGGCCAGCCCGGGCGCGAGATAGTCGGGCAGGTTGGCCTCGCCCTGGAGCGTCTCCATGAACGTGCGGTCGTCGTCGGCGGTGAGCCCGTCGAGGGTGAGCGGCCCCAGGACGCTCGAGAGCGGTGGCTGGGCCGCCAGGAGCTGCGCGCTCGGAAGCACCGACACACCGCCCGCGGGGTGCATGCGAAGCGCGTGGTCGGTGTGCTCGATCTCGTCGAGGACGAGCGTCGGCCCCTCCAGCCGCGGCTCCGGGGCGACGACGCCGGGGACGGCCGCGACCACGGCGGGCTCGAGCGCCCGCGCCAGCTCCACCAGGTTCTGGAGCGCGTCGGCCAGCGTCGAGCGGGCCTGGGCGAGGCCGACGGGGGCGACGTCGGGATCGTCCCCCGCCAGGGCGAAGTTCAGCAGGCGGGTGCGCCCGCCGATCCGGACGCTCTCGCCGCTGGTGGTGAACGGCTCGACGAGGTGCGGCTGGCCGCAGGCGGCGATCCCGCCGATCATCACCAGCACGAGGTCGCGTTCGGTCGCCGCGATCAGCCCGGTGTAGGGATCGGCGCTCGTCCCCGCCACGGCGATCAGATCCGCCCGCTTGCCGGCCTCGAGCGAGCCGATCGCGCTGTCCCAGCCGAGCATCCGCGCGGCGGTCGATGTCGCCATCGCGACGATCTCCCGATCGGTGAAGATCGGGCCGCCGGCGGCGTTGGCGCTGACCAGCCGGGCCACCTTCAGCTCGCCGAGCAGGTTCTTGCTGCCGGACGGCGACCAGTCGGAGCCGAGCCCGATCATCACGCCGGCCGCCTTCATCGCCGCGACGTCGGCGGTCGCGCCGTAGAGCAACAGGTTCGAAAGCGGCGACCACACCATCGAGGCGCCGTGGGCGGCGAAGATGGTGATGTCGGCCGGCTGCAGGGCGACGCTGTGGATCCCGATCAGGTGGTCGGAGATCGCCCAGGTCTTGTCCGGCAGCTGCAGCGCCTGGAAGTGCGTCCGGGCGGACGCGTCGACGCCTTCTGCGAGGTGGAGGAGCAGGCGGTGGTCGCGGGCGAGCTCGGCCGCGAAGGCGGTGATGTCGGACGCGGCGACATCGGGGATCCGGCTGTGGGCCGGCGGGAGCGACGGATCGTCGGGCTTCTCGACGTTGCGCACGACGCCGCGGTAGTAGCGGGCGATTCCGGCGTTCGAGTAGAGCGCGATCCCCTGGCTCGTCGTCACACCGGCCACCAGGCACTTGGCCTCGACGAACCGCACCAAAGACGGGACGAGGCTCGGCGTCTTGCCGAGCACCTGCATGGGGCCGCTGATGAGGCGGCGGTAGTCGGGGCCGGCGGACCACTGGCCGCGGTTCGTGAACGCCTTCGGCACCTGCCAGAGCTGCAGGCAGTTGTAGCTCAGGTGGTTGTGGAGCTCGATCAGCCCCGGGTAGATCGTGCCCGCGGTGCGCAGCACGGAGACGGCCTCGAACCCGGCGGGCGGCGGCTCGCCGGCGGGGATGACGGCCGCGATGGACGCGCCCGAGATGTACACGACCCCGTCCGGGATCACGGTGCCCGCGCCGTCCATGGTGACGATGCGGCCCCGGATTGCGAAGCGGCCTGCCGCGGGGGCGCTCACGGACGCAAACCCTAGTGCAGAGACCCGACGGATTCTCGGGCGGGGGTGCGGCTCCGCCTGCGCGCGTCGCGGCGGCCGTCACCTGGCCGTGGCCGGCGCCGCCAGCGCCATCCTGGCGGCGGCCCGCCGCCGGGCGGGCCGGTGTCGGTCGCGTCGGGCGGGTCCGAGCCGGCCAGGTCGCGCAGGAGCAGCGCCAGGATCGCGATGCCCGGAACGTGCAGGCTCGCCACGGCCACGTAGATCCAGATCCCGCTCAGGGGCCGTCACCTCCGCCATCGCCGCCCGGGCCGTCGCCGCCCGGTCCACCCGGGCCGTGTGCGTCGCCCGGTCCGTGATGATGGTGCTGGTGACCTGGGCCCGCCGGTTTCGTGGGCTTGGGAGCCGTGACGGTCTCGGTCACGGTCACCGTCGCAGGGTCGCCGGTCACCGTCCGGGTCACGGTCCGTGCCGCCGCATTTGCCTGTTGCAGATGCTGCGCCCGGTTGGTCGTCGTGACGGTCTCGACCGACATCACGTGGCCCGTCTGCCTGCTTCCGGCGCTCACGCCCGCGAGCAGGCCCAGCATCAGACATGCCAGCCCACCCGAGACGGCGACCGCGAACCGAACGGGATTCACACCCATCGTCCCTCCAACCCTTCGCCCTACCCGCCTATGGCCGACACACTACCCCAGCCGCCTCCGATCCAAAAGATGCGCCCCCACGTGGGGGTTGACCCAAGGCACTGGCGCATGTTCAATTCGAGTTCCCCGGATCTTCCCCACCCCCATGTGATCCGGGCCGATGGAGGCGAGATGAGGCACGTTCAGCCATGCCGTGTGGACGCACGCGCATGAAGACACCGATCCTGCTCACGGGCATGCACCGCTCCGGCGGGAGCTGGGTTTCGAAGATGATCGAGGGCGGCGGCGGCGTCGTGCACGTCAACGAGCCGTTCAACCGCCGTCACCCGCCAGGGCTCACGCCCGGGATCCTGCACGTCCCGCCGCCGCTGGCCTACCCGCACGTCGGCGCGCACCCCGAGGCCGAGCACCGGGACGGGTTCCGCAACATGGTCGAGCTGCGCTACGACCTGGTCGCCGAGCTGCGCACGAACCACAGCGTGTACGACCTGGCGAAGGCCGCCAAGTACCTCACCGCCTTCACCTACGGCCGCGCCCGCGGCATGCGCACGCT
>JBQCGJ010000229.1:0-23506 GCA_051955775.1 Gaiellales bacterium | reverse complement strand
ACCCGTCGCGGCGGCGGAGATCGCGAAGATGGCGCACGCGTCCCAGTACTACGCCGGGCCACCCATAGACCCACGGCTGCCGCAGGGGCTGCCCAACGGGGTAAGCAAGAACTTCTACGTGAATCTGAAGCCCAACGCGCGGCCTGAGTTCCGGTTCACGCCAACCGATTCATCTGCAGAGTTCATCGGCGTCGGCGCTCCCATCATGATCGGGAACCAGGCCGCCGGCGCCGTCATCCTCGCCCGCCCGCTGGCCGACGTGAACAACGCCTGGAAGAACGTGCTCGGGCTGGTCGCCGCGGGCACCGCCATCGGCCTCATCGTCGCCTTCGTCCTGGCCACCTTCGTGGCACGCCGCATCACCCGCCCGCTGACCGTGGTCGGCGCGGCAGCCGACCGCGTGGCCCGCGGCGACCTGGACGTGACCGTCGTCAGCCCCAGCACCTCCGACGACGAGTTGGGCGCCCTGGCCACCCGCTTCCAGGGCATGGTCGACCGCCTACGCGAGGTGGACGAGCTGGAGCGCAACTTCCTGATGCGGGTCACGCACGAGCTGCGCACCCCCCTGACCGCCATCGCCGGCCACGTGCAGGCGGTGTCCGACGGCGTTGTCGATCCGGAGGACATGGAGGATTCCATGGTGGCCGTGAACGAGGAGGTGCGGCGACTCGACCGCCTGGTCAACGACCTGCTCGACCTGACCCGCCTGGAGTCCCACCAGTTCAGGGTGGTCAGCGAGGAGGTCGGGCTGGAGGCGCTGCTGGAGCAGGCCGCGGCGGCCTTCCGCGAGAAGGCGCGGGCCAACGAGATCGACTTTCAGACCGAGATCGCCGACGCCCCGACGGTGATCAGCGACGGCGACCGCGTGCTGCAGATCGTCACCAACCTGCTCGACAACGCCTTCCGCTGGACGCCCCGCTCGGGCATGGTGCGGCTGGGCTGCGTCGCCACCAGCGGCATCGCCGCCGTGACCGTCAGCGACTCCGGGCCCGGCATCTCGCCCGCCGACCTGCAGTCGGTGTTCCATCCCTTCTACAGCCGCCGCGGCGAGGGCGGCACCGGCCTCGGCCTGTCCATCGCCCGCGAGCTCGCAGGAGCCCTGGGAGGCCGCCTGGCGGTCGAGAGCGAGCTGGGGAAGGGTACGACCTTCACCCTGGCCCTGCCCCGCCGCAGGCGCCGCAGGCTGCGGTGAGCCCGGCGGTCTTCCAGACCGCGAGGATGCGGGCGGTGCCGGCCGCCGAGGCCGACCTCGACGGCCTGCTGGCGGTGTACCTGTCCAACCCCGGCACGCTGGCCCTGACCGAGGGCTCGGCGGGGGAGCCCGGCCACTACGACCGCGGGATGCTCGAACGCGACCTGTGGATGGCCGAGCTCGACCCGCAACGCACCGCGGCGGCGCTGGAGCTGGCCGAGACAGGCGAGCCTGTGGGCGCGATGGACTGGATCGAGCGCCACCCGGAGCGGGACATCCCGTGGCTGGGCATGCTGATGGTGCACGCGAATCATCACCGGCACGGCCTCGGATGGGAGGCCGTGGACGGGCTGGCCGAGCTGGGGCGGCGCCGCGGCTGGACGACGCTGGGCGCCGGCAGCCTGGCGGACGACGACCGGGCCGCAGGCTTCCTGCACGCCTGCGGCTTCGAGCACACCGGCGACACGCCAGGCCGGCTGGCCGCCGGGCCGCGTACGATCAGGCTATGGCGCCGAGAGCTCGAGTTGCTCGGCGGCGTCCCTGAACACGGCCAGGTCGTCCCCGGAGAACAGCACGAACCGCACCAGGTCGATCCCGGCTGAGCGCTGCGCGGCGGCCCAGGCCGCGGCCAGCGACACGGGCGCCGCCCGCTCCACCGGATAGCCGTAGATCCCGGTCGAGATGGCCGGGAACGCGATCGACGTGCAGCGCAGGGAGTCGGCCACCTCGACCGCCCGCGAGTGACAGGACGCGAGCAGCTCGGGCTCTCCCGACTCGCCGCCGCGCCAGCGCGGGCCGACCGCGTGGATCACGTACCGGGCCGGCAGCGACCCTGCGGTTGTGGGCTTGGCGTCCCCGGTCTCGCAGCCGCCCAGATGGGAGCACTCCTCCATGATCGCCGGGCCGCCGCTCCGGTGGATGGCGCCGTCCACGCCTCCGCCTCCGGCCAGCGCCGAGTTGGCGGCGTTGACGATCGCGTCGACCTCCTGAAGCGTGATGTCGCCCTGCACGAGGTCGAGCCGCGGCATGGCCTCAGGCTACAACGTGGACCGGCGACGGACCCGTCGAGGCCCGCTCGACCAGCGCCGGCGGCAGCATCACCTGCCGCGGCCCGGCGCCGAGCAGCTCGGCCGCCGCCGCGGCCGCCCGCGGCGTGTCCCAGCTGACGGTGGTCAGGCCGGGCTCCACCAGCGCCGACAGCGGATGGTCGTCGAAACCCGCCACACTGACGTCGGCCGGAACCCGCCGGCCCAGCTCGCGGCAGGCGGCCAGCGCGCCGTAGGCCAGCGCGTCCGAGAGCCCGAACACCGCGGTCGGAGGGCAGCGACCCGTCAGCCGCTCCCGGGTGGCGCGGGTTGCCTCCTCGGTGGCGAACCCGCACTCCACGACCTCCAGCCCGGCCCGCGGCGGCAGCCCGTGCACGCCGGGCGTAAGCACGAGCACGCGGCGATGGCCGAGCCCGCGCAGGTGCGCCAGCACCACCCGGATGCCGCGCTGCGCGTCGAACCGGATCGATGCCGCAGGGGCCGGCAGCGCCGGCCCCACCGACACCGTGGGTACGGCCGCCACCACGGGCCGCCAGCGAGGCGACGCGGGATCGACGGGCAGCACCACCAGGCCGTCCACACGCTGGTCGACCAGGCTCTCGGCCAGCTCCAGCTGCGCGTCGTGATCGCCGTTGGCGTCGGCCAGCAGCATGTGCCGTCCGGCGTCGCGCAGGTGGCGACCGAGCTCGGAGGCGAACTGCTGGTGCCAGTAGTCGTGCAGGCTGCCCCCGACCACGCCGACCACGCCGGTGGTGCCGCTGCGCAGCGCGCGGGCGATGGGGTCCGACCGGAACCCGATGCGTTCCGCGGCCTCGCGCGCGCGAAGCGCCGTATCGGCCGACACCCGCTCGCCGCGCAGGGCGTAGTGGGCTCCCGACACCGACAGCCCGGTGGCCTCGGCGACGTCGCGGAGGGTCGCGCGTTTGCGTCCGACCGATGGAGGCGTCACAATCGGTGAATCGTTTCACAAGGAGGCACCGAAGCGCAAGGAATCGACGTTCATCAGCACCTGTGGCCGGAGCCGTTCGTGGCCGCGCTGCACCGCCGCCGCTCACCGCCCCGGCTGCGCGGCCGCGGCGGCCGGCCGACCCTGGACATGCTCCACGAGCCGACCTGCACGATCGACCTGACAGCCCATCAGCCGGCCGTCCGGCTGGCTGCGCTCGACCGGCTGGGAGTGGCCACCGCCGTGGTCTCGATCTCGACCCCGGTGGGCTGCGAGGCGCTGCCCGCCGACGAGGCGGCGCCGCTGGTGGATGCCTTCAATGACGGCATCGCGGAGCTGGTGGCCGGCTCCGGCGGCCGGCTGCGCGCGTTCGCGGCGGTCGCGGTGTCCGACCCGGGCGCCGCCGCGGACGACCTCGAGCGGCGGCTCAACCAGGGGTTCGTCGGGGTGTCGCTGCCCAGCGGGGCCCTGGAGACGGCGAGCGGCGTGACGGCTCTGGAGCCCGTGCTGGCCGTGCTGGAACGTCGCGGGGGCACGCTGTTCGTGCATCCCGGGCCCGGCCCGGCCACCCGCCCCGACGAGACGGGAAACGGCCTGCCGGGGTTGTGGACGTCCCTGGCCGGATATCCGGCCAGCGCCCAGCGCGCCTTCTTCACCTGGCGGGCCACCGGGGAGCGCCGGCGGATCCGCGTGGTGTGGGCGATCATGGCCGGCGGCGCGCCGTTCCTGGAGGGCCGCTGGCGGACGTTCGCGGGGCGGCCGGGGGAGATCGACCCGCACCAGTTCTTCGACACCGCATCGGCGGGGCGGGAGAGCCTGGAGCTGCTACTGGCCACCTATGGCGTGGAGCAGGTGGTGTTCGGCACCGACCATCCGGTGATCGACTGGACGACCGTGCGCTCGGCGGTGCATGCGCTGGGGGCCGGAGTGGTGGAACTCGTGGCCGGGCGGAACCCCGCCCGCGCCCTCGACCTGAACGGAGGAGGTTGACGTGAACGACGGGCTGGTGGCTGTGGAGGCGTGGCTGCGCGATCGGCAAGGGGGCGACCGCGATCTCTCACCCGACGAATTGGCGAGCCTGGCCGGCGACCTGGCCGAGCGACCCGGATTGTGGCGCGACTCGGTCCGCCATACCCGGGACAAGCGCCACTACATGCGGCTGCGCCGCGACCACCACCTGGAGGTGTGGCTGATCTGCTGGATGCCCAGCCAGGACACCGGGCTGCACGACCATGACCTGTCGTCGGGCGCCGTGCGGGTGGTGGAGGGCCGGATCGCCGAGGACCGGATGGTGCTGGGACAGGAGCATCCCGACTCGACCGAGTACACGGCCGGCCAGTCGTTCTCGTTCGATGCCTCCCGCATCCACAACGTGCGCCACGCAGGCGACGGGCCGGCCACGTCGCTGCATCTGTACTCGCCGCCGCTGTGGCGGATGGGCTACTACGAGACCGGCGCCGACGGCAGGCTGGCGCGGCGGGCGGCGACCTACGTGGAAGAGCTGGGGATGGTGCCCACGGGCTGATCTCCCGGCCCGTCCCCGTGCTCCGGCAGCACGACGTTGACCACGCGGCCGGGCACGACGATCACCCGCAGCGGACGGCGTCCGTCCAGCTGGCGGCGGACCGCCGGCTGGTCGAGGGCTGCGGCCCGCACGGCGTCGTCGCCGGCGTCGGCGGGCACGGTGATCTCGGCCCGCAGGCGGCCGTTCACCTGTACCCCCAGCCGGTGCTCCGAGACGGCGGTGAGGGCGGCATCGGCGACCGGCCAGGCGTGCGTCGTGGCCAGTCCCTGGCGGCCCAGGGACGTCGTCCACAGCTCGTCGGCCAGGTGCGGGGCGAACGGCGCCAGCAGCAGGATCAGGGTCTCGACCGCCTCGCACACGGCGGGGGATCCCGGCTCGGCTCGGGCGCGCTCGGCCGTCGCCGCGGCCAGGCTCATCAGATCGGCCACGGCCGTGTTCAGGCGCAGCTCCTCGATGGCGGCCGTCACCGCCTGGATCGTACGATGGGCCGTCTGGCGCAGGGCATGATCGGAGGGTGCCTCGGAGCCGGCCTGCGCCACGGCAGACGACGTGACCAGCCGGTGGACGCGGGCCAGAAACCGATGGGCGGCCTGCGCCGACGCCGGGTCGTAGCGCACGTCGTCGGCGAACGGCGCGGCGAACACCGTTGACACGCGCAGCGCATCGGCGCCGTACTGCTCGATCACGCTCTCCGGTGTGACCACGTTGCGGCGCGACTTGGACATGCGGGCCCAGCGCCAGGTCACCCGGTCGTCGCCCAGCGCCGCCGCCTCCGCCGGCGTGACCGCCTTCCAGCCCCGCCCGGGCGCATCCGACCCGGTCTCCACTCCGGGCGTCCAGGCCAGCATCGAGCCCTGGTTTCGCAGGCTCGTGAACGGCTCCTCGAAGCCGATCAGCCCGGCGTCGTACAGCACCTTGGTGACGAACCTGGCGTACAGCAGGTGGGCCACCGCGTGCTCCGCGCCTCCCATGTAGACGTCCACCGGCGCCCACCGGTCGACCAGGCTGCGCTCCGCGAACGCGTGCGGGTTGTGCGGGTCGCAGTAGCGAAGGAAGTACCACGACGAGCACACAAAGCCCGCCATGGTGTCGGTTTCGCGGCGGCCCGGGCCGCCGCAGGCGGGGCACTCGGCCTCGACGAACTCGGGGATGGCGGCCAGCGGCGAGCGCCCGTCACCGGTCGGCTGGTAGCTCTCCACGTCGGGCAGCAGCACCGGCAGCTCGGCCTCGGGGACGGACACGGGGCCGCATGCCGGGCAGTGCACGATGGGGATCGGACACCCCCAGTAGCGCTGCCGCGACACCAGCCAGTCGCGCATGCGCGGGCTGGCCGGATCGCCGATCCACTCCCGCTGGGCCGCCTTGATGCCGTCGGGCCAGTCCAGGCCCCGCAGGCCGTCCACCAGCCTCGGGGCGTAGGCGGTGATCCGGAACAGCCACTGCCGCAGCCGCCGCTCGACCACCGGCCCGTGGCAGCGCCAGCAGGCGCCGGCCACGACCTCCTCGTTGGCCAGGCCGGTCTGGCACGAGGCGCACCAGTTGATGGCCACATCGTCCTGATAGGCAAGTCCGCGCTCGCGCAGCAGCAGGAACAGCCACTGCGTATGCCGGTAGAAGTCCGGGTTGGAGGACGTGATCTCGCGCTCCCAGTCGTACGAGCAGCCCAGCGCCTCCAGCGTCCGCCGGTACCCGGCCGCATACTCCTCGACCATGCCCCGCGGGTGGCGGCCCAGCCGGATCGCCTCGTTCTCCGCAGGCTGGCCGAAGGCGTCCCAGCCCATCGGGTGCAAGACGTCGCAGCCGCGCATGCGCCAGTACCGGCAGAACACGTCGGCCGGGACGTAGTTGCGGCAGTGGCCGACCGACAGACCGGCGCCGGACGGATACGGGAAGTACTCCAGCAGGTAGCGGCGCGGAGCGCCGGCGGCGTCGCCGGCGCGGAACAGGTTCAGGCTGCGCCAGCGGGACTGCCAGCGGGGCTCGATCTCGTCGGGTCGATAGAGTGGCCGGGTTGCAGCGGGCATGCGACATCTCCACGCGGTCTGAGGACAGGGTCAACGGGACGCGGTGGCGCCTCGGGCCGGGGCGTGGGATGGAGCTCGCCGCGTCAGCGCACGGCGGCTCGGACCGCGCCCGGCCCGCCGGTAAGCGGGAGCTGCCGAAGCAGATGATGGGTCGGTGCGGTCGTCACGAACCCGAGTATAGGGCAAACGCTCTTGACATCCTGCCCCGCGTATGAAAGAGATTCACGATCCACCGACCGAATCGTCCGTTTCGCCGGTGGAACGACGATCCATGGCGCCCCCGCGTACAGCAGTCCTCGAGCACGCCTCGACACGCCGGCGTGAGCCCTCGTCGGGGGTGGTGGCGGTGCTTGGCGTGCTGGAGGCGCTCGACCGCCGGCCGCCCGCCACTCTGGCCGAGCTGTCGCGCCGCACCGGCATCGCAAAGAGCACGCTGCACCGGGTGTGCGGCGTGATGGCCCGCCGCGGATGGGTCAGCCGTGAAGCCGCCGACGGCCGCTACACGCTGGCCTCGCGGGCGATGGCGCTGGGTCTGGCCCGGCCCGAGTCGCCGCTGGTGGGAGCGTTCGAGCGGCGGGCCGCGCGGCTGCTGTCGCAGCACAACGAGACGACCTGCCTGATGGTGCTGGAAGACGACATGACGCTGTTCGTCGCCAAGGCCGAGACCACCCATCAGGTGCGGTTGGTGACCGAGGTGGGGAGCCGGCTGCCGGCGTTCGCCTCGGCCAGCGGCCGGGTGATGCTGGCCGACCGCCCGCACGAGGAGGTGGACGAGCTGTTCGGCGGCCGCCGCCTGGTCACCCCGACCGGACGCGACCTGGGCGGCCTGTCTGACCTTCACCGCATCCTCGAGCGCACACGCCGTCATGGCTACGCCGAAAACGTCGACGAGACGGCGCTCGGGCTGCACTGCATCGCCGCCCCGGTGGGCGGCCCCGGCGAGGTGGTGGCCGCCGTCACCCTGTGCGTCCCCAGCGGCCGGATGACGTCTGACCGCCGCCGCATGATGATCCCCGACCTGCTCGCCGCCGCCGCCGACCTGCTGCCGCAGGCGAGCGGAGAGCAGACTCGAGACCGAGACCCCGAATCGATCGCGAGAGGAAGGACCGCCTGATGGAGATCGATCACCAACGGATCGACCCCGTGCGCGCACGGCACGGCGAGATCGAGAACCACGTCATCGACGAGTTCCTGGCCGGCCGCCTGAGCCGCCGGGACTTCCTGCGCCGGGGCTCCATCGTGGGCATCTCGATCCCGGCTCTGAGCGCGATCGTGGCCGCCTGCGGCGGCGCCAACTCGAGCAGCTCGAGCAGCAGCTCGGGCTCGACCCCCTCCGGCGCCAAGAAGTCGCCGGGCACGCTGAAGGTTGCCGGCACCGTGCCGGCCGCCGCCATCAACCCGATCACGGTCGAGGACGAGGGCGGGCTGACCATGCTCCAGCAGGCGGGCGAGTACCTGGTGCTCGACAACCCGCAGACGTTCCAGGCCCAGCCCATGCTGGCAACCAGCTGGACGCCGAACTCCGACGGCACGCAGTGGACGTTCAAGCTGCGGCCGGGCGTGAAGTTCCACAATGGCAAGCCGATGACGGCCGACGACGTCGTCTACACGTTCAAGCAGCAGTCGAACCCCGCCGGCAAGGGCAACGCCCTTTCGGTGTACACGGGCCTGCTGGTGCCCGACGGCGTCAGCAAGGTGGACGACCAGACGGTCATGTTCCACCTGGAGGCCGCGACCGGGGCGTTCCCGTACCTGATCTCCACCGACAACTACAACAGCATCATCGTGCCCAACGGCACGGACTTCGCCGGCTGGGAGAAGACCTTCATGGGCACCGGGCCGTTCGTGCTCCAGAAGTACCAGGCCAAGCAGGGCGCCACCTTCACCGCCAATCCACACTGGTGGAAGGGCAAGGTCGGGCCGACGGGCATCGAGTGGACGTTCTACGCCACCCAGCCGCCGCAGATCCTGGCCCTCCAGGGCGGGCAGGTGGACGCGATCAACGACTTCGCGTACCAGGGCGCCCAGGCGCTGTTCAACAACCCGTCCTACCACATCATCGACGACCACACGTCGCAGCACCGCGAGCTGTCGATGCGCTGCGACCAGCCGCCGTTCAACGACAATCGTGTACGCCAGGCGATCGCGCTCACGCTCGACCGGCCGGCGATCGCCAGTGCGCTGTTCGGCAAGTACGCCCAGATCGGCAACGACAGCCCGTTCGCGCCGATCTTCCCCACCACCGGCAACAGCGTGCCGCAGCGGACGCAGGATCTGGTCAAGGCCAAGCAGCTGCTGAAGGAGGCCGGCCATGCCAACGGCTTCTCCGCCACGCTGTACACCGAGAACTACCAGGAGCTGCCGCAGCTGGCGCAGATCGTCAAGGAGTCGGCGTCCAAGATCGGCGTCAACCTCACGCTCAACGTGTCAGACCAGAACACGTACTACAGCAAGTACTGGCTGACCGGCCAGATGAGCCTGGTCGACTACGGCCACCGCGGTGTGCCGAACGTGTTCCTCAACGCCACGCTGACCTCGAAGGGCGCGTGGAACGCCGCGCACTTCAAGAACCCGACATATGACAGCCTGTACAAGCAGTTCGTCGCGACCGTCGATCTGCAGACCCAGAAGACCCTGGCGGCGAAGATCCAGAGGCTGCTGCTCGACCAGTCGCCGATCATCATCCCCTACTTCTTCGACGAGCTGTCCGCGAGCAAGCCGTCAGTCGGCGGTATCGTGACAACCGGCATGGGGCAGATGTTCGCCGGGCAGGCGTACGCGATGTGATGTAGGTCCGACCGGCATGGCCGGCGGCGTCCCGCGCGTCGCCGGCCGGCCTCTCCGGGAGGAGCATGTTCAGGTACATCGTCAAGAGACTGCTGTTGGCCCTGGTGACGCTGTGGATCCTGACGGTGCTCGTGTTCTTCGGCGGCCAGGTGCTGCCCGGGAATCCCGGACGGGACATTCTGGGGCCGTTCGCCCAGCAGAGCGCGGTCAACGTGCTGAACCACCAGCTCGGCGTCGACCGGCCGCTGCTGACGCAGTACACGGACTGGCTGAGCGGCGTCCTGCACGGCGATTTCGGAACGTCCTACGTCTACCAGCAGCCGATCGCGCCGTTCATCCACACCGCCCTCGTCAACTCGATGAAGCTGGCGGCGGTGGCATTTCTGATGTGCGTGCCGCTGGCCATCATCGGAGGCGTGGTCGCCGCGCTGACCGCCGGACGGGCGCCCGACCGCGTGATCAGCGTGATCGGGCTGTCGGGTCTGGCGCTGCCGGAGTTCGTGTCCGGCGTGTTCCTGATCATCATCTTCGGCGTGTGGCTGAACGTGCTGCCGAACCAGGCGACGTGGCCACCGGGATCGGGGCCGTTCACGCAGATCTACTACCTGATCATGCCCGCCATTCCGCTCACGATCGTGTTGTTCGGCTACATCATGCGGATGGCCCGGGCCGGCACGATGGCCGCGCTGGACGCCGACTACACCCGCACGGCGGTCCTCAAGGGCCTGCCCCGCAGGACGGTGATCCGCCGCCACGTGCTGCGAAACGCGCTGCTGCCGACGATCGCCGTGATCGCCACCCAGGTCGGCTATCTGATCGGCGGCCTGGTCGTGGTCGAGGAGCTGTTCCACTACAACGGGATCGGCGCGCTGATCTTCACGGCGGCCGACAAGCAGGACTTCCCGATGCTCGAGGCGGCCGTGCTCACCGTGGGCATCGTGTTCATGCTGGCGACGCTGGTCGCGGACATCCTCTCCACGCTGCTCAACCCGCGGCTGCGACTGGGCGGCGCCGAATGACCGTCGCGCCCGTCGATGCCGCCGCGGGCGCGGTCGATGCCGGCGTCGGCCAGGTCCGCAAGGAGCTGCTGCGCGAGCTCGTCCGCTCGAAGACATTCGTGGTGGGCGCGGTCGTGGTGGGGTTCTGGCTCTTCTGCGCGATCTTCGGCTACGTCATCGCACCTCACGACCCGATCCACGACCAGGACCTCCTGAACGTCAACAAGGGGCCGTCGTCGGCGCACTGGTTCGGCACCGACCAGATCGGCCGCGATGTCTTCTCCCGGGTCCTGACCGGCTCACGGTCCGTAATCGTGATCGCCTTGACGGCGACGGTGCTGGGCACGATCCTGGGCACGATCCTGGGCCTGATCACCGGGTTCTTCCGCGGGATCGTGGACGATGTGCTGAGCCGCATCATCGAGGCCGTGCTGGTGCTCCCGGTGGTCATCACCGCCCTGCTCGTGATCACGGCGATCGGCCAGTCCAACGTGACGATGACGATCTGCATCGGCCTCCTGTTCATGCCGGTGATCAGCCGCACCGTGCGCGCGGCGGTGGTCTCGGAACGGGAGCTGGACTACATCGCGGCCGCGCACCTGCGACGCGAGAACTCGCCCTACATCCTGTTCTCGGAGCTGCTGCCGAACGTGATGGCGCCGATCCTGGTGGAGTTCACGGTGCGGCTGGGATACGCGATCTTCGCGGTGGCGACGCTGTCCTTCCTGGGGTTCGGCATCCAGCCGCCCACGCCGGACTGGGGATCCGACATCGCCACCAACTACACGGTGATCACGGCCGGCTACTGGTGGGAGGTGCTGTTCGGCGCCGCCGCGATCGCGAGCCTGGTGATCGGCGTCAACCTGATGGCGGACGCCATCGAGCGGGTGGTCGACCGGTGAGCGCGGCCGAAGTGGAGGCGCCGCGCGCGACCAACGCGCTCGCGGTCGAGGGCCTGGACGTGGCCTACCGCGTGCGGGGCACCGACCGCCAGGTGCTGCGCAGCGTGACGTTCTCGATCGGCCGCGGCGAGTCGTACGGGCTGGTCGGGGAGTCCGGCTGCGGCAAGTCGACGGCGGCGCTGGCGATCGTGCGCTACCTGCCGCGGAACGGGCGAGTCACGGGTGGGTCGATCGCCATCGACGGCCGCGACCTGCTCTCGCTGGGGGGCGGTGAGCTGCGCAAGCTGCGCGCCACCACCGTGTCGATGGTGTACCAGGATCCGTCGCGTGCACTGAACCCCTCGATCCGCACCGGCCGCCAGGTGGCCGAGGTGTTCGAGGTCGGTGGGATGGCCCGGCGGGAAGCGGTCGACCGAGCCGAGGACGCGCTCAAGCGCGTGCGCATCAGCGACCCGGGTGCGGTCATGGACCGCTATCCGCATCAGCTCTCGGGCGGCATGCAGCAGCGGGTGGTGATCGCCATGGCGCTGGCCGTTGAGCCGGCCCTGCTGATCCTGGACGAGCCGACCACCGGCCTCGATGCCACGGTCGAAGCCGAAGTGCTCGACCTGGTCGCGATGCTCCGCCAGGAGCTCTCCACGTCGCTCCTGTTCATCAGCCACAACCTGGGCGTGATCGCCAGGATGTGTGACCGCGTGGGCGTCCTGTACGCCGGTGAGCTGGTCGAGGAGGGGCCCGCGAACGAGGTGTTCCGGCAGCCGCGACATCCGTACACGGTGGGTCTCCTGCGCTGCATCCCGCGCCGCGGCCGGCGCAAGGACCACGGCCGCCTGGACACCATCCCCGGATTCCTTCCCGCGCTGGGTGCCGACATTCAGGGCTGTGTGTTCGCCGATCGCTGTGCGATCGCCGAGCAGCGCTGCCGGGACGAGCACCCGCCGGCCTACGCGGTCGCGGACCAGCGCACGGCCCGCTGCCACTTCCACGAGCAGGCCCCTGAGCTTCCTCGAGCGACCTCGCCGGAGGCGGTCGTGGGCACCGGCGCGGTGGCCGCCGAGCCGCTCATCCGCCTTCGCGAGCTGTCCAAGACCTTCCGGTTCAGCGGCGTCGACGTGCAGGCCCTGCGCGGTGTCGAGCTGGACATCATGCCCGGCGAGATCCTGGGCCTGGTCGGCGAGTCGGGGAGCGGCAAGACCACGCTGGCGCGCGTGCTGCTCGGCCTCACCGGCCCGGACGCCGGCTCCGCCGTCGAGCTCGAAGGCACGGGACTCGAGGGCCGCATGGCGAAGCGCTCTCGCCAGCAGGTGAAGGCGATCCAGATCGTGTTCCAGAACCCGGACTCGGCGCTCAACCGGCGGCACTCGGTACGGCGGCTGATCGGCCGTTCGTTGTCCAAGCTGGCCGGGCTGAGCGGCGAGGCGCTGCGCGCCCGGCTGCTCCAGCTGACAACGGAGGTGCGGCTGGCCGAGCGCTACTTGGACATGCGGCCGCTGCAGCTCTCCGGCGGCCTCAAGCAGCGGGTGGCGATCGCCCGCGCCTTCGCGGGCAACCCGCGGCTGGTGGTGTGCGACGAGCCGACCTCGGCGCTGGACGTCTCGGTGCAGGCCGCGATCCTCAACCTGCTGGCCGAGCTGCAGCGCACAGAGGGAGTGACATACCTCTTCATCAGCCACGACCTGGGGGTCGTGCGGTACCTGTCCGATCGCATCGCAGTGCTCTACCTGGGCCGGTTGATGGAGCTCGGCCCGGCGGAGAGCGTGTTCGGAGGGCCGCACCACCCGTATACCGAGGCGCTGCTGTCGGCGGTGCCGTCCATCGACGGCGAGCGGGCGGAGCGGATCCGGCTGGACGGCGAGATCCCCAGCGCCGCCAACCCGCCGTCGGGTTGTGTGTTCCACACGCGGTGCCCGCGCAAGGTCGGCGAGATCTGCGAGCAGCAGGAGCCGCCGCAGCGAACGGCGGACGAGGGTCACGAGATCCGCTGCCATATCCCGGTCGAGGAGCTTCGGCGGCTGCAGGTGACGAATGCGGATACGAGCGGCGCTCCTGCCTGACACGGGCGCCGAGCTGCGCCTCGCAGAGCTGGAGCTGGCGCCGCCGGGGCCGCGCGAGGTACTGGTGCGGATCCGCGCCAGCGGCGTCTGCCATTCCGACCAGAACGCGATCGACGGCACGGCGGCGACCCGCTGCCCGGCCGTGCTCGGACACGAGGGTGCGGGCGTGGTGGAGGCGGTCGGGCCCGGCACCACGCTGGTCTCGCCCGGCGACAGGGTGGCGCTGTCCTGGGCGCCGTACTGCGGGGTGTGCGAGAGCTGCCTGCGCGACCTGCCGCAGCTGTGCCAGGCGGCGTGGCCGGCGATGGACGCGGGCGGACTGATGGACGGCACCACCAGGCTCTCGGACGACGGGCATCCGGTGTACCACTACTCCCTCCTGTCCACGTTCGCGGAGCGGGCGGTGGTGCCCGAGCGGGCCTGTGTGCCGATCGCCGCCGACGTCCCGTTTGCGATCGCCGCGCTGGTCGGATGCGCGGTTACCACCGGCGTGTGTGCGGCGTGGCGGTCGGCCGGGGTGCGGCCGGGCGACCGGGTGGCGGTGGTCGGCTGCGGCGGCGTGGGGCTGTCGGCGGTGATGGGTGCCGCAGCGGCCGGCGCGGGATCGGTGACGGCGGTCGACATCAGCCTGGCCAAGGCGCAGGCCGCGCTGGAGTTCGGCGCCACGGCGGCCGTGGAGTGGCAGGGCAGCCCGGAGGCCACCGGAGAGGCGGTGCGGGAGCAGACCGGGGGAGGGGTGGACTTCGCGTTCGAGGCCACCGGCCGGCCCGAGGCGATGCTGGCGGCGTTCCTGTCCACCCGCCAGCGCGGCGCGGCGGTGCTGATCGGGATCCCGGCCGAGGACGCGGTGCTGCCGCTGCCGGCGCGTTCGATCCCGCGCATGGAGCGGCGCGTGATCGGCGCGCTGTACGGCTCGGCGCGCCCGGACCGTGACTTCCCGGTGATCCTGGACGCGTACCGTCGCGGCCGCCTGCCGCTCGACCGGCTGATCAGCCACCGCATGCGGCTGGAGCAGATCGGCGAGGCGTTCGAGCTTCTGCGTTCGGGGTCGGCGTTTCGCACGGTGATCGAGTTCGACGAGGAGGTGGGGGATGGCACGCGTGGATGAGCTGGACGGCGCGATCGGCGAGGCGTGGGCGGGCGAGGTGCCCAACGGCAGCCATATCAACGTGGTGCTCGCCCGCCGCGGATCTGCGACCGCGTCGGCGGCGGCGGTCGCGCTGGCGGTTCCGGACGAGGGCCATGCTCCGGTCGTCGTCTGCCTGGGCGCCGGCAACGCCGTGCGGCCGGTGACCGTGATGAAGAACAAGGCCACCGTGGAGTCCGAGCTGCACGGGCTGATCACCTGGGGGGCGGCCCAGCTGGGGATTGGGCAGGGCGTGCTGGACGCGGTGGACCAGGGCCTGCTCGATGCGGCCGATGCGGACGACGTGGTGCTCCTGGTGGCGGTGTGGGTCGACCCCGACGCGCACGACGAGACCGCGTGCCGGCTGTCTGCCCGTGAGGCGATGCTGCTGGCGATCGCCGATGCACTGCCGAAGGACCGGCGGGAGCGCATCACCGAGCTGTCGGCAACCCGCGACGCCGCCCGCAACGTGTTCTATTCAGGCGAGTAAGCGGCTACGTGTCTGACGTCCGTCACGGTTACGTGACGGTGTCTGACACCGCTCGCTGACGAAACCGGTACCGGGTACCGGGGTGGCGTCTTTACAACTCAGCGGTGCGCGACGCGCCGGGCCTCGTCCACGATCCGGCCCACGTTCAGGTCCCAGCCCACGCCGAACACGCGCGGCGTGAGGTAGGGCGCGTCGGGGTTCCACCACCGCGAACGCGCACGCTTCACCGTGGGAATCCGGAAGTCGTATGGGAGAGCGCCGCCCAGGCGCCCGTGCCACGTGCGCTTGTCGGGCGGCTTTCGCAGCTCCTTGACCACGGCGGCCGCTGTCAGCCCCGCCGCCAGGAGGGCGATCTTGCGACGGTGTTTTCGGTGCTTGTCGGGCATGGCCGCACTGTACTCCACCCCCGTTAGAGTTCGGCTCCGTGAAGACCTACTCCGTGACCACCTTCGGCTGCCAGATGAACGTCCACGACTCGGAGCGCATCAAGGGCCTGCTGGAGTCGCTCGGGCTGGGCGAGGCGGCCGATCCCGAGGCGGCCGACTTCCTGGTCTTCAACACCTGCACGATCCGTGAGAAGGCCGACGACCGGCTGGTGGCCCACCTGATGGACGCACGGGCGGCCAAGCAGCGCGACCCCGACAAGGTGATCGTGGTCGGCGGCTGCTGGTCGGAGTCGATGAAGGACGAACTGTTCGAGCGCTACCCGTTCGTCGACCTCGCATTCGGCCCGGGCAACATCCACCGCCTGGGCGACTACATCGCGGCCGGTGGCGACGTGCCGCGCGGCCACTTCTCGACGTTCGACAACTTCGCCGGCGACCTGCCCGTCAAGCGGGATCGGGCATACCAGGGCTGGCTCCAGATCTCCACCGGCTGCAACTGCAACTGCGCCTACTGCATCGTGCCCAGCGTGCGCGGCCGGGAGCGCAGCCGGCACCCGGACGACCTCGTGCGCGAGACCGCCGCGCTGGTGGCCGACGGGGTGCGCGAGCTGACACTGCTGGGCCAGAACGTGAACTCCTACGGCCGCGACCTGCGTCCGGCCGTGGACACCAGCTTCGCGAAGCTGCTGCGTTCGCTGGATGCGATCGACGGGCTGAGCCGGATCCGCTACACGAGCCCGCATCCCAAGGACATGCGCGACGACGTGATCTCCGCCATGGCCGAATGCGAAGCCGTGTGCGAGCACCTGCACCTGCCCGTCCAGTCGGGCTCGACGCGCGTGCTCAAGGCGATGCGGCGCACCTACTCCCGCGAGCGCTACCTGGGGCTGGTGGAGCGGATCCGAGACGGCATCCCGGGCATTGCGTTGACCACCGACATCATCGTCGGCTTCCCCGGCGAGACCGAGGGGGAGTTCGCGGACACGCTGTCGCTGGTGGACGAGGTGTCGTACGACCACGCGTTCACCTTCATCTACTCGCCGCGCCGCGGCACCGAGGCGGCCGCCATGCCCGATCAGGTGCCGGACGAGGTCAAGCGGGAGCGCATCCAGCGCCTGGTCGACCTCGTCCAACTGCATGCGGCCCGGCACAACGCCGCCCTCGTGGGCAGCGTGCAGGAGGTGCTGGTGGAGGGACCGAGCCGCACCGACCCGGCCGTCGTTCGCGGGCGCACGCGCACCAACAAGGCGGTCAACTTCACCGGCAGCGCCGAGGCGGGCACGCTGGTGGACGTGCTCGTGACCGGATCGACCAGCCAGACGCTGGCCGGCCGCCTGCACCAGACCGTCGCGGCATAGAAATGCGCGGAGATCATCCGGTCGTGGCCATCTTCGGCCCCACGGCGTCGGGCAAGAGCGCGGTCGCCATGGCGCTGGCCGAGCTGGTGGGCGGCGAGATCGTGTCCTGCGACGCCATGCAGGCCTACAGCGGGCTGCCGATCCTGACCAACCAGCCGTCCCCGGAGGACCAGCAGCGGGTTCGGCACCACCTGGTCGGCGTGTGGCCGCCCGAGCACGAGGGGTCGGTGGCCGAGTTCGGCCAGCTCGCCCAGGCGGCGATCGACGACGTGCTGACGCGGGGCAGGACGGCCGTGGTCGCAGGTGGCAGCGGACTGTATATGCGCGCCGCACTGGCCGAGATGCCGCCGCCGCCGCAGCCGGCAGACGGCGCCCGCGAGCGGATGGGGTCGCTGTACGACCGGGCGGGAGCGGACGCCGCTCACGCGCTGCTGGTCGAACGCGACCCGGTGGCGGCCGCGGCGGTGCACCCGAATGACCGCCGGCGCGTGGTGCGCGCGCTCGAGCTGGCCGAGGCTGGATTCAGCCTGGCGCCCGCCGACGACCGCCTGTGGAGCGCCGATCACCGGCTGCCGACCGTGCTGGTCGGGCTGGACGTGGACGCGGGGGCGGTGACGGCGCGGATCGCCGCACGCACGCGGGCCATGTTCGAGGCCGGGGTGGAGGCCGAGGTGCGGGCCGCGCTGGCCGCGCACGCGTTCTCGCACACGGCGGCTCGCATCCACGGCCTGCAGGACGTGACCGCGCTCCTGCACGGCGAGATCGACCGCAACGAGGCGATCCGCCGGCTCGACGTGCGCACCCGCCGCTACGCCAAGCGGCAGCGCACGTGGATGCGCAAGCTGCCCGGCATGCGGGTGATCGATGCGGACCGCGACCCCGGCGCGGTGGCGCGTGATGTGGCGGCACTGCTGTGAGCCGGTCTCGGCGCGAACACGATGCGGTGCGAGAGGCGCGCGACGCGCTCGTGCTGGTGGCCGCGGCGGCGCCCGTGGTCGTGATCGTGAGCGTCATCCTGGGCGCCGCGCTGGGCGGCTATCTGGCGTGGCAGCGGTGGCTGACGGGCTCGGTGATCGTGGCCGCGCTGCTCCTGGGCACCCTGGCGGCAGCCCTGTTACTGGTCGACCGGGCCGGCTCCCGGCTGCTGAACGCACGCCCGCATACGGTGCACCGGGTGCCGCTGATCGGGGCCGCGCTGGTCGCAGGGTTGCTGCTGGTGGCCGGCATTCCCACGACCTGGCCGATCGTGATCGGCTTCGCGCTGGTGTGCCTCGTGTTGTGCGGGCTGCTCGTGGTCATCCACCTCCTCAACCTGTGACGCCAGGCCGCCGGTAGGCTTCCGCGCCATGCGATTCGAGAAGTGGCACGGCGCGGGCAACGCCTATCTGGTGATGGAGGCCGGCGGCCCCACGGAGCGGATGCCGGCGGCGCTCGTCGCCCGCATCTGCCACCCCGATCTGGGCGCCGGATCGGACGGCATCCTGGAGATCCTGCCCTCCAGCGTCGCCCACGCGCGCGTGCGCATCTACAACCCCGACGGCGGGCTGGCCGAGTTCTCCGGCAACGGCAGCCGGATCGCCGTCGGCTACCTGGCCCGCCGGGACGGACTGCGGGAGCTGTCGATTGAGACCGAGAAGGGCGTGGTGGCGGGCATCGTCGAGGAGGGCAGCGTCACCGTCGACGCCGGCGAGGCGGTGTTCGACGGGTCCGACCACCGGCCGGACGACGGTGATCCTCCGGCGCCCGCCTACACCTTCGTCAACCTCGGCAACCCGCACTGCGTGATCCGCGCGGACGACGTGGACGAGCTCGACCTGGCCGCCGTCGGTGCGCCGATCGAGCGCCACCCGTGGTTTCCCAACCGGGTGAACGTGGAGTTCTACCGCCCGCTGGGCGAGCACGACATCCGCATGCGCGTGTGGGAGCGGGGGGCGGGGGAGACGCTCTCGTCCGGCTCCGGCTCGAGCGCGGCCGCGGTGGCCGCCGTGACCGCCGGAGACGCGCGCAGCCCGGTGACCGTGCACGCGGACGGCGGTCTGCTTGTGGTCGAGATCTCCGCCGACATGCGGGTGCGGCTGACCGGGCCGGTCGAGCCGGTGCTGTCCGGTGAGTTCGATCCCGCTTTCACGGAGCATTCCTGATGCGCATCGCCTCCCGGGTGGAGCAGTTGCCGCCGTACCTGTTCGCCGAGCTGGAGCGGAAGATCGAGGAGCGGCGGGCGGCCGGCGTCGACGTGATCTCGCTCGGCATCGGCGACCCCGACCTGCCCACGCTCGAGCCGGTGGTGGCCGCGGCCCAGCGGCAGGTGGCGCTCCCCGACACGCACCAGTACCCGTCCAACCGTGGCCGGGCCGCGTTCAGGGAGGCGGTGGCGGCGTTCTACCAGCGCCGGTTCGGCGTGACGCTCGACCCCGACCGGGAGGTGCTGCCGGTGCTGGGCGGCAAGGACGGCGTGTCGCACGTGTGCCTGTCCATGCTTGACCCCGGCGACGTGTGCCTGGCGGCCGACCCCGGGTATCCGGTGTACACCTCCGGCGCCATCCTGGCCGGCGCCGAGCCGGTGCTCATGCCGCTGACCGCCGAGCACCGTTTCCAGCCCAACCTGGACGGGATCCCGGCCGCGGTCTCGGACCGCGCCAACCTGCTCTTCTGCAACTACCCGAACAACCCCACCGGGGCGGTGATCGAGGACGACTTCTTCGCCCGCCTGACCGAGTTCGGGCACCGGCGAGGCGTGCCCATCGTGCACGACAACGCCTACTCCGAGATCACCTTCGACGGCTATGTGGCGCCCAGCTTCCTGGCCACCGAAGGGGCACGCGAGGCGGGGATCGAGATCTTCTCGTTCAGCAAGGCGTACAACATGACGGGCTGGCGGGTGGGCGCCGCGGTGGGCAACGCGGACATGCTGGCCGGGCTGTGGAAGCTGAAGACCAACCTCGACTCGGGGATGTTCGAGGCGGTGCAGATGGCGGCCATCGAGGCGCTCGCGGACGGCCAGGCGCACATCGACCGGATGTGCGAGATCTACCGCCGGCGGCGTGACTGGGTGATCGACGCGCTGGCCGCGGCCGGGATCACCGTCGAGCCCCCCAGGGGCACGATCTACATCTGGGTGCCGGTGCCGGAGGGGCACACCTCGGTCTCGTTCACCGAGCTGGTGCTGGAGCAGGCGGCCGTGGTGGTCTCGCCCGGGTCGTCATACGGCCCCAACGGCGAGGGATACGTGCGGCTGTCGCTGACGCTGCCCGACGAGCGCCTCAAGGAGGCCATGGGCCGCATCGAGCAGCACCTGCGGCTGGGCTGAACTTTCCCTCCCGGCCGGGCCCCGGAGCAGTGGGTTTCCTATACTTGTGCGAATGGACCCAGCGCCCGACGGACGCGTCGAGGCCGCCCCTGAGCGGGCGGTCGTGATCGCCACCACACGGTCGGCAGACGAGGGTGACCGGGCGCTCGACGAGATGCGCGAGCTGCTGCGCACGGCCATGGTCGAGACCGAGGCCACACTCGTCCAGCGGCGTCCCGCGCCGGACCCGTCGACCTATGTCGGCAAGGGCAAGCTGGACGAGCTGAAGCAGCTGTGCGGCGAGGTGTCGGCCGAGGTCGTTGCCTGCGACGACGAGCTGACGCCGCGCCAGCAGCGGCGGCTCGAGGACGCGCTGCAGATGCGGGTGGTCGACCGCACCGCCGTCATCCTCGACATCTTCGCGCAGCACGCCCACACCGCCGAGGGCAAACTCCAGGTCGAGCTGGCCCAGCTCGAATACAACCTCCAGCGGATGCGCGGGATGTGGAAGCACCTCGAGCGCCTGGGCGGCGGCGTCGGCACCCGCGGGCCCGGCGAGTCACAGCTCGAGACCGACCGCCGGCTGGCCCGTCAGCGGGTGTCGCTGCTCAACCGCCGGCTGCGCGACGTGGCGGGCCAGCGCGCGCTGATGCGCAAGCAGCGGGCCCGCAACGCCGTGCCCGCGGTCTCCCTCGCGGGCTACACCAACGTCGGCAAGTCGACGCTGCTGAACGCCCTCACCGGCGCCCACGTGAGCGTCGACAACCGCCTGTTCGAGACGCTCGACCCGACCACCCGGGCGTTCAGCGAGGACGGCCGCGCGTACCTGGTGACCGACACCGTGGGCTTCATCCGCAAGCTCCCGCACAGCCTGGTCGAGGCGTTTGCGGCCACGCTCGAGGAGACGCTGGCGGGTGACCTGATCCTGCTGGTGGCCGACGCCGCCGCCGGCGAGGAGGAGCTGAACCGCCAGCTGGGCGACGTGATCGCGGTGCTGGAGGAGATCGGGGCTGCCGACCTGCCGCGGATCCTCGTCCTGAACAAGATCGACCTGCTGGACGAGGTCAGCCGCCGGCGGTTGCGAAACCGCTTCCCCGAGGCGGTCGCCATCTCGGCCGAGACCGGCGAGAACCTGGACGAGCTGAAGCACCGGGTGGCCGAGTTCTTCGCCGACCGGTTCGTGGACGTGCGGCTGCTGGTGCCGCACAGCCGCGGGTCGGAGCTGTCGGCGCTGTACTCCTCCGGCGCTCCCATCACCGAGCGCGAGGACTCGGACCGCGGCGTGCTGGTGCGCGCGCGCCTGCCACGCCACCTGCTCGCGCGATACGCCGACTATCGCGTGGACGGCTGATGTGACCGAACTCCTAGTGCGCCGGCTGCACCCGGACGCGCAACTCCCCGCCGGCGCCTACCCCGGCGACGCCGGGCTGGACCTGGCCAGCGTCGAGGACGCCGTGCTGGAGCCCGGCGAACGGCGAGTGGTGGGCACCGGGCTGGCGGTCGCGATCCCCGACGGGCACGCCGGCTTCGTGCAGCCCCGATCGGGGCTGGCCGCACGCAACGGCATCGCCATCGTCAACTCCCCGGGGCTGATCGACGCCGGCTACCGGGGCGAGCTGCGAGTGGTGCTGCTGAACACCGACCGGCGGCCGTTCGAGATCAGAAGCGGCGACCGCATCGCGCAGCTCGTCGTGCTGCGCCTGCCCGATGTCGAGGTGCAGGAGGTCGACGAGCTGCCCGGCTCGGAGCGGTCGCACCGCGGCTTCGGCTCCTCCGCGGTGCGCGAGCCGCGGTGAGCGAGGGTCCGCGGATACGCGTCGGCGCCGTGATCACGAGCGGCGAGACCATGCTCCTTTGCAAGCAGCGCAAGGACGACCGCGGTTACTGGCTGATGCCGGGCGGCGGGGTGGAGCCCGGCGAGTCGCTGCGCGACGCGCTGGCCCGTGAGCTGCGCGAGGAGACCGGCCTGGTCGGTATGACGTTCGAGGGGCCGATCGCGATCGTGGAGTCGATCGCGCCGGCCGGCACCATGCCGCGCAAGCACGTCGTGCACATCCTGTTCCACGCAGATGCGGCGGGCCACCGCCTGGAGCGGGTGGCCTCGGACGACGGCAGCATCCACGGCCACGGCCTGATCCCGCGCACCGAGCTGGCCACGATCGACCTGCGCCCGCCGATCCACCGGTTCCTGGAGCGATGGCGTCCGGGCGATCCCTTCGTGCATCTCGGCGAGCTGTGGACCAGATAAGGAGCGGTGTCAGGCCGGAAGAACACAGCGGGGTCAGACCCCTCCTCAAGGAGTGTCTGACACCGCTCCTTCTTCAGCTCGCCGGTAGCGCCAGCGCGACCCGGTGGGCCTCGCGGGCCAGCCGATCGTCCAGCGGCTGCAGCTCGAGCGGCCCCAGACGGCGCTGAACAGCCCTCCCGATCAGCCAGTCCGCCAGCTCGGGATTCTTGGGCAAGAGCGGCCCGTGGATGTACGTGCCCACGATGTTCCCGTGCAGCACTCCCTCGCCGCCGTCACGTCCGTTGTTGCCATGCCCGTGCAGCACCCGTCCCAGCGGCCGCACCCCCGGCCCCAGCCAGGTTCGCCCGGCGTGGTTCTCGAACCCGACCACGACCCGCGCGACGCTGTCCAGCTCGCACTCGATGGCGATGTTCCCGATCATCCGGGTGGGGCCGGCCTCGGTGGCCAGATCGACCAGCCCGACCCCCGGGATCTGCTCGCCGTGCTGGCCGCGGTAGGACGTGCCGAGCATCTGATACCCGCCGCACACCCCGAGCACATGCGCTCCCCGCTCCACTGCGGATCGCAGATCGTCCGCGCGGCCCACGAGGTCATCCGCGATCAACGCCTGGTCGCGGTCCTGGCCGCCGCCGAGGTAGTACAGGTCGGCGTCCGGCAGCGGGTCTCCCAGCCCGCAGCCCACCAGCTCGAAGCCGAGGCCGCGCAGCTGGCAACGCCGGGCCAGCACCATCATGTTGCCCCGGTCGGCGTAGATGTTCAGGTGCTCGGGATACAGGTGGGCGACCCGAAGCGCCCCCGGCGCGTTCATGCGGCCTCCCAATGGAGGTCACTCCGGCATGAGCCTCGTCGCGAGGCCGCAGACCAGCCGCAGCAGAGGCTCATGCCGGTGCGACCTCCCAGTAGGGCCGGGCCGCACCGCGGTCCACGAGCAGGCTGCGCAATTCGAGCATCGCTGTGTATGTTGCCAGCACGTACACCGGGCCGTCTCCCGCCGAGACGGCCCGGTCGAGCGCCCGGCCGGAATCGCCGACGACGTCCAGCCGCTCAGGCGGCAGTCCGGCATAGCTCAGGCGCAGCGCCATCTCGGCCGCCCGCGTGCCCGTCGTCATCGCCCGGGCGGCACCTGCAGCCAGCGGCT
>JBQCGJ010000228.1:0-13603 GCA_051955775.1 Gaiellales bacterium | reverse complement strand
GAGCGGGAGCGGATCGCCAGCGAGCTGCACGACGACACCGTGCAGGAGATGGCGGCCATCCTGATCACGCTGGACCGGGTGGTCAAGGCGGCCAGCCGGGGCGATCCCGAGACGGCCTCCCGCACCGCGGCGCAGGCGCGGGCGACGCTCGCCACCACCACTGAACGCGCGCGGCGCCTGTTGTTCGAGCTGCGGCCGCCCCTGCTCGACCTCGGAGGTCTGGGCCCGGCAGTGCGCGGCGCGGCCGAGCAGGCCGCCCGCGACCAGGGCTTCACCGTCACCGTGCGGGCCGACGTGGGCCGCTATCCCCAGCCGGTGGAGGCACTGGTGTACCGGACGATGTGCGGGCTGATCGCGAACGCCGGCGCGCACTCCAGCGCCCGCAGCCTGGCGGTGGAGCTGTCCGAGCGCGACGGCGACCTGATCGGCCGCGTGGAGGACGATGGTGTCGGCTTCGATGTCGAGTCCGTGCTGGCGGGCGGCGGGTCGCCTGCGTTCTCGTCCCTGGAGGCGATGCGGGGGCGGATCGAGCTGGCCGGCGGGCAGCTCGACATCGACTCGGCTCCCGGTCGCGGGACGACGGCGACGCTCAGCCTGCCGACGGCCTGACAGCTTCCCGGGGGGTGGCGGAACCGCACCGCGGCCGGCCATCGGTACGCTGTGCTGCGTGATCGACCAACCGCACTCGGAGCGACACCTGCAGTCGGCCGCACGGCACGAGGAGGCGGCCGAGCGACATGATGACCTCGCAACCCGGTTCGCCACCGCCGGCGATCATGAACTGGCAGAATTCGAGCGTCGAGGCGCGGCGCTCGAGCGAGCAGCCGCGGCACTGGAGCGCGAGCGCGCGGCGCTCTTCATCTCTCGCGGAGATTGAGCCGACGGCCGGCGCCTGGCGACGGCGGCTACTCCTCGCGGAGGAAGGACGGCACCTCGAGCGCGTCGCCGGGCACCGGTCCGGGCGCGGGGCGATCGTCGCGGGGCGGCTGTCGCTCGCCGCCGGCGGCCGCGAACAGCGCCGCCGGCCGGTCGACCGCCTGGCGGTCGAACCCGGTCGCGATCACGGTCACCCGCACCTGGTCACCCAGCGACTCGTCGATCACCGCGCCGAAGATGATGTTGGCGTCGGAGTCCGCCGCGCTGCCGATGATCTCAGCCGCCTCGTTGACCTCGAAAAGGCCGAGGTCGGAGCCGCCCGTGATGTTCAGCAGGATGCCGGTGGCGCCCTCCACGGAGGCTTCGAGCAGGGGCGATGAGATGGCCGCCCGCGCGGCCTCGGATGCGCGGTTCTCACCGCCCGCCACGCCGATGCCCATCAGGGCCGATCCGGCCTGTCGCATGATCGTTCGCACGTCCGCGAAGTCGAGGTTGATCAGCCCGGGCACGGTGATCAGGTCGGTGATGCCCTGCACGCCCTGGCGCAGCACGTCATCGGCGATGCGGAAGGCGTCGACGATGGAGGTGCGCTTCTCGACCACCTGCAGCAGGCGGTCGTTGGGAATGATGATCAGGGTGTCGACCTTGTCACGCAGCTGGCGGATGCCCTGGTCAGCCTGGTCGGCGCGCTTGCGTCCCTCGAACCCGAACGGCCGCGTCACCACGCCCACCGTGAGCGCGCCCAGCTCGCGGGCGATCTCTGCGATCACCGGTGCGGCGCCGGTGCCGGTGCCGCCGCCCTTGCCGGCCGTCACGAACACCATGTCGGCGCCCTTCAGCGCCTCCTTCAGCTCATCGCGGCTCTCGGTCGCCGCCTCCTGTCCAATGGCCGGGTCGGCGCCGGCCCCCAGCCCGCGGGTGATCTTGGAGCCGATGTGGATCTTCACGTCGGCGTCGCACATGAGCAGCGCCTGGGCGTCGGTGTTGACGGCGATGAACTCGACACCGCGCAGCCCGGCGTCCACCATGCGGTTGACGGCGTTGGTGCCCCCGCCGCCGACACCAACGACCTTGATGACCGCCAGGTAATTCCCGCTCTGGTCTCTCATGCTGAACCTCCGGTCGCCGGCACTCGCCGGCCCGAATCTCGACCTAACCCTCTCGTTGACGGTTTGGATCCCATAAACACGGCAAGCCCGCGTGTCGGCAGGGAAATGAGAGGCCGACCACGGGGCTGCGGTGAAGAGCGTACCGGGAGCCTGTCTCGCTGTCAAGTGGAACCTCACCCTGCCGAGTCTTGACCTCTAGTTGAGAGTTAGCCCTTGAACTTGAGCGCCGGCCGCGTTGGCGCAGACACGTCGACGTACGCCAGCGATCCGGCGTGCTGGGTGCCGAGCAGCCGAGCCGCCACCTGCAACTTCACGTCCAGCTGGTCAGGAGAGCCCAGCCGCACCTGCGGACCACCCCGCAGCACGAGCGTCAGCGGCTGCGACGGCTGAGCCACCACCTCGGCGATCTTTCCGGTCTGGCGGACGAACCAGGCCGGCGTGTCGGCGAGGGCGTGCAGGGCGACGACCACGGAGTGCTGGCGGGCCACCGTGCCCACCTTGAGCGCGAGCCCCGATGGAAGCAGCGCCCGCGGAAGGTGCAACTTCCGAACCTGCTTGGCCTGGGCGAGCACGCGCCCGTCCGAGGAGATCAGCCACGACGAGTGCCCCGATGTGGCCACCACGGCAGGCCGCTCGACCAGCAGCGTGACCGCGAGCGTGTTGGGGAAGGCGCGGTCGACCCGCGCCGCCTTCACGTACGGGATGCGCAGGATGCTCGCCCGCAGCGGCGAGGTGTTCACCGCCAGCAGGTTGCGCCCGGACACGGCGTCCGCCATCGCCGCGCGCACCTGCGAGTCCAGCGCGGGCGTCCCGCCGCGCACGACGATCGAGCGCACCGCGAACACCGACGAGGCCTTGAGGAGCTGATAGCCCGCGACCGCGGCGATCATCCCGAACACACAGGCCAGAAGCGTCAGCCGCCGTCTCCCGCGTGCACGCGAGAGCGCACGCCGGCGGGCCAGCAGGATGGGATCTGACGGCGCAGCCAGGGCCATTCCCGGCATGTTCGACCGCAACTGCGGCGATCCTGCCGGCACACCGTGCCTGCTAGTCGTCCGGCAGGTGGATGTCGCCCAGCATCCGCACCTCGTGCTCCAGTTCGACGCCGAACCGCTCGCGGGCCCGCCGCCGCGCCTCGGCCATCAGCGCGATCACGTCGGCCGCCGTGGCGTCGCCCGTGTTCTCGATGAAATTCGCATGCACCGGCGAGATGCGGGCGCCGCCGATCTGGTGCCCGCGCAGGCCGCACTCGTCCAGCAGCCTGCCGGCCGTGCGCTCGGGATCCGGGTTCTTCCACACGCTGCCGAAGGTGCGCACCTTGGACGGCTGGGCCTCGCGCCGGCGCTGCTGCAGATCGCGGATGGTGGCGCTCACCACGTCAGGGTCGCTGGGCTCGAGCGCGAGCACCGCCTCGGCCACCACCTGGCCGTCGACGAGGTCGGAGTGCCGGTAGCGAAGCCCCAGCTGCGCCGGGCCGCCCGTCAGGTCGCCCGCAGCCGAGATCACCCGCGCGCGCTCCAGGACGGCGGACATGTCGCTCCCGTAGGCGCCCGCGTTCATCCGCACCGCACCGCCCACCGTGCCGGGGATGGCACAGCCGAACTCGATCCCGGCCAGCGCCCACTCCCGGCTCCGCCGCACCACCACGGCCAGCGATGCCCCGCCCCCGCACACGATCCGGTGCCCGTCGCGGGTCACGGCCGCCAGCTCGCCGGCCAGGCGCACCACCAGCCCCTCGAATCCCGAGTCGGCTGCCAGCATGTTGGAGCCCAGGCCGACGGTCGCCACCGCCAGCGCCCGCTCGGCCGCCCAGCCCAGCACCTCGGCCAGTTCCTCCACACTGCCCGGCTGCGCGAACCACCTCGCTGGCCCGCCAACGCCGACACTGGTCAGGCGGGCGAGTGGATAGTCGGCTTCGAGCGCCGGCCCCTCCGTCATGCCAGGAGCAGATCGCCGACCCGGCGCACGTCGCCCGCGCCCACCGTCAGCACCAGGTCGCCGTCACGCAGGCGTCCGCGCAGGTAGTCAGCCGCCTCCTCCAGCGACCGCGAGTAGGCCAGCGGCATGCCCGGCCGGCGCTCGCTGGCGGCGTCCACCACCAGCTTCGCGGTGACACCCGGCAGCGGCTGCTCACGGGCGGCATAGATCTCCGTCACCACGGCCTCGTCGGCCTGGGCCAGTGCGGCGCCAAAGCGGCCGGCCAGGGCCGCCGTGCGCGTGTACAGGTGCGGCTGGAAGCACACCACGACCCGCCGCGGGTGCTGCGTGCGCGCGGTGGCGATGGCCGCCTCGAGCTCGGTCGGGTGGTGCGCGTAGTCGTCCACCACGGCCACCCCGCGGCGCTCTCCGCGGCGCTCGAAGCGGCGCCCGGCGCCCCGGAAGTCGGCGATCAAGACGGCGGCATCGGCGGCATCGACGCCGGCCGCGTGCAGCGCCGCGATCGCGCCCGCGGCGTTCTGCGCGTTGTGCGCTCCCGGCACCCGCAGCGTCACATGCAGCGGCGTGGAGTCGGGAGTCGACAGCCAGAACCCGCTGCGGGGGCCGGACAGCTCGAGCCCGGAGATGTGCCAGTCCGCCCCCGGGGAGAACCCGAATCGCGCGGACGTTGCCGCGGTGAACGGCAGATCCACCCCGTCCCCCAGCAGCACCGCGCCCTCCTTGGGCACCGAGGCCGCCCAGCCGGCGAACAGGTCGCGCAGCTCCTGCTCCGAGTCGAAATGGGCGTGATGGTCGAGTTCGATGTTCGTCACCACCGCGACCGTCGGGCGCAGCAGCGCCAGCGAGCCGTCGGATTCATCGGCCTCGGCCACCAGCAGCTCCCCTCCACCCGGGCCGGCGTTGCCACCGAGCTGCGGCACCTCGCCGCCGATCAGGAAGGTGGGGTCGAGTCCCAGGCGCTGGGCCACGAACGCGACCATGGCGGTGGTGGTGGTCTTGCCGTGCGCGCCGGCCACGCAGATCGACCGCCGCGCGGCCACCATCTCGGCCAGCAGCTCGGCCCGCCGCAGCACGCTCAGGCCGCGTCCGCGGGCCTCCACCAGCTCATCCAGCTGCTCGTCCACGGCGGCGCTGACGACGACCTCCGGGTCGCCGTCCAGGTGGGCCGGGTCGTGCCCCTCCACCACGTCGATCCCGAACCGGCGCAGCCGGTCGACATAGCTCGAGGCGGCGCGGTCGCAGCCCGTGACGTCTGCTCCCCACGCATAGGCGACCGTGGCCAGCGCCGACATCCCCGCACCGCCGACCCCGATCAGATGCAGGCGGCGGCCGCCGAATCCGTTCAACGCGCCATCTCCAGAAGCTGCGAGGCGATCACCGGCGCGGCATCGGGCCGGGCCAGCCTCCTCGCCGCCAGCCCCATGCCCTCCAGCCTGGACGGACTGTCCAGCAGCGCCGACACCTCGCGGGCCAGGCGGTGCGGCGTCAACTCGGCGTCGCGCATCGCAATCGCAGCGCCACCGTCGGTCAGGTACTCGGCATTGGGGGTCTGGTGGTCGGCTGTCACGTTGGGCGACGGCACCAGGATGGCAGGCCGGCCGGCCGCGGCGATCTCGAACACCGACCCGCCGGCGCGCGACACCACCAGGTCGGCGGCGGCCAGCAGCGGGCCCAGCGACTGCGTGTACTCGATCACGCGGTAGTGCGGCGTGGCTCGCTTGGCAAGTCGCGGGAAGTCGTGGGCACCGGTGATGTTGACCACCGTGAAGCCGGGATCGTTGTCGGCCCAGGCCTCCACCGCCGCCATGTTCAGCGAGTTCGCGCCCAGGCTCCCACCCATCACCACGACCACGTGCCGGTCGTCGGCGGGCAGCCCGAACTCGGATCGCCCCTGCTCGCGGGTCGCGTCGAGCACCGACCTCGGCACGGGGCGGCCGGTGACCACGTTGTGCGGCGGGTTCAGGCCATGGATCGGGAAGGCCAGGAACACCCGGCGCACGATCGGCGACGAGAGCCGGTTGGCCAGGCCCATGTGGGCGTCGACCTCGAACAGCGCGGCTGGAATGCGCAGCCCGGCCGCGGCCGCGAACATCGGCCCGCCCACGTAGCCGCCGCCGAACACCACCTGCGGGCGCAGGCTGCGCAGCATGCGCAGGCAGGTGGCAGGAGCCAGCGCGGCCAGCCCGGCCGCCTCGATCATGGCCGGCGACACGCGCCGGGTCAGGCCCTTGACGCGGAACGTGTGCAGCGGATAGCCGGCGGCGGGCACCAGGCGCGCCTCGATGCGGTCGGCCGTGCCCGCGAACACCACCTCAGCGCCTCTATCCGACAGCTCGTCGGCCACCGCCAGCGCCGGGACGACGTGTCCGGCGGTTCCCCCGGCGGCGATCAGCACCCGCACCGGCTCGTCGCTGGGCTGGGCGCTTGGTGGTTGGCTTCGGTTCGTGTTCGGCATTGGTGTCGGCCGGCCTGCGTGACGGCGCCACGGCGGCTGTGGCCGGTGCTGCCTCGGCGACATTGAGCAGAATGCCCGCCATCGTCAGGAACACAACCAGGCTGGATCCACCCGAGCTTATCAGCGGCAGCGGAACGCCTGTCAGGGGCAGGAAACCGAGCACCGCGCCCAGGTTGACCACCGCCTGGCCCACCACCAGGCATGTGATCCCGGTGGCCAGGAAGCGCCCGAACGGGTCGCGGCAGCGCATTGCGACGCGGAACCCCAGGAAGGCGAAGGCGGCGAATGCCAGCGCGGTCAGCACGATGCCGATCAGGCCGAGCTCCTCGCCGATCACGGCGGCGATCATGTCCGACGGGGCCTCCGGCAGGTAGTTGATCTTCTGGGTGCCCTGGCCCAGCCCCTTGCCCCAGATGCCGCCCGAACCGAGCGCGATCAGCGCCTGAGCGTTCTGGTAGCCGGCGCCGGCCGCGTCGTGCCAGGGATGCATGAAGGTCAAGAGACGATCGCGCATGTAGGCGTTCTGGGAGATCCCGGCGGCCGCTGCGGCGGCCATCGCGGCGCCCATCCCCAGCAGCACCCGAAGCGGCGTCCCGGCCACCACCAGGATGCCCGCGACCATCAGCGCCATGGCGATGGTGGTGCCCAGGTCGGGCTCGGCCAGCACCAGCACGCACACGATTAGCGTCAGCGCGCCGACCGGGTTGAAGACCTGCTTGACGGTGGACGGCGGACGCCGCCGGGAGGCCAGTATCTGCGAGGCGAACAGCACCACGCCGAGCTTCGCGAACTCCGACGGCTGGATCGTGAACGGCCCCACCGGGATCCACCGCGCCGCCCCGTTCAAGCGGACGCCGATGCCCGGGATCAGCACCGCCACCAGGAGCAGCATGCTGAACAGGATGATCAGCGGCACCAGCGGGCGCCAGCGCCGGTACGGGATACGCGCGGCAGCGGCCATCAGCGCGATCCCGATCACCGCGTAGGACGCCTGCCTGACCAGCGCGGCCATCGGGTTTGCGCCGTGCACGACCGCCGTCCCGGACGACGCGCTGTACACCATGATCAGCCCGAACGCGACCAGGCCCAGCGTGAGCAGGAGCAGCAGGTGGTACTCCATCGCCGGGGCGTTGCGGGCCCGGGCGACGCGGCGGGCCAGCGCCCGGGCTTCCACCGCCTCAAAGTCCACCCGCCACCTCCCGGGCGATCCGCGCGAACTGATCTCCGCGGTCGGCGTAGTCGCGGAACTGGTCGAAGCTGGCGCAGGCCGGTGACAGCAGCACCACGTCCCCCGGGGCGGCAGCGGCGGCGGCCGACTGCACGGCGCGCTCGAGCGTGCGGCTGTGCTCGTGGGCCACGCCGGCGGCGTCCAGCGCGGCGGCGATCGCGTTCGCCGCCTCGCCGATCAGATACACGCCGGCCACCGGTCCACCGGCCACGGCCTCAGCCAGGGGCCCGAACCCGCCGCCCTTGAGCGACCCGCCGAGGATCAGACGCACGCCCGAGCGGTAGGCCGTGAGCGCCTTGGCGGTGGCATCGGGGTTGGTGGCCTTGGAGTCGTCGACGAACTCGACACCGCCGCCACGGGCAACGGTCTGCATGCGGTGCGGCGGTGGCTGGAAGTCGCGCAGCGCCGCGTTCACGGCGTCGTCCGATACGCCGACGGCCCGGGCGGCGGCGCGCGCTGCCAGGGCGTTCTCCAGGTTGTGGTCGCCGCGCAGCGTCGCGTGCTCCCAGTCGACGTCGTCGCGCCGGCCCTTCGAGAACCACTCCCTGCGCCCACGGCCGGGCACCTCGAGGCCGCGCAGGCGTGGGTCGTCGGCATTCAGCACGGCCAGGTCGTCCTCCACCTGGTTCTCGAAGATGCGCAGCTTGCACCGCGCGTACTCCTCGACGGTGCCGTGGCGGTCGAGGTGATCCGGCGCTAGGTTCAGCAGCAGCGCAACACGGCAGCGCAGGGTGTCGATGTCCTCGAGCTGGAAGCTGGACAGCTCACAGGCCACCCAGGCGTCCGGCGCCACCCGGCCGGGCAGCTCGGACAGGGCGCGGCCGACGTTGCCCGCCACCTCGACAGGCACGTCGCCCGCTCGCAGCATGGCGCCGATCAGCTCTGTCGTCGTGGTCTTGCCGTTGGTGCCGGTGACGCCCACGATCGGGTTCGGCAGCATGCGGGCTGCCAGCTCGACCTCGCTCCACACGGGAACGCCGGCCGCGCGGGCAGCGGCCACCGGCGGCGCCTCGCTGGGAACGCCTGGACTCTTGATCAATGCTGAGACCCCTGAAAGCTCGAGCTCGTCACCCCACGGGGCGTATTCGGCGCCTGCGGCCGAAAGCCTGCCCACGTCGACGTCGGCCGCCGAGTCGGTCGCAACCACCCGAGCGCCGGGCCACACGCGGGCGATTGCCTCGCAGGCGGCGAGCCCGGATCTTCGCAGCCCGATCACGATGTAGCGGCCGTCGTTCATGTCATCAGATACGACGGGTGCGTACGATCTCCCGTTCAGGGGCGAACGCCCGCAGAGTCAGGCAGGGAGAGCAGGCCCAACGACTCGGCGCGGAGCATCGCCGCCAGCGCCGGGTCGCTCGTTGCGACCTGATCCTCCTCTCCACAGACCGAAGCAAGCACGCAGTCGGCAAGTGAGACCTCGCAGGTACCACTCGAATAGTGACCAGCGCGCAGCTCCCCTGCCCGGACACCGGCCTCGGCATCGACTGCGACGACCGGGAGGTCGAGTTGGGTGAGCGCCACCGCAACGGCCTCTCGTGGTTGCGCAGCGCGGCGAACCAGGAAATCGATCACCTCTGCCAGGTTGACGGCGGAGATCGCACAGTCGCCGTCTCTGAGCAGCTGCTCGACCTCCTCGGCCGCCGGCTCTGCCTGGAAGTACGCGACCAGCGCGTAGGCGTCGAGCAGCGTCATCGGCCACGGCGGACATCCGCCGCCTTCTCCTCGTCACGCGCGGCTCGGCGGCCCTCCTCGCTGGACACTGGCGACGCTGAGAACACACCGCGGAGCTGCGCGATTGGATCGTCGAGTGCTGGGCGCAGGATGACGTGATCGCCGCGATCGTCGAGCAGGATCCTCGACGTGCCCCAGCGACGGCGGATCTCGCTTGGGAAGCCGATCTGGCCGCCCTTCGTGATACGAGAAGATCTCATTGAACACAGTATATCTCAATGAGTGGTCTGCTTCCACAATGCGACACCCCTCGGGTCACGTGGCTCAGCGGTACTGACTGAAATACAGGTAGTAGAGGACGAATCCGGACGCGCCGAAGATCCCGGCCGCGATCCAGAAGCGGACGATGATCTTGTTCTCGGTCCACTCCAGCATCTCGAAGTGGTGGTGGATCGGCGCCATCAGAAACACCCGTTTGCCGGTTGTGCGAAACGAGATGACCTGGATCGCCACCGACAGCGCCTCGATCACGAAGATGCCGCCGATGATGACCAGCAGGAACTCGGTCTTCGAGAACACCGCCATCGCTGCCAGTGCGCCGCCCAGTCCGAACGATCCGGTGTCACCCATGAAAACGTCGGCCGGATACGCGTTGTACCAGAGAAACCCGATCGCACCCCCGACCAGGGCCGCCGCCAGGATGGCCAGATCCAGGCTGCGCGGATCGCGCGGGCCGTACAGGCCATGCGAGACGACTGTCTGCCCCACCAGGTAGGCGACCACCATCATCGCGGAGTAGGCAAACAGCGCGATGGCGATCGTGCCGGCCGCCAGCCCGTCCAGCCCGTCGGTCAGGTTGACCGCGTTCGCGGCCCCGGCCACGACCAGGAACAGAAACACGTAGTAGAACGGGCCGAGTGACACGTGCACGTTGATCAGCGGCACATACACATCCGTGCTCAGGTGCTGGTGGTGTGCAACGACCCCCAGCACAGCCACCACCGCCGCCAGCATCAGCAGCTTGACCCGTCCGGCGAGCCCCAGCGAGCGCTTGCGCGACTGCTTCATCCAGTCGTCCAGAAACCCGATGAACCCGCACGCGATGGTCACCCCCGCCACGGTCAGGGCGGGAGTCGTGCGCCGGGTGAACAACCCGAACGCGAGCAGCCCGCAGGCGAGCAGCACCAGCCCACCCATGGTCGGCGTGCCCTGCTTGGCCTGATGGCCGGCTGGGCCCTCCTCACGGATGTGCTGCCCGAACTCGTGCCGGCGCAGAAAGGCCACGAAGGCAGGGCCGGTGAGGATCCCGAGCAGCATCGCCGTGACGGCGGCGCCCAGCACCAGCTTCACGGAACCAGCGCCTCCACAACCGCCTCCAGGCCCATGGACCGGCTGCCCTTGACCAGCACCGCGTCGCCCGGGTGGAGCAACTCGTCGAGATCCCCCACCAGCGCGTCGCGGTCCGCGTACCAGCGCCCGCCGTAGTCGCGGGCCAGCGGCCCGACGGCGATCACCTCGATTCCCAGGTCGCGAGCCTGTGCGCCCACATCCAGATGGTACGAGCGCGCCGCCTCGCCCAGCTCCGCCATGTCGCCCAGGATGGCGACGGGTCGGCGCGAGCCGCCCGCGGTGGCCAGGTGGCGCAGGGCCGCCGCCATCGACGTCGGGTTGGCGTTGTAGCAGTCGGCGATCAGGATGCCGCCGCCGGCCAGCTCCAGCTGCTCGCCCCGCCAGCGCGAGAACACGACCTGCAGACCGTGGGAGGTGAGCTCCTCCACGTCCATGCCCATCCCGCGGCAGGCGGCCAGGGCGGCCGCCAGGTTGAGGGCGTTGTGGCGTTGCGGGAAGCTCACGTCCATCGTGATCATTCGACCGCAGACGGCGAACTCCGCCTGGCCGTCGCGGAAGCGCGTCAGCTGCACGTCCGCCCCGGCCTGCTCGCCGAAGGTCAGGATGCGCGCGCGGCACACGGCCAGATGCGGCTCGAGCAGCGGCTCGGCGTGCGGTACCACGGCCGTGGCGGACGGGCCCAGGTCGCGCAGCAGCTCGGCCTTGGCTGCCGCCACCGCCTCGATCGTTCCCATCATCTCCAGGTGGACGGGGCCGATCCCCGTGATGACTGCCACGTCAGGCCGGCACATCCCGGCCAGATAGGCGACCTGACCGGGCCCCCGCATGCCCAGCTCGCAGACGACCGCCTGGGTGGACGGCTCGATTCGGCCGAGCGTCAGCGGCACGCCGATCTCGGTGTTGAAGTTGGCGTAGCTGGCAACGGTCTGCAGGCGCGGGACGAGCAGCGCCGCCAGGATGTCCTTGGTCGACGTCTTGCCCGTCGAGCCGGTGATGGCGACCACCGCCGCCTGCGACCTGCGCCGTACCTCCGCCGCCACCCGGCCCAACCCGTCCAGCGGGTCCGGCACGGCCACCAGCGGGCCGTCCGGCGCCTCCGCCCCGGTCGGGACGAGCGCCAGCGCCGCGCCCGCGGCCAGGGCGCCGGCCACGAACCGCACGCCGTCGGTGCGCTCACCCGGCAGCGCCGCGAACAGGTCGCCGGGCTGCACCTGCCGCGAGTCCACGGCAAGGCCGGTGACCGTCGCCTCCACATCGGTCGCCACGTCGCACGCGGTCGCCACCTCGTGAGCCGTGAGCGGGATCATCCGACCACCGCGGCGAGTTCTTCGCGCGCCACCTCACGGTCGTCGAACGGCAGCACGACGTCGCCGATCTGCTGTCCCTGCTCGTGGCCCTTGCCTGCGATCACCACCACGTCGCCCGCCTCCGCCATGCCCACGGCCATCTCGATGGCCTTCCGCCGGTCGGGCTCGGTGGTCATGGCCACGCCGGCGGTGATCTCGTCGATGATCGCGTCCGGGTCCTCGGACCGCGGGTTGTCGGAGGTGACGATCGCGATGTCGGCCAGCCGGCGGGCGATGGCGCCCATCTGCGGGCGCTTGCCGCGGTCGCGGTCTCCGCCGCAGCCGAACACGCAGATCAGCCGCCCCGCGGTCACCTCGCGGGCCGATGTGAGCACGTTCTCCAGCCCGTCCGGTGTGTGCGCATAGTCCACAAGCACCGTGAACGGCTGCCCCGCCTCGACCGCCTCGAACCGGCCCGGCACGCCACGCACCGCCGCCACGCCGGTCCTGACCGCGTCCTGGGGCAGCTCCAGCAGCTCGGCCACGGCCACCGCGGCCAGCACGTTCTCGACGTTGAACCCCCCGCGCAGCCGCACGTCCAGCGGCAGCGGCCCGCGCGGCGTGTGCGCGATCAGCGAGATCACACCGCCGGCCCCTATCTCCACCGCCTGCGGCCGGACGTCGGCGGTGTCGCCGGACCGGGCATAGCTGAGCACCCGGCCGCCCGCCTCCCCGGCCAGCCGTTCGCCCCAGGGGTCGCCGATGTTGATCGCGGCCGGCGCGTCCACGAACAGCCGCGCCTTGGCCCGGTAGTAGTGCTCCATATCGGGGTGGAAGTCGAGGTGGTCCTGGGTCAGGTTCGTGAACGCAACGGCTGCATAGCGCACGGCCGCCGCGCGATCGAGCTCGAGTGCGTGAGACGACACCTCCCTGGCGCACGCCCGGTCGCCTGCGTCGGCCATCCGGCGCAGGGTGGCCTGCAGGTCGACCGACTCCGGGGTGGTGTGGACGACCGGCTCCACGACGCCGCCCACTCGCTGCTCGACGGTGCCCAGGAGGCCGGCCTGGAGACCCGCGGCCTCGAGCACCGAGTGCAGCAGGAAGACGGTCGTGGTCTTGCCGGTGGTGCCGGTCACGCCGACGACCTGGAGCTCCCGGCTGGGGTGCCCGTAGAACGCGTCAGCCGCCTCGGCCATCGCCCGCCGGGAGCTGCCCACGACCAGCTGCGGCACGTCGAGATCGAGCTCCCGCTCCACCACCAGGGCCGCCGCGCCGGCCGCCACCGCCGCCGGGGCGAAGTCGTGGCCGTCCGCCCGCAGCCCCGGAACGCACACATGCAACGCGCCGGGCACGGCACACTCGGCGCGGTACGTGATCGCGGTGATCTCGGGGTCGCCTGCCCCGCGCACGCGCAGCGGCCGGATGGCATCCGAAAGCGTGGCCAGCTTCATGCGCGTGCGAACTCTAGTGAGTGCCGGGCTGATCCGGCGGGATCCCGGCGTGCTTCGCGTACCAGGCGCCGATCTTCTCGAAGGCCGGCGCGGCCACTGTGCCGCCGAAGATCGAATGGCGCGGGTTGTCCACCACCACCATGATCAGCACGCGCGGGGCCGAGGCCGGGAAGAACCCCACGAAGGACGCCATGTACTGGCCCTTCGCGTAGGTGCCGTGGTCGTTCGCCTTCTGCGCC
>JBQCGJ010000227.1:0-20973 GCA_051955775.1 Gaiellales bacterium | reverse complement strand
TCGCAGGCGGTGACCATCAACTAAGCCCGCGGCGCGTAGCCGGGTTGACGTCGCCCTCGATGTCGTCGAACATATGTTCGATGACATGGCGCATCCACGATCTCAACTCCAGCGCGCGATCCGCACGGACGATGCGGCGCTGGCGCTGCGGGCCGCGGCCGACCGTCCGGACGTCGACCTCGAGGACGCGTTCGCCATCTGCCTGCTCCTGCGGGGCGACAAGCGCCGCTACGAGCGGGCGTGCATCCGCTGGCTGGAGCGGTTCGCAGCCGAGGTGCATCGGGTCTCGCTGGCCGACGTGCAGCAGGTCGCTCACGGCTTCCAGGCGATCCGCGCCGACCCGCGCCGGCGCGACCTCACACCCGTCATCGCCGTGCTCGACCTGCACCGGCTGCACCGGGCCGCCCGGTGCCTGGAACGGCCACCCTGGCGGCAAGCCTCCCATCAGTACTGAGTTGTCGTGCGACATGCGGGCGGTTCACCGCACGTTTACCGCCCCAGCGTGTCGGGGAAAGGTCCTGGACGCGACGGCTCTGGGCCACGCCGGTGCAACCAGAGTGGGCCTCGCTCTCCGGTCTCAGCTGTTCACAAGCGTTCCGCGGGATCGCCGGGCGAGGCGCCCGTCGCAGGGTCGGTAAAGCAGATTGCCGTCCTGTCGGGCGGTTTCGCATGGGAAGGGGAGCAGGATGGGCGCATCCACGAGCACGATGGGCTGGCTGCGACGCGGCCGGCTTGGTGTACTGGTCGCGATGGGGCTGCTGGCGACCCCGAGCGCTGCCGGCGCCACCACCACGGTGGCGCTCGAGAAGCCGCTGGCAACGATCTACTACATGCACGCAGGGGCGTGCGCGTCGACGCTCGACGCGAAGAGTCATCCGACCTACAACCTGCCGCCGGGCGTGTCCCCGACCGGGATCGCGTTTGACGGAGCGGGCAATCTGTACGTGTCCTGCTGGGGTGACAACACGATCGACCAGATCAACATCGCCACTAGGGCCGAGACGGTGTACCGCATCTCAGGCGGCACCGGCTTCGGTGCGCTGACCTACCACGGCGGCGTGCTGTGGGCATGCAACGGGCACACGGACGGCGTCGGCACGATCCAGCTCAACGCCTCCGCGCACACCGGCGTCTTCACCAGCGCGTTCACCGCAGCCAACTCCGCCTGCACCGATGCGCTGGCCTTCGATCCCAGCGACAGCACCGGGAACACGATCTGGATGGGCACCGATGTCGGCAACACGCCGGGTCAGACCGGCAAGACGCTGGACAGGTTCGTCTCCGGCCGCCTCTCGGCGTCGAAGTCGGTGGCGGGGACGATCGGGCATCGCTCGGGCATCGTCGCCACGCCCACCTCATTCGTGCTCGCCCAGCCGGTCGGCGGCCCAAACTCGATCTTCCAGCTCTACCAGAGCACCAGCCGAACGCTTGCGAACTTCACCGAGATCGCCTCGTGGAGCGGCGGGCGCCTGCGGCCCGAAGACCTCGAATGCGACGCCTCCACGTTTCCGGGTAAGACGGTCGTGTGGGTTGCCTTCGCGCGCAGGGACATGACGCGGGCCTATCAGATCAGCGGAACCTGCGGCTGAGCAGGTCGGCGCGGCGGTGGCACGCGGCCGCGTGGCACCGCCGGGAGCGATGTAGTGTTGGGGCGCCATGCACACAGCGCTGTACGCGCTCGGCGGCCTTGCCATCGTCACGATCTTCGTGGTGCGCCCGCGGCGCAGCGACCGCTACCGGGAGAGGTCGCTGATCCTGCCGCTGGTACTCGGCGCCTACGGGCTCGTGTTACTGCGCGGCACATCGCACCACGATCGACTGACGCTGGCGTCGATCCTCCTGCTGCTCCTCAGCGCCACGGCATCAATCGGCTTCGGCCTGTACCGCGGCCGGACGATCAGCCTGTTCGTCCGCAACGGTGAGCTGTGGCAGCAGGCGTCATGGCGGACGATCGGCGTCGGCTGGGGCGGCCTGCTGATGACACGGGCGGCGCTGATCGGCCTGGCAGCTCTGATCGGCGCCAAGTTCGCCGCGTCGCCCACGTCGATCCCGCTGATGATCGCGATCACACTCGCGGCGCAGATGGTGCTGGTCGGAGGACGGGCACGCGCGTTTGACGTTCCCATCTCCCGCTCACGGCGCGGAGGGCGACGCCGCCGGGCGATCTGATCAGCCGTCGCCGGCCGGCTTCGGGTCGGACTGCCGCCAGGCCTGCCGCAGCTGATCCCGGTAGAACAGCCACAGCGTGCCGGCGACCAGGACGAGCACGACCTCGTCGACCGGCCCTGGGATCGGCAGCACCGCGAACCCCGCGCCCCACCGCAGGGGCCTGGGGATGCGGCCGTCGCGGACGACGATCCTGGTCGCCGCAATCGCGTGCGTGAAGAACGTCTGGGCTGAACGCACACACCCAGTGTAGGAGGTCTCCGAACCGATTCCCGCGGCGGTGCGAATGGGTCGGCGATGAGGCGGTCAGACGACCGCTGTCCTCGACCGAATGGGGGTCCTGATGACCGACACTCTCGAGCACCGGCTGAGCCGTGGATCACTGATCAAGCGCGCGGGCGCCGCCGGCGCCGGGGTCGCGATGGGTGGCCTGCTACAGGCGGCAACAGCCAGCGCGTCGGGGCTGACCAAGGGCGACATCGACATCCTGGTCGCGGCCGAGATCGCGGAGGCGCTGGCGGTCACCACCTACACCAACATCATCGTCGGCGCGCCGTTCTTCCGCCGCCTGGCGGCCGATGACCAGGGGTACCTGAAGGCTGCGCGGCAGGAGGAGATGTCCCACTACGCGCTCGAGAAGTCAGTGACCGGCAAGCCGTCGCCGTTCACCACCTTCTACTACCCGAAGGAGATGTTCGAGCACGCCCAGGTCACCCTGAACACGCTGGTCGCGCTGGAGGATGCCTTCATCGCCGCCTACCTGGTGGGCGTGCGCGACTTCTCGAACGCCGACCTGCGGGTGACGGCCGCCCGCATCATGGGCATCGAGAGCGATCACCGCACGCTGGCCCGGGTGGTTGCGCCCGGCGTCGCGCCCCGGGACGGCGGCCCGATCGAGTACATCACCGGCATCCAGGGCGTGGCGGAATCGGTCGACCCGCCCAACAACAACGGGTACGAGCGCACGCTCAAGTGGACGAAGATCAGCCAGGCGGTCGCCGCCCTGCTGCCGTTCGTCGACAAGTCCGCCGCAGCCAAGGCGGGTTTCGACACCCACCGGGCGTTCCACTTCCACCCATTCACGCCGCACCTGCCCACCCAGCTGGGCGCGTTCCACGGGTTCAACGGCTAGTTCCAGACCGCCGGGGAGGTGCTGACACCGCGCCTCCCCGGCGCTCCACACCCGCGCACGCGGCCGCATACCGGTATGCGAATGGCCACCTGCGGCTGGTCATCGACGTGCGACGCCGGAATCGAGGTGGAGTGGACGCCCGCTCAGAAGTGCGTCACCAGCAGTTTCAGCCCGACCAGCGTCAGACCCAGGCCGAGGTTTCCCGCGACGAGGGCGGCGGTGCCCAGCCGCGACAGCCGCTCCACCTGGGCGAATCGCAGCCCCTGCATCGTCAGCATGGCGATGCCGAGCAGGATCGCCACCCACACCGCCACCGTCTCGGAGACCAGGCCGACCTCGCCGGCCAGCAGCGCCACGATGCTGGGCACACCCGCCTCGATGATCGACCGCTCGCGGTAGGCGATCATCCGCAGCTCGTCGAGGGACAGGTGCTCATCGTGCCCAACAGCGTGCGCCAGTGCGTGTGCGTAGACATGCGCCAGCCAGAACACGATCGTGGTGACGGCCACGAAGCCCGCCACCTTGCCGGGTTGATGAGGAAACGCCTGCGCGGCGGACACGATCACCGACAGCACGACGATCGTCCCGTAGATGAACCCGCCGAGCCGCCCTCCGACGACTGCCCGGGTGGCCGCTGACCGCTCCTGCGCCTCCGTCACACCGACACGATACGCGGTCGGATGCGCCGATCGGCGCGATCTGAATCGCGTCGCGCCGGCTACCTGGGGCCGGCGTCGGCGACCCCGGAACGCGCGGGGGCCGACGAGGTGACCGCATACGCCTGCATGCCGTGAGGTCGGTGGCCCCACCGGAAGTGCCGGCGGAACCCGGCCTCGTGACTGCACGACGACGCAGAGGGATGACCTGATCCGACAGTCGGATCGACCATGCGCAGAGCCCGAAGCATGAGCGTCCTCCATCTCACACGCAGCGCCACCGGGGCACTCCGGTTGTGGGCCGTTGTCAGAGCGGAGCATCGAACATATCCGATTGGGCCGACGCTTTCAGTCACCCAATTGGGGCATTCTTAAAGATGGCTGCAATCGTGGTTTTCGCCATCGCCGGGGGTCGTGCATCACTGGTAGCGGAGCGCCTCTGCGGGATGGACGCGCGACGCACGCAGGGCCGGCAGGTAGGTGGTCGCGAGCGCCACCGCGTACACCAGCGGGAAGATCGCCGCGGCGACGTCCCATCGGGGGGTTCGCTGATCCTGGAGGGGGAGAACTCCGTGTTCTGCGACTCGTCAGCCGCAGGCGCGCCCGTCGTGGTTCCCGTCCAGGTGGTAGGGGTCGGAGCCGGTGACCGTGTAGGTCACGCCCGAAACCGTGAAGTAGGGGCCGTTTCCGCCCCCACCGGCGCAGTCGTAGTCGGCTCCGCCGTGGTTGACCAGGCAGGGTGAGTAGCCGGGCGTGCACTTCCCCGAGCCGCCCGCCGTCGCGCCGCCCGACCCGCCGCCGGATCCGCTCGCGTGGTTCGTGGGCCGCGGCGGCTGCCGGCTCACGTAGCGGCGGTACGCGGCCACCCAGTTGGCGGCCTCGATGTGCTGGGCGTACGCCAGCCGTATGGAGCCGGTGCACACCAGGTCGTGCAGGCGGTTCTCCAGCTGGTCCTTGGTGTCCGCGCCCCAGCGGCCGGCGTACGGCTCGGGCCACAGGTTGGCGATCGCGTTGGAACCTCCGAGCTCGAGTGAGATCAGGTGATCGACTTCGTGGGCGTAGGGCACGTGGGCCACGCCGTACTCGGCGTATACGGCGTCCTTCTCGGAATCCGGCACGTCGCGCACGCTGGACGCGTAGCCCGGACGGCAGATCTGGGCGACCGACACCGGCAGCGCGATGCCCGGTGTGAGCGACCGGTTGGGCACGTCGGTCGCCGGAACTCCTGCCGCCGACGGGCTGCCGCGGCGGTGCCGGTGAGGGCGAGCCGCTCGATGGCGACGGTGTGCCTTGCGGTGCTGTGTGGTGGTGGCGGCGGCCGGAGACGGGCCGGAGTTGGCGGTCGGCCGGTCCGGAGGTGAGCCTGATGCCGGCATCCCGCCGGCGCAGCCGGTCAGCCCAAACAGGAGAGCCACGGCAGCCGCGCTCACCGCGCCGCGGGCGAGCGGTTGCGTGGACGGGCGTCGCCGGGGCACCTGCCCCGGATCTTGTCACAGTTCTGTCACAGATCCATCACCCGCGTCCGGCATCTCCGTGGTGGTGATGGGGGTGCCGATGGCGATGGTGGTGGCGGCGCGCGTCGTGGGTGCGTCCCCGCTCATGCGGCGGGTGCGGCTTGGACCGCGCCGTTGCCAGGGCCGGGGAGACCGTCGGAGGGGGCGGCTGGGACGTCGTCGCGGCCGCCGTATGGGGCGGTGCCGCCACGCTCAACGCGTGGGGCGGGTGGTCACCGACGGCCCCGATGCCCAGCCACAGACCGAGCATGAGGCAGGTGGTGGCGCCCGACACGATGAGCGCGAGATGATGAGGCCGAATCCTGCGCATCGGTATGTAGTGGGCGGGCTGCAGGACCGCCTGGCAGCCCGCCCACCCCGCCGCTACGACACGTTCGGATCTCGCTCCACGACCCGGTCGTGCGTCACCACACCCGAGCGGCGGGAGCTTGCGATCACGATCAGGCTGATGAGAAGCCCGATCACCCCGATCACCATCAGGATCCAGCCGACGGTGCTCCAGTGCACCACGGTGCTCCCGATGGTGGAGTGAAGATGCACCGCAAACGCGAGGATCGCGCCCACGGCGATCAGGACCAGCGATGTGCCAATGCCCATGAGTGTGCCTCCTCTCGGTGGGCTTGCCGGCTAGATCGCGCGCCGGCCGGCGACCATGCGCCAGATCAGCAGTGCCACGAAAACAATCAGAAGAATGATAAGGATCGTGTAGAGCACGTTGACTCCTCTCCGCGGTCCGTGAATTGCGTGAAGCGGAAAAGCAAATACCCGAATCGCGCAGCGCCTAAACCACGTGGAATCGCGCGCTGTTGGCGGCCGCTGGCGCTAGGAGCCGGGTTGCGCGGGCGTCGCAGCCGGGTCCGGCTCCGGCTGTGGAGTGGCCTCCTCGTCGAACAGCCCGGCCACATCGGTGTCCAGGTCCTCCACCACGACGGTGTTCGCCCCCAGCACCGACAGCAGCTCACGGGCCGTGGCCACGGCCCCTGCGCCGATCTCCACGACCACCGCCGAGCCGCCAGGCTGAAGCGTCCGACCGAGCTGCTCCAGCTGGCTGTCGGGGAACCCGGAGTCACGCAGCTTGGCGGCCAGCGCGCCGATGCCGCCGCCGGCGATCATCCCGATCGGGCCGCCGATGATGCCGATCGCTCCGCCCAGCAGCGCTCCCCGGCCCGCGCCCCAGTCCTTCGATTCGACGAACTTGACCGTGCCGTCCGACTTGACGTGCAACACCGCCGTGTTCCCGATCTGGTCAGGGAAGGCGCCGGCCACCGCGCCCGCACCACGCGAGCCGCCGTCCGCCAGGACGAAGCTCGCGGCCAGGATCTTCCGGTTTCCAGAAGCCATGTCGCCCTCCTTGTTCGTGCTCGCCCGCAGACACTGTAGTGGGAGAATGCGGACCGTGTTCGAGCGGTTCACCGAGCAGGCCAGGCAGGCCATCGTGTACGCCCAGACCGAGGCCGGTGCGCTCGACCACAACTTCATCGGTACCGAGCACCTGCTGCTCGGCCTGCTGCACGACGAGGACACCCTGGCGGCCCGGGTGCTCAGCTCGCTCGACATCGAGCTTGAGGGGGTGCGCAGCCAGGTCGTGCGGATCGTCGGCCGCGGCGACCCGCCGGCGCCCGCGGACATCCCGTTCACCCCGCGCGCCAAGAAGGTGCTCGAGCTGTCGCTTCGCGAAGCGCTGTCGCTGAGCAGCACCCATATCGGCACCGAGCACATCCTGCTCGGCCTGGTGCGGGAGAACGAGGGCGTGGCGGCCCGCATCCTGCAGGACCACGGCGCCGACGCGGAGACGATCCGGATGGAAACGATGCGACTCATGCCTCGTGTCGGCTTCGCCGCACGCGCCTCCGGGCCGCGGCCGCAGTTTCGGATCAGCTGCCCGAACTGCGCCCGGACGCTGGAGTCGGTGACCACGGACGCCCCGAACACCGTGTTCGACGTGACTGCGGAGGGGGAACGGGAGTGCCCGGGGTGCGGTTCGCGTTGGGCGATCTCCTATCGGGTTGCCTGGAAAGCGATTGAGGAGGGGACAGGATGAAGCTGAGCGCTCGAAACCGGCTCGAGGGGACCGTCAGGTCGATCCGGCGCGGCGAGGCCATTGCCAACGTCGAGCTCGACGTCGGCGGCCAGCGCGTGGTCGCCTCGATCACCGTCGAGGCGGTGGACGAGCTGGGGCTGCGCGAGGGGTCGGACGTGACCGCGGTGATCAAGGCGTCCGACGTCATGATCGCCACCGGGCTCGACTGACAACCGCGCACACGTCGGTCGAGTTCCATGTAGCATAGGCATTGCCTGTGCTGACTTGGATTTCAACCACCGTTTGTCGCGGTATTCAGAGGGAGACTGCCTAGGTGGTAGATGTGGTCATCCCGCTGTATCCCCGCCCTCTACCCGACCCGGACGCGGGTGCTGGTAGGGTCAGTGGTATGGACCGCTTGATGCCCATCGGCGATGCCGCGCGGGCCCTGGGCGTCAGCGTCGATACCCTGCGACGGTGGGAGCGGGACGGCCGCATCGAAACCGTGCGCGACCACCGTAACCGGAGGCTGATCTCGGCCGCCGACGTGGAGCGGCTGGGAGGCCACGAACACGTGCGGGTGGGGGACGGGTTCTCGGCTCGTAACCGATTCGAGGGGGTCGTGGAGAGCGTGGAGGTGACCGGGGTGGTGGCCCAGGTGGTGATGCGCGCCGGGCCGTTCCAGGTCGTGTCGATCGTGACCCGAGACGCCGTCGACGAGCTCGGCCTGCGCCCGGGAGTGAAGGCGGTGGCCACCGTGAAGGCGACATCCGTGATGGTCGAGAAGCAGTGAGGCCACGTATCCGCTGGTGCGTGGTCGCGGTCGCGCTGGCGGCATCCTCAGCAGCCTGTGGCAGCTCCTCCGGCTCCCCGGCCCAGACCGCGGCAGCGCACAGCGGCGGCACGCTGAACGTGTTCGCGGCGTCCTCGCTGATCAACGCCTTCGGCGCGCTGAAGACCGATTTCCAGAGCTCGCATCCCGGCTGGAAGGTGAATCTCAACCTGGCCGGCAGCGACCAGCTGGCGGCACAGATCGAACAGGGCGCTCCGTCGGACGTCTACGCGGCCGCCAGCCCCAAGTACCCGCAGCAGCTCCAGACCGCCCACAAGCTCGGCCCGACCACGAACTTCGCCACCAACACGCTCATCCTGGTGGTGCCGAAGTCGAATCCGGCACACATCACGTCCATCAACGACCTCAAGCATGGGGCCAAGCTGGTCGTGGCCGACCCCGCGGTGCCGCTGGGCACCTACACCGAGACCGTTCTGGGCAACCTGGGCATCACCGACTCCCAGCTCAACATCGTGAGCAAGGAGCAGGATGCAGAGAGTGTGCTCGCGAAGGTCACGCTGGGAGAGGCCGACGCCGGCTTCGTGTACGTGACCGACGCCCTCTCCCAGCGCAGCAAGCTGAAGGAGATCACGCTCCCGGCGGCCGCCCAGGCCACCGCGGTGTATCCGATCGGGATCGTGTCGGCGACCAAGAACCGGAGGACGGCACAGCAGTGGATCGACCTGGTGACGGGGCCGAAAGGGCAGGCGGTGCTTCGGCGATACGGCTTCGGTCCGCCTCCTTCGCAGTAGTCGTCTTCCTGCTGGCGGCGCTCGCCACCGCGTTCTTCGCGCTGCCGCTGATCGGGATCTTCAAGCAGGGCGACCTGCGCAGCGGGATCGACACATCGCTGGCGCGTGATGCGATCCGGGTGTCGCTGATCACCAGCGGCCTGTCGCTGGCCACCATGCTGATCGTCGGCACGCCCGTCGCCTACTGGCTGGCCAACACCCGCGTGCGCGGCGCCTCGGTGCTGCAGACGCTGTTCGAGCTGCCGCTCGTGCTGCCGCCGGCGGTGGCCGGGATCGGCCTGTTCGCCGCCTTTGGCCGGGCGGGTCTGCTGGGCTCGCAACTGGACGCGCTGGGCATCCAGCTGCCGTTCACGCAGGCTGCGGTGGTGATGGCCATGACGTTCGTGGCCGGGCCGCTCTACCTGCGGCAGGCACAGGCGGCGTTCGCCGCCGTCGACCCTGACATGCTGGCGGCCGCGCGCACGCTGGGGGCCGGCCGCTGGAAGGTGTTCTTCGAGGTCGCCATCCCGCTGGCGTCGGCCGGGCTGGGCGCGGGCGCGGCGCTGGGCTGGGCGCGGGCGCTGGGCGAGTTCGGGGCCACCATCATGTTCGCCGGTAGCCTGCAGGGCGTGACCCAGACTGCGCCCATCGCCATCTACCTGGGCTTCGAGCAGGGCAACTTCGACGCCGCCCTGGCGCTGGGCGCGGTGCTTGTGTGCGTGAGCGCCGCGGTGCTTTTCGCGGTGCGCCTGGTGACCCGCGGAGGGAGGCTTCTTCGCTTCGAGCCGAGCTGACGTTTCCGCTCCGACACTTCGAGCTCGATGTGCGGCTGGAGGCGGAGCGCACGGTGGCGGTGGTCGGCCCGTCCGGGGCGGGCAAGAGCACCATCCTGCGGCTGATCGCCGGCCTCATGACCCCGGCCTCGGGCCGGGTCGAGTGCGACGGCGAGCAGTGGTTCGCTCGCGGGATCAACCTGCCTCCTGAGCGCCGCCGGGTCGGCTTCGTGTTCCAGCACTACGCGCTCTTCCCGCACCTGTCCGTGCGCCGCAACGTGGGCTTCCAGGCCCGTCGCCCCATCTGGCCGCTCCTGGAACGGCTGCGCATCGACCATCTGGAGGGCGCGAGGCCGTCCGAGCTGTCCGGCGGCGAACGCCAGCGGGTGGCGCTGGCCCGCGCGCTGGCCACCGATCCGCACGTGCTGCTGCTCGACGAGCCGCTGAACGCGCTCGACCCGACCACCAGAGAGGCGGTGGCGGGCGAGCTGGCACACATCCTGCGGGAGACCGGCGTGCCGTCGCTGGTGGTCACCCACGCGTACGACGAGGCGGCTGCCCTGGCCGAACGGGTGGTCGTCGTGGACGCCGGGCGTGTGGTGCAGGAGGGCGCACCGCAGGAGCTGCTGGACGTCCCGGCCAGCCGTTTCGTGGCCGATTTCGCGGGGATGAACTACCTGCCCGGCCTGGCGGCGGGCCGGGCCGTGTCGCTCGCGCGGGGAAACAGCGTCTCCATCGCCGATCCAGCGCAGGGGCCGGTCGCTGTGCTGGTCGCCCCGTGGGACATCACCCTGTCGCGCGAGTCCCCCGCAGACACATCTGCGCTGAACCACCTCCAGGGCACGGTTCGCAGGGTGACGGTGCTTGGTAACCGCGCCCGCGTGGCCATGGATGACCTGACGGCGGAGGTCACCCCGGAATCGGTCGAGCGGCTGGGCATCCGCTCCGGCGACACCCTGGTTGCGACCTGGAAGGCCACCTCCACCCGGGTGGTGGCACGGTCCGACGGCGAACCGGCTGATTCCTGAGGTCAACAGAATACGCGCGGAATCGCACAAACGTCCTCAAGCGGTCAGCCCTTGCTGCCGATCTGGGCTGAATGGTGGCCCACCGTCTCCGTCTCGCGTGCGCCTGCGCGCTCGCGGTCGCCGTGCCGATGGCCGCCGGGTGTGGGAACAGCTCGTCCAGCCCGCCGTCCGGCCCGGTCATCCACGTCAGCGAGCAGGATTTCCAGATCAAGCTCTCGCCGTCCGTCGTGCAACCGGGCGAGATCAGTCTGATCGACCACAACAAGGGCCCTGACACCCATGAGCTGATCGTCGTGCGGGCCGACGGGAAGGGGCTGCCGCTGCGCTCCGACGGCATCACGCTCAACGAGGATGCGCTCGGGCCACGCACACTGGGCGAGCTGCCGGGGCTGTCGCCGGGAGAGACGCGCGTGTTGCGACTGCACCTGCGGCCCGGCAAGTACGTCGTCTTCTGCAACATGCTCGGACACTACGAGGGCGGCATGCACGCCGCGCTGACGGTCCGCTGAGGATGTTCGGCCGGCCCAGCTTCTCCCCGTTTGAAAGCCGCAACCGCCGCGCGGTGGTGGCCATCCTGCTGACGTTCGGCATCTCGTCGACTCTCAGCCTGGTCCTGTCGATCAGCGCCACGTCGCACAGCCAGCACCGGGCCGCCGTGCTGGAGGTTGCTGCCCGCCAGCGCACCCTGGCCGAGCAATACGTCGCCGACGTGCTGCTGCAGCGCCAGGGTGAGCGATCGGATCCGGCGGCCACCGGCGTCATCCTGACCAAGAGCGCGCTGGCGCTGCTGAACGGGGGCGTCGCGCCCCAGGTCAACGGCAACGACGACGAGACGGCTCTGCCGGCCGCCCAGGGCGCGGAGGTACGGGCGCAGCTCGACCAGGAGTGGCGGCTGGTGGGCGACCTGCAGTCGACCGGCGACGCGCTGCTCACGCACAACCCGACCACCGACCTTCCGCTGACGGCGGGGGAGCACATCGTCTCTCGCGACCCGGTGCAGCGGCTGCGCGTGCTGGCGGCACTGACCGCCAACGTGTCGCTGAACGCCGCCCGCACCATGGCGGCCGCCGACGATGCGAACGTCAACCATCTGATCATGCTGCAGCTCGCGCTGGGCGTGGGAGGACTGATCATCTCGCTGCTGCTCGCGCTTGCCCTGATCGCGGCCACGCGCCGCCAGACGGCCCACTTCCGGAGTCTCGTCACCGCCTCCACCGACGTCGTGCTGGTGTTCGGCGAGGGCGGCTGCCGGTACGCCAGCCAGTCGGTTACGCGGATGCTGGGCCACCCGGCCGGGTCGCTGATGCGAGACGGCTATGTGCACCTCGTGCACGACGACGACCGGCTGGAGCTGGAGGCTGCCGCGGCGGACGGCGAGCCCACCGAACTGGTCTTCCGGATGGTCAACCAGGATGGGGATTGGCGCCACCTGGAGGCGCACGTGACCGACCTGCGGGCCGACCGCCAGATCCGCGGCATCGTGCTCAACTGCCGCGACATCACCGAGCGTACGAGGCTCCAGGAGCAGCTGTCCCGCCAGGCGTACCAGGACGACCTGACCGGCCTCGCCAACCGAGCGCTGTTCCGCGATCGGCTGGACCACGCGGGCGCCCGCTCGGCCCGCAGCGGCGAGGCCCTGTCGCTGCTCTTGATCGATCTCGACGGCTTCAAGCAGGTCAACGACAGCCTCGGCCATGACGCCGGCGACCGGGTGCTGTGCGAGGTGGCGAGGCGGTTCGAGGGCGTGCTGCGGCCCGAGGACACGCTGGCCCGGTTCGGGGGCGATGAGTTCGGGGTGCTGCTGGAGGGCGCAGCCGATTCACAGGCGGTGTCCGTCGCGCAGCGCCTGCTGGGCACCCTGTCCGAGCCGCTCGTCGTCGAGGACGGTGAGTTCGCCGTGGGGGCCAGCATCGGCATCGTCGCCCACCGCGGCGGCGAGGCGCACAGCGACCAGATGATCCGCAATGCCGACATCGCGATGTACGCCGCCAAGGAGGCCGGCCGCAACCGCCACGCCGTGTTCGGCCAGGAGATGGCGGACGAGGCTGTCGAGATGCGGATCCTGGAGCAGGAGCTCCGGCTCGCCCTGCCGCGGAACGAGTTCACCGTCCACTACCAGCCCGAGGTGGACATCACGACGGGCGACATCATCGGGGTGGAGGCGTTGCTGCGCTGGACATCGCTGCACCGCGGGCCGGTGCCGCCGTCGCAGTTCATCCCCATCGCCGAGTCGACGGGGACGATCTTCGCTCTCGGCGCGTTCGTGCTGCGGGAGGCGTGCCGGGTGACCGCGCAGTGGGAGCGCGACGGCCTTCTCTCGCCGGCGTTCGTGACGTGGGTCAACATCTCCGGCAAGCAGCTCGCGGCGGGCGGCGTGCGCGCGCTGGTCGAGCAGTACCTGGCCGAGGTCGGCCTGTCAGCCGGGCGGCTCGGCCTCGAGGTCACGGAGACCACGATCGTCCAGGAGGGCACCACCGGCGACCGCGCCCGCGCCGAGCTGTCCGAGCTGCACCGGCGGGGGGTGCACCTGGCGATCGACGACTTCGGCACCGGCTTCTCGTCCCTGGGCCAGCTGCGGCACTTCCCGATCGACATGATCAAGGTCGACCGCTCGTTCATCCAGGGCGCCGAGCACAACGCCAAGGACGCGGCCATCACCGCGAACATCGTCAGCCTCGCTCATGCCCTGGATCTGGTGGCGACCGCGGAGGGCATCGAGACCGAGGCCCAGCTCGCCTCGCTGCGCGCGCTGGGCTGTGATCGCGCGCAGGGCTTCCTGTTCGCCCGCCCGGCTCCGGCGGCCGACATCACGCCGTTGCTGAAGGACCGCCGGCGCAGCGACGACCGCGCCGCCTGACGCGTATCACTGCCACCTGGCGGTGGCAGCCACTGCCAGTTGGCAGCATTCGCCGCGGGATCTCGCAACGCCACTCCAACGGCTTGCCGCAAAACGCTCAAATTGCGCCGCGTGCAGGCCGATCATGCCTGAAGAATGGATCACCCATCGCCTACAGACCTGCTCGAAGCGCTGTTCGAGAGCGGCGAGGCCGTGCTCGAGTTCGAGGACGGCGGCTCGGTGCCTGTCACGTCGGAGCTGATCCGCGGAGACCGCGTGCTGGGGCATGCCCCGCGGCTCCAGGTCGGCGAGGGCCGGCGCATGAGCGGCCGCGCGAACATGGCTGACGGTGAGTCATGGCTGGTGTGGCTGGAGATGGACATGGCCCGCTACCGCTCGCCGGAACTGGCCGACGTGTCGGTGCGGCTGATGGCAGTTGAGCTGCATCCCCATCGCCGGCGCGCCAACCGGCTGTCGATCGGCGGATCCGTCTGGCTGGAGGCGCTGAACTGCCAGGAGGTGGTCGACGGCGACCGCGTCGACGCCACCATGGTGGATGTGTCGGAGCTCGGCGTGGCGGTGTCCACCGGGCGTCTGCTGCGGCCCGGCGACCGGCTGATCTTCCACGGCCGGATGTTCGCCGACAGCGTCACCAGCGAGGTGCGGGTTGCATCCGTCCGGCAGACCGAGGACGGCCGCCGGATCGCCGGCTGCTCGTTCGTGGACCTGGATCCCGCGATTCGCATCCGGATCGGGGAGAACGTGCGCGGAGAGCGCGTTTCCGAGGCCCCGCAGTTCGACGTGCGCTCCCTCCGTGACGCCGCGGAGCCGGCCGGCGGAGGCCTCTTCGGCCGCAGGCGACGACGCGCCTAGAGGCCCCGGCGGTGAGTGCTACCTTCCACGATATGGCCGGTTTCATGCGCATTTCGCCGGGTCGATTCCGGCGCGCGAAAGGTGCCGCGGTGGCGGCGGCGCTCGCCGTGGCGATGACGGTTGCGGCGGGCTGCGGCGGCTCGAGCTCATCCTCGTCGACCGCGATCGGGGGCACCACACCCACAGCCGTGCTGACCCAGGCGTCCGCCGCCGCGAAGAAGCAATCCTCTGTCGGATTCGACGTCACGTTCAAGCTCCAGCTGCACGGCACCCTGAAGAGCGCAGGCGCGGCGTCCATGTTCCTGACCGGGCCGATCTCGCTTGCGCTCAAGGGCCACAGCACATCGGCTGCGGCGCCCGGCCCCACGAAGGCCGACTTCCAGTTTGCGATCAACTTCACCGGCGGCTCCGCCAGCGGTGAGGTGCGCGCGCCCGGCGGGAAGACCGCCTACATCTCTGCGCCCGCCCTGCTCGGTCCGGGCTGGCACTCGTTCCCGCTGTCCTCGACATCGATCGCGGGCTCGGGCACCGGCACACTGTCTGGTGTCGATCCCGCCAAGTGGCTCGGCAACCTCAGCGTGACCAGCACGAGCAGCACCGACACGGTGTCCGGCGAGCTCCAGATGCAGAAGGTGCTGGCAGGTGTGATGCCCCTGACCGGCTCCACCATGACCCGCGCCCAGCGGGCCCAGCTGTCCATGATCGCGGCGGCGTTCAAGACGGCGCAGGGATCGGTGTCGGTCGACCGCTCGACCCACCTGCCGTCGGCGTTCCAGGCCACCCTGAAGCTCGTCTTCGGGCGCGCGATGGCGGCCCAGGCTGACGGCCTCAAGGGCCTCGACCTCAACGCCACCGCTCACTTCTACGACTGGGGCAAGCGCTTCACGGTGACCGCCCCGGCCGGCGCCACGCCGCTCCCAGGCGGCGGCCTGGGCATGCTCAGCCAGAGCTCGTCGAGCGCCACGTAGAGCCCGTCCGGCGCGGGGAGTGGGGGCGGCTGGGATCGAACCAGCGACCAACCCGTTATGAGCGGGCTGCTCTCACCACTGAGCTACACCCCCGGCCAGCCATCGTACAGCGGGGCAAACCGGCGAGTCGGTTGCGGCGTACTAGTTGCTGAAGTGGTTACCGCCGACTGCATCGCCGATCACGAACTCTTCGAGGGCCTGCCCGCCCAGGCGCTGGCCGACCTCGGCGGCAGGTTCACGCACATCAACTTCCGCAAGGGCGAGCTGATCTACTCGCCGTACGACCGCGGCGAGGCCATGTACCTTGTGGCGGACGGTCGCGTGCGGCTGTACCGCAGCGCGCCGGACGGACGCCAGCTCACGCTGGCGATGATGGACGAGGGTATGGCGTTCGGGCAGCTGGCCACTCTCGACTCGCCCACCCACGACGCCTACGCCGAGGCGATGACCGAGTGTGTGCTGCAGGTGGTGCGCGTGGTGGATCTCGAACGCGCTGTCGCCGAGCACCCGCAGATGGCCGTCAACATGCTGCGCACGCTCGCCCAGCGCCTGCATGATGCCGAGGATCAGATCGAGAACCTGGCCTTCCGCGGCGTCCCCGCCCGGCTGGCGGCCAAGCTGCTGGAGCTGATGGAGCGCTACGGGCGGGTCACCCGCGACGGCATCCGGATCGACGAGCGGTTCACCCACATGCAGTTCGCGGAGATGATCGGCACCAGCCGCGAGACGCTGACGAAGGTCATCAACGAGCTGCGCGACGCCGGCCTGATCGACATCCGGGAGCGGATGGTGTGGGTGGTCGACGTTGACGGACTCGAGCGCCTCAAGCGCACGGGCTAAGCCCGCGGCGCGGCCCGCCTCCTGCCCGGCTGAATCGCCGTCCTCAAGTACGATACGGCGCAGACAAGCCGATCGAGAAGGGGCTGCGCCGTGAGCGAAACCGGAACCCTGAGAGTCAAGAGCGGCCTCGCCGAGATGCTGAAGGGCGGGGTCATCATGGACGTGACCGACGCCGAGCAGGCGCGCATCGCCGAGGAAGCCGGCGCGTGCGCGGTGATGGCGCTGGAACGCGTCCCCGCGGACATCCGCCGCGACGGCGGCGTCGCCCGCATGTCCGACCCGTCCAAGATCCGCGAGATCCAGGAGGCGGTGCGGATCCCGGTGATGGCCAAGGCTCGCATCGGCCACTTCGCCGAGGCGCAGGTGCTGGAGGCGCTGGAGGTCGACTACATCGACGAGTCCGAGGTGCTGACCCCGGCCGACGACGCCAACCACATCAACAAGTGGAAGTTCAAGGTGCCGTTCGTGTGCGGCGCGACGAACCTCGGCGAGGCGCTGCGCCGGATCTCCGAGGGCGCGGCCATGATCCGCTCCAAGGGCGAGGCCGGCACCGGCGACGTGGCCGAGGCGGTGCGCCACATGCGGATGATCTTCGGCGCCATCAGGCGGCTGGAGAAGATGGACGAGGACGAGCTGTACGCGGCCGCCAAGGAGCACCAGGCGCCGCTGGAGCTGATCCGCTACTGCGCCGAGCACGGCAGGCTGCCGGTGGTCACCTTCACGGCCGGCGGGCTGGCCACACCGGCCGACGCTGCGCTGATGATGCAGCTCGGCTCGGACGGCGTGTTCGTCGGCTCCGGCATCTTCAAGAGCTCCGACCCGGCGGCCATGGCGGCGGCGATCGTCCGCGCCACCACGTACTTCAGCGATCCACAGATCGTCGCCGAGGTGTCGTTCGGACTGGGCAGGGCGATGAGCGGCCAGGCCGTGTCCGAGCTCGGCGAGGAGAGCCTGCTGCAGACGCGTGGCTGGTAGCGGCGTCGCAGTCCTGGCCCTGCAGGGGGCGTTTCGCGAGCACGTGCGCGCGCTGCGCGAGATCGGCGTGGACGCGTTCGAGGCCCGGCTGCCGGGCGATCTCGACGCCGCCGAGGGCCTGGTCATCCCCGGCGGCGAGTCGAGCACCATGTCCAAGCTGATCAACGCCTACGAGCTCGAGGGGCCGATCCGCCGCCTGCACGAGCGCGGCGCGCCGGTATTCGGCACTTGCGCCGGGATGATCCTGGTGGCTGCCTCGGCCGTCGACGGCCTGCCCGACCAGCGCTACCTGGGCCTGATCGACATCGACGTGCGGCGAAACGCGTTCGGCCGCCAGGTGCACAGCTTCGAGGCGCAGCTCGACCTCGAGGGCGAGTCCGAGCCGCTGACCGGCGTCTTCATCCGCGCGCCGCGGGTGGAGCGGACCGGGCCGGGGGTCGAGGTGCTGGCCGAGCTCGACGGCCGGCCGGTGGCCGCGGCTCAGGGCACCGTGCTGGTGACCGCGTTTCACCCCGAGCTCACGGCAGACCGCCGGCTGCACCGGCGTTTCGCGTCCATGATCGAGTCTGCGCGACCGGGGGTGGCGGCATGAGCGGGCACTCAAAATGGTCGACCATCAAGCGCAAGAAGGGGGCGGAGGACGCGCGCCGGGGGAAGCTCTTCACCAAGCTCTCGCGAGCGATCATCCTGGCCGCCCGCGACGGGGGCCCCGACCCGGAGGCCAATGCGACGCTGGCCAACGCGATCGCCAAGGCGCGCAGCTACTCGATGCCCAAGGACACCATCGAGCGGGCCATCGCCCGGGCCACCGGCGCGGGCGAGGGGGCGGACGCGTACGAGGCGATCTCCTACGAGGGGTACGGGCCCGAGGGCGTCGCAATCATCGTCGAGGCCCTGACCGACAACCGCAACCGAACGGCGGCCGACGTGCGCGCCATCTTCCACAAGCACAACGCCAACCTGGGCACGCCCGGCTCCGTGGCCTGGCAGTTCGAGCGCAAGGGCATGATCGTGGTGCCGGCGGAGGGCGTGAGCGAGGACGACATCGTGCTGGCGGCTGCCGACGCCGGCGCCGACGATGCCACGGCCGACGGGGAGAGCTGGCAGGTGACGACCGGGGCCACCGATCTGGCCAGCGTGCGCGACGCGCTGGAGGAGGCCGGGATGACCGTGGACTCCGCCGAGTTGACCATGGTGCCCAAGACCACGGTGTCGCTGGACGAGGACGCCGCACGCCGACTGCTGCGCCTGATCGACGCCCTCGAGGATCAGGACGACGTGCAGGACGTGTACGCCAACTTCGACATCCCCGACGCCGTGCTGGAGGCGGTTGCGGGCTGAGCCGGCGGCCCCTCCAGGCCGCGAACGCACGTTCGTCCAGCGTCCGCCTCGGTCGCTAGAGTTGGACACATGATCGTGCTCGGCATCGACCCCGGCATGGCCGACACCGGCTTCGGCGTGGTGGCCGCAAACGGCAGCCGTCTGCAGGCGGTGGAGCACGGCGTGATCGGCACCTCGGCAGACCAGACGCCCGAGCTGCGGCTGTCCGAGCTGCAGGAGCAGGTGACGGCCGTGCTCGAGCGGCACGGCCCCGAATCCGTGGCGCTGGAGGACCTGTACGTGGGCGCCAACCCCCGCACCATCCTTTCGGTCGGACAGGCCAGGGGCGCCATCCTGGCAGCCTGCGGCCGCGCCGGGGTGCCGGTGGAGAGCTACGCGCCGGCCCAGATCAAGGCGGCGGTGTGCGGGTTCGGGCGAGCGGACAAGGGGCAGGTCACGCGGATGGTGTCTGCCATCCTCGGCATCGACGGGCGCGGCCCCGGCGGGCACGCGGCCGATGCCCTGGCGGCGGCGGTGTGTCATGCCCAGATGTCTCGCACGCGAAATCTGCGGGTGGCTGCCCGGTGATCGCCTCGTTACGCGGGCGGGTCGCCCGGGTCGCGCCCGGCAGCGTCGTGCTCGAGGTCGGCGGAGTCGGGTATCAGCTCTCCGCCACCGCCTCGGCCTGCCGGCTGGCATCCGACGCCGAGGCCGAGATCACCCTGGTCACCCACCTGCACGTGCGCGAGGACGCACTGCAGCTGTACGGGTTTTCGAGCGCGGGCGAGCGCGAGCTGTTCGAGCTCCTGCTGGGCGTCTCGGGCGTCGGCCCCAAGGCAGCGCTGGCGATCGTGTCCGGCTACGCCCCGGACCAGATCCGGCGGGCGGTGGCGGGCGGCGACCACGCGCTCTTCACGTCGATCCCGGGGATCGGCCGGCGCACCGCCGAGCGGGTGGTGATCGACCTCAAGGACAAGGTCGGTATGCCCATGATGGAGCCGGCCGGCAGGGGCGCCGCACCGCCCGACGAGCACACGGCGGCCCGGGAGGCGCTGGTCGGCCTGGGCATGTCGGTGGCGGAGGCGGAGTCCGCGCTGCGCGAGGTGGACGACGAGCTGCCGGCAGGTGAGCAGATCCGGGCCGCGCTGGCAGGGAGGGCCGTGTGAACTCCACTCGAATACCCGATCCGCTGGTCGCTGCAGGCGAGGAGGAGTTCGATCGCTCGCTGCGCCCGCGCACGCTGGACGAGTTCGTTGGGCAGGAGTCGGTGCGCCGCCAGCTCGGGATCTTCCTGGCGGCTGCGCGGGCACGCGGTGAGCCGTGCGAGCACGTGCTGCTGGCGGGACCGCCGGGGCTCGGCAAGACGTCCCTGGCCAGCATCATTGCGATCGAGATGGGCACGACGCTGCGGGTGGCGTCCGGGCCCGCCATCGACCGCAAGGCCGACATGGCCGCCATCCTGACCGCGCTCGAGAAGGACGACGTGCTGTTCATCGACGAGATCCACCGCCTCAACCGGGCGATCGAGGAGCTCCTGTATCCCGCGATGGAGGACGGCTGCATCGACTTCGTGATCGGGCAGGGACCCGGCGCCCAGTCGATCCGGCTCGACCTGAAGCCGTTCACGCTGGTCGGGGCCACCACCCGGGCGGGCCTTCTGACCACGCCGCTGCGCGACCGGTTCGGCATCACCCACCGGCTCGACTACTACAACGAGGACGAGATCGGCCGTATCGTCGAGCGCTCCGCGCGGCTCCTGGAGGTCGAGGTCGAGCCGCAGGCGGGGGTCGAGATCGCCCGCCGCTCGCGGGGCACGCCACGGGTGGCCAACCGCATCCTGCGGCGCGTCCGCGATGTCGCTCAGGTGGAGCACCAGGGCCGGGTCACGCATGACGTGGCGCGGCAGGCGCTGGAGTTGCTGGAGGTCGACGCGGTCGGCCTGGAGCGGATCGACCGCACGATCCTGGAGACGGTGGCGGAGCGCTTCTCCGGGGGTCCTGTGGGGCTGTCGACGCTGGCGGTGGCCGTGGGCGAGGACGCGGAGACGCTGGAGGACGTGTACGAGCCCTACCTGCTCCAGCGCGGCTTCCTGCAGCGCACTCCGCGGGGGCGCGTGGTCACGCCGACCGGCTACGACCACCTTGGTCTGGCGCGGCCGGCCCGCGACCCGCGCCTGTTCTGAGGCTGGCCTGCGGGCGCGGCTCTCTGGCGCGTGGCCCCGGTTCTCTGGCGCCTGGCCCCCGCTCTCTGGCGCCCGGCCCCGGCTCACTGGCGCCCGGCCCGGGCTCTCTGGCGCCTGGCCCCGGCTC
>JBQCGJ010000226.1:0-2505 GCA_051955775.1 Gaiellales bacterium | reverse complement strand
ACGAATTCCAGGCTGCTGGACACGTTCGCCCGGTAGTACCCGACCGGGTCGGCGACCGAGTCGGGGACCACGATCAGCGCCGCGCCGTGGATGACGGCGCCGATGTCGGGGTGTTCGGCGAAGATGCGGTCGATCAGCCCGCCGTCGGCGATATCGCCCTGGTAGAACGCATGGCCCGCGGCGAACTCGCGCCTGCCCGTGACCAGCCGGTCGAGGATGACCGGGCTGATTCCCGCGTCGGAACAGGCGGAGACGACGGTACTGCCGATGTAGCCGGCTCCCCCGGCAATGAGGACCTTCACATCGCCTGAGCCTATATGTTCGTTAATCCTGAGCGAGGAACTCGGCCGACCGTTCCCGCATCTCGACCTTGCGCACCTTGCCGGTGACCGTCATCGGGAACTCGTCGACGATATGCACGTACCGCGGGATCTTGTAATGGGCCAGCTTGCCCGTGCAGAATTCGCGCAGCGATTCGGCGGTCAGCTCCTTCGCGCCCGCGCGCAGCCGGACCCAGACCATCAGCTCCTCGCCGTACTTGGCGTCGGGAACACCGATGACCTGGGCGTCCAGGATGTCGGGGTGGGTGTAGAGGAACTCCTCGATCTCCCGCGGGTAGATGTTCTCGCCGCCGCGGATCACCATGTCCTTGATCCGCCCGGTGATGGCCAGGTACCCGTCGGCATCCATCACGGCGAGGTCGCCGGTGTGCATCCAGTGCGCCGCGTCGACGGCCTCGGCGGTCTTGTCGGGCTGGTTCCAGTAGCCGGTCATCACCGAGTAGCCGCGGGTGCACAGCTCGCCCGGGATGCCGCGCGGCACGGTGCGGCCCGTCTCGGGATCGACGACCTTGACCTCGAGGTGCGGCCCGACCCGGCCCACGGTGGACACCCGGCGGTCGAGCGAGTCGTCGGCGCGGGTCTGGGTGGAGACCGGCGAGGTCTCCGTCATGCCGTAGCAGATCCCCACCTCGGTCATCCCCATCTGCTCGATGACCTGCTTCATCACCTCGACCGGGCAGGGCGAGCCCGCCATGATGCCGGTGCGCAGGCTGGACAGGTCGTACGAGGCGAAGCCCGGGGCGGACAGCTCGGCGATGAACATCGTGGGCACCCCGTAGAGCGAGGTGCAGCGCTCGGCCTGCACGGTCTCCAGCGTCGCCACCGGGTCGAAGGCCGGCGCGGGGATCACCATGCAGGCCCCGTGGCTGGTCGCGGACAGGTTGCCCATCACCATGCCGAAGCAGTGGTAGAACGGCACCGGGATGCAGATCCGGTCCGCCTCGGTGTAGTTGCACAGCTCCCCGACGAAGAAGCCGTTGTTCAGGATGTTGTGATGCGACAGCGTCGCGCCCTTCGGGAAGCCCGTGGTACCCGAGGTGTACTGGATGTTGATGGGGTCGTCGGTGTCCAGCTCGATGGCGTCGAGCGCCCCGCGGTCCAGGCGGCGGCCGGCGTCGAGCAGCGCCTGCCATTGCGGGCTGCCGAGCAGCACGACGTCATTCAGCTCCGGGCAGCGCGGCCTGACCTCGGTGATCATCGCGGCGTAGTCGGAGGTCTTGAGCCTCGTCGCCGCGATGAGCAGCGTGGTGCCCGACTGGTTGAGCACGAATTCGAGCTCCCGGGTGCGGTAGGCCGGGTTGATGTTCACCAGGATCGCGCCGATCTTCGCGGTCGCGTACTGGGTGAGCGTCCACTCGGCGCAGTTCGGCGCCCAGATCCCGACCCGGTCGCCCTTGGCGATGCCCAGCTCGATCAGGCCGAGCGCGAGCGCGTCCACGTCGGCGGCGAGTTCCGCGTATGTCCAGCGGCGTCCAGCAGTGCGATCGACCAGGGCCTCCCGGTCGCCGAACGCCCGCACGGTGGCGTCAAAGTTGCCGCCGATGGTGTCGCCCAGCAGCGGCGTGACGGATTCTCCTGACGAGTAACTAAGTGCAGCAGACATGGCCCACCCACCTCCAAGCCTGGTTTTACCTGGCATTCCTTCGCCAGTCCAGCATGGCACGGTTTTTCCGGTAAACCTTTATCGGGTACTGACATCGCGTGAACAACTTGACGGCGGATAATAGGCTCTATACATGGGCGGCCCCGCCAAAACGCTGGGCCGTGGAGGGTGAAACATGCAACTCCGACTGCTAAATGTGGCAGTGGACGGCGGGGACCTGCGTGTGCTCCAGTGGGGTACGGGCAAGCGCGTGGCGGTCGCCGTGCACGGAATTACGGCTTCGGGTATGTCGTGGCAGGCGGTCGCGCGCCATAGGCCGCCCGACTGGACACTGGCCGCCCCTGACCTGCGCGGACGCGGCCATAGCGGGGACCTGCCCGGCCCGTATGGCCTGGAACGGCACGCCCGGGACGTGGTGACGGTCCTGCGCCAATTCGGCGGCCGGCCGGTTCTCGCCGGGCATTCGATGGGGGCGTATATCGCGCTGCTGGCGCGCGACTCCCATCCTCAGCTCGTGCGGCGGCTCGTCCTGGTCGACGGGGGGCTGCCGCTGCCGGTGCC
>JBQCGJ010000225.1:0-4456 GCA_051955775.1 Gaiellales bacterium | reverse complement strand
GGGCATGGGTGACGGAGGGTTTCCCGGCCTCGCTCAACATCGATCCCACCCAGGTGGCGGAGGCGCCCGCGATCGACTTCGCGGGCACCGGGCGCAACGTGCCGTGGGTGTCGTGGTACGAGCCGAACACGCACCTGGCCGGGAACAGGACGAACATCTTCGCCAGCCGGTTCAGCGCGGCATCCAACGTGTGGCTGCCGTCGGGCGCAGACCGCGCGGGCGGATCGCAGGTGCCGTCGCTGAACATCCACACCAACCGCACTGCTGAGGATCCGTCGGTTGCCGGCGGCGCTGCGGTGGCCGGCAACGACCCGGTGCCGTGGGTGGTGTGGCGCGAGCGTGACGGCGCCACCACGGACGCTGCGGCGAAGTTCCAGATCTTCGTCTCGCGTGGTTTCCCGGCCTCCACCTGCGCGGGGGTGACGCCGGGCGGCGGGACGCCGGTCAACGGCTTCTGCTTCCAGCAGACCGGATTGAAGCGGCTGAGCGCGACGTCGCTGACGTCGGCGGCGGGTGATCCGACGCTGAACATCGACCCCACCCGTGACGCCGAGGTGCCCGATATCGCGTTCACCGGGCCCAGCGACACGGTGCCGTGGACCGTGTGGTATGAGGAGAACACGAGCGGCATCGGCCTGCGCAACAACGACATGGTGTTCGCGGCCAAGGCCGTGGCGGACACCACGGCCGGCGCCGGTGGGTTCCACTGGCAGGCGGTCGGCAACGGCACCGCCGGGCTGACCAGGATCCTGAATCGCAGCGGCGCTCACGCGTTCGGTGGCTGCGCGGCCACGCAGACGGCCGAGGGTAACTGCTCGCTGAACAAGGTCGCAGGCAACAACGCCGAGAACCCGCGGGTCGCGGCGGGCACGCTGCCGCCGGGCGGCGCCACGGTGCCGTGGGTGGTGTGGCAGGAGGACATCGGCGGCGGCCGGCACGCGATCTTCGTGTCGCGGCTCGTGAACGGCGACCATTTCGAGCTGTTCAACAGCGGCCAGCCGGTTTCGAACACGCTGAACGACGCCACCAACCCGGACATCACGTTCTCCGGCAACGAGCCGTACATCTCGTGGCAGGAGGACGTGTCGGGGGTCGAGCGGGTGTTCGCCGGCCACTTCGAGGGCGGCGCGACGACGCCGGTGTTCCGGCTCGACACGCCGACCGGGATCGCGGTGTCCGCGTTCGGTCTGGTGCCCGACCAGATCGCGCCGATCTCCTCGGCGTGCACGGCCGATCCGTTCTCGTCCGACGGCTCGGCGTGCCCGGGCGGCGCGGCCGGGACGCCGTTCTTCCTGTTCACCGACGGCGCGGCCGGAGCCCAGCGACTGCTGGCCCGGGCGTACAAGCCGGGCGCAGTAACCACCAAACCGGCGACGGGTGTGACCGCGAGCGGGGCGACGTTGCACGCCACCGTCAATCCGGGCGGCTCGGTCGTGCTGGTGCGGTTCCAGTTCGGCACCACCACCGGCTACGGCAGCAACACGTCGTTCGTGCGACTCGGTCCGGCCACCACCGCCAAGGCCGTCGCGCAAGCGATCTCCGGCCTGGCGAGCGGCACCACGATCCACTTCCGGGTCAGCGTGCAGACGGACTTCGGCACCTTCAACGGCGCCGACCAGCAGTTCACCACGAGCTGACCGGATGGGCGGGCCCGGGGCTTCGGCCCCGGGCCCGCTCGCTCACGATCCGGGCGGCCGGTAGTCCGCCGACTGCTTGACGGCCGCGTCGATCTCCTCGGGCGTCAGCAGCACCACGACCTCGGAGGCCGCGGCGCCGGTGCTGCTCACGGTGATCGTGGCCGCCGCTGCGCTCGAGTTGTCGGGCAAGTCGAGGACCACGAACGCGTCCGTCTCGCCGAACGCGAAGTAGAAGCTCTCGAGCCGACCGCCGAGGCTCTCGGCCAGCCTGGCCACAGCATCGCGCCTGGACGACCCGCCGGCGGTCTGGATCCCTCTGGCTCCCTCCGCGGTGTACGAGGCCTTTACCAGGAACTTCGGCATTCCCTACCCTCCTCGTCCCGTTGACCGGCGGAACGTCTCACACCTCCCGCTGTGGATCAAGCAGCCGGTTTCGCATGTCCGCCCCGTTCCTCTCGTAGACTGGGCATGGGTGGTCTCACTGCGGCCAATGACTGATTCGAATCGCGCCGAGTTGCTGGCGGTGAGCGTCTCGGCGGCCCAGCTCCAGTTCGTCAGCTCCGTGGGCGGGTCGCTGCGCGAGGCTGCCGAGCATCCGGGTGCCCACGCGATCTGCTGGGGCCTGTACGACGAGGACACGCCGGTGGGGTTCGTGATGATCGCCGACGAGGTGGATGGGCCGCCGTATGTCCCGCACTTCCTGTGGAAGCTCCTGATCGACGAGCGCCACCAGCGCCGTGGCTACGGCACCGCTGCGCTCGACCTTGTCGTCGAGTACTTCCGCGGCCGCCCGGGTGTGGAGGAGATCACGACGAGTGCGGGGGAGGGCCAGGGCAGCCCGATCCCGTTCTACGAGCGGTACGGGTTCGAGCGCACGGGCAAGATCGTGGACGACGACGAGGTCGAGTTGCGGCTCCGTCTGACCTGAACGAGCACGGTTAGAGTGGTGGCGGGGTGGCTCAGACCGTTCCTATCGCGGAGTTCCCGAGCTGGCCGGACGCCGACGCGGCGGTGGCGGTGCTCCACGGCCACGGCATCAAGTGCGCGATCGTGGATCCTCCCGTGCCGCAGTACCTGCGGATCATGGGTGCGCAGGATCCGCCGCCGAAGTTCGTCGTCGTCGTTGCTGCCGAGGACGAGGCCCGCGCACGCTTCGCACTCTCCGAGCGAGGGTAGTGAGGTCCGGGCGAACGAAGGAGCACCAGATGACCAGCAACGCAGCGGGAGACAGCCGCATCCTGGGCAGCCTGCGATTGGACGACGGCACGGGCACCGTGCATATGGAGGACCGCCTGGACGCCGGCATCGACGACGTATGGGCGGCACTCACGGATCCCGCCCGCCTGGCCGGCTGGATCAGCGAGGTCGAGGGCGACCTGCGGGTCGGCGGCGAGTTCCGCGCGCGCCATCTCGGCGGCGGATGGGTGGGCACGGGGCGCGTGGACCGCTGCGAGCCGCCCCACCGCCTGGCGCTGACCATGCGCGACGCCGACCCGCAGCCGGGTCAGCCCGAGGAGACTGTGACCGAGGTCCGGCTGGCTGTTGACGGCCCCCAGACGTTCGTGGTCGTCGAGGAACGCGGCTTGCCTGTGGATCTGCTTGCCGCCTACGGGGCGGGAGTTCAGATGCACGTCGAGAACCTCGCAGCCCACATCGCCGGACGTCCGCTGTGCGGCGAGTCGCGGTGGGACGAGCTGATGCCCGCCTACAGCGAACTGGCGGCCAAGCTCGGCTAGGTCTGGAGAAAGGACACCTGACTCTCCGAGCCGGGCTACCGGCCGCGCCTGCGCTGGCCTATCGACCGGAACAGGCCGACCACCTCGAGCACGAGCCCGGCGATCAGCAGCACCTGCACTCGGGTCACGACACCCAGCAGGAACACCGCGAACCCGAACCACAGCACGCGATCCTGCCTCGCCAGCCACGGTCTCATCCTGGCCACACTACCGCGCGCTCGTCTGGGAAACCCATGGCTCTTGCGAGCGGGGAATTGTGCGTGTACGTTGGCGCTCGCTGGTCACACGGTCTTGGGGAGGGGTCGTCTTGCGTCGATTTGTTGTGCTGCTCGCTGCGACGGCGGCGATGGTCGTGCTGGGTTCAACCGTGTCGGAGGCCGGGCGCGCCCCCGATGCCTTTCCGGGCACGCCGGGCAACATCGTGTTCACGTCGAGCCAGACCGGGAACGCGCAGATCTGGCTGCGTCATTCCGACGGCACCGAGACCAACCTGTCGAACAGCGCGACGCAGGACTCTGACCCGGCTTGGTCGCCGGCCGGTACGCGCATCGCATTCACCCGCGGGAACAACATCTGGGTCATGCACGCCGACGGCACACACCAGGTCAACCTGACCAACAGCCCGAACTCGAATGGTGGGCCTGCCTGGTCACCCGACGGCACCAAGATCGCCTTCTTCAGCGATCGCGATGTCGCGTCGGGAGAGATCTACGTCATGAATGCGAGCGGCGGCCACGTCAGACGGCTGACCACCAACACGATGACCGAGCACGACCTGGCGTGGTCGCCGGACGGGACCAGGATCGCGTTCGATGCCAACAACGGATCCAACTACGAGATCTACAAGATGCGGGCAAGCGACGGGGCGCTGCTCACGGATCTGTCGAACAACTCCGCGGCGGATCAGTACCCCGACTGGTCCCCCGACGGCTCGACGATCGCGTTCTCCAGCACGCGGTCAGGCAGCCCCAACCTGTGGGTCATGAACGCAAACGGGGGCAACCAGGTGTCGCTCGGCACACCCAACGTCTATGCGGCCGCGGCGTGGCCGGCGTGGTCACCGGACGGGTCGAAGCTGGTCTA
>JBQCGJ010000224.1:0-13231 GCA_051955775.1 Gaiellales bacterium | reverse complement strand
GCAGCCGCCCCGATCGTTCGCGCCACCTGCTTCCTCCGAGTCATGGCACTGCTCCTTTCCCTGCGACCCGAAACCTGAGCCGAGGGTAGGCGCCGCGCGCACCCGGTACCGCTTCACCCGATACCCAGCGTCCGTATCGTTTGATACATAGGCCGCAGAGCTGCCACGCCGTGGAGGCAACTACAGTCCAGCCGTGTACTCCCAGGCCGTCATCGACCGCTCGCTGAGCGGCGCCCGGGCCGGATCGGCGGGCCCCAATGCGGCCGTCGGCCGGGCCGGCAACCCATCCTGCGGGGACGCCCTGCGCATCGAGCTGGCCGTCACCGACGGCCGGATCAGCAGGGCGCGGCACTGCGCCTTCAGCTGTCCGCACGCCGTGGCTGCGGCCGACCTGGCATGCGAGCTGGCGGAGGGACGCGAGCTGCTGGACGCTGCCCGCATCGGCATGGCCGATCTGGAAACCCCGCTTCAGCCGCACGGCCACAACCGTGAATGTGTTGCCCTCGCGGCTGACGCCCTGCACGCCGCCCTGGCCGATGCGCTCAGCCGCGCCACGACCACCCCCGCCGAGGGCCGGGCGCTAGTGGCCATGTCCGGCGGGGTGGACAGCGCCGTCGCCCTGATCAAGACGCTGGAGGCGGGCATGCAACCGGTCGGTGCCACCCTGCGCCTGTGGATCGACCCGAACGCCCCGGACACCGCCCGCGCGTGCTGCTCGCCGCAGTCGGTGCGGGCGGCCCGCGAGGCGTGCCACGCGCTGGGCGTCCCGCACGTCACCCTGGACATGCGCGATGCGTTCCGCGAGACGGTCGTGGACGAGTTCGTGACCGCGCACGCGGCGGGTCTCACCCCCAATCCGTGCATGCGCTGCAACGGCGGATTCCGGTTCCACGTCCTGGCCGACGCGGCCGACCGGCTGGGCGCGCCGACCCTGGTCACAGGCCACTACGCGAAGGTGATCCGCCGCGACGGCCGCGCTCTCGTTGCCCGTGCCGACGATCCGGCCAAGGACCAGTCGTACATGCTCGCCCAGGTGCCCGCGTCGATCCTCGAGCGGGTGTGGTTCCCGCTGGGCGGCCAGACGAAGCAGCGCACCAGAGCCGAGGCCCGCCAGGCTGACCTGGCCGCGGCCGACCGCCCGGAGAGCCAGGAGGTGTGCTTCGTCGGCGGCGGCGACCATCGCGACCTCGTCGAGCGTCGCGGCGGCGGCGGCCGGTCGGGCGACATCGTCGACGAGCAGGGCGCCGTGCTGGGCCGCCACGAGGGCGTCCACCGGTTCACCCCGGGGCAGCGGCGCGGCGTGGGGGTGTCGGCTCGCCGGCCGCTGTACGTGCTGGCAACAGACGCAGCCAGCGGACGGGTCGTTGTCGGTCCGCGCGAGCGGCTGGCCAGGCGCGAGGTGCGGGTGGCGCCGGCCGATCTGTACGCCGACGTCGTCCGCGTGCGCGCCAAGCTGCGGTACCGCAGCCCGCCGGTATGGGCGACCGTGCACCGCGAGCCGGCGGGCTTCCGGCTGGAGCTCGACGAGCCGGCGTACGGCGTCGCACCGGGCCAGGCTGCCGTTCTCTATGACGGCGACGCCGTTGTAGGCGCCGGCACCATCGCCGGCTGAGCGTCGTCGCCCAACGCCGATATGATGGCCGCATGGACTCCACCGACGCCTGGCACTACGCGCTGACCCTGTTCCTGGTGCTCACAGGGCTCAGCCTGAGCTACGTGTTCCTGCGCATGTCAGGCACGTTCGAGCGCATCAACCTGCTGCTGGACGGGCTGGTGCAGGAGGTCGTGCCCCTGCTCAGCAAGGTCTCGACCTCGGTCGACCACGTCAACGACGAGCTGGAAAAGGTGGGCCAGATCACCGACTCGGCGGTGGACGCCACCGAGAGCGTCGACCACACCGTGCGCGCGATCACCGAGATCATCTCCAAGCCGGTCAAGGCGGCGTCCGGCGTGTCCGCGGGTATCAAGCACGGGTTCGAGTCGTTCAAGGCCAAACGCGACCAGCGCGGTGGAGTGGTGTAGATACCCGTGCGGTGGACGGCGCTGGCTGTGGTGGGCGCTGCGGGGGCATACGTCGTCACCCGTGCGCGCCGGATGGCGGAGCTGGAAGGCAGGCCGCTGACCGACGTTCTGCCCGAGCTGCCGAAGCGGCTCGCCAATGACGTCGCAACCATTCCGGCCGACCTCAAGATGGCGGCCAACGAGGGCAGGCTGGCGGGCGAGCGCCGTGTGCACGAGCTCGATGAGATGCTGCGCGTGGCACGCGCGCCGCAGCACGCCGCCGATCCGGCGGAGTCCGCGCCCGAACCGCTGGAGCCGCCTGCGGAGGAGTCGGACCCGGCCGGGTAGCCGTCAGTCGGTCACGCGGGCGATCAGCTCGCGGCGGTTGACCAGCCGCTTCGGCTCGCCCGACAGCCGCACCTCGAAACCGGCCCCGCGCGGGTACAGCACCTTGTCGCCGGCGGACACCCCGTGCACGTCGTCGCCGATGGCGACCACCACGCCGGACACGCAGGACGACTCCGCGCTGGACGGGATGATCAGTCCGTGCGTCGTCTCCGTCTCGTCGTCGACCGGCTCGATCAGGACGAACTCGTCGAGCGGCTCGATGCCGCGCGACTCCGGCTCCGCTCGCTCGAACCGGGACAGCGTGTCGTCCTCGTGCATGCCGGAATTCTACCGGTCGTCACGGCCGATGCGGCCGTGCGCAGCGCCGGCCCTGCCACGGCCGGCCGCGATCGCCTGCTCGAGGTCGGTCAGCAGCTCGCCCAGCGAGAACGGCTTCTGGTGGAACGCCGCCACGCCCAGCTCCGCCCCGCGGCTGCGCGCGCAGGCGTCGGCGACCACGGAGGTCAGCACCACGGGGTAGCGGATGCCGCGCTCGCGCATCAGCTCCAGCAGCCCGAAGCCGTCCAGGCGGGGCATGCGGACGTCCACGATGGCTGCGTCGAAACGCCGCTGCGAAAACTCCTGCAGAGCGCACTCGCCGTCCTCCGCCTCGCGCACCGCGTAGCCCTCCTCGAGCAGCACGTCGCACAGTGCGGCCCGCAGATCCGTATGGTCGTCCACGACCAGCACCGTCGGCGAGAGCTCGTGCGGCGATGACACCCTGGTCAGATCGACGTATCCGGGGGGCGGCAGCATCCACGCTTTGCGGTATCCGCTGCGCCGCCGGGGCCGGGTTCTAAACTTGACGGCCAATGGATTCCCACGAGATCAGACGCCGCTTCCTGGAGTACTTCACGTCCCGCGGGCACATGCAGGTGCCGTCGGGCTCGCTGGTGCCGCCCGCATGGGACACCAGCGTGCTCATCACGACCGCCGGCATGCAGCCGCTGAAGCAGTATTTCCTGGGGCTCGAGCCGCCTCCGGCGCCCAGGCTGGCCAGCGTTCAGAAGTGCTTCCGCACCGTCGACATCGACGAGGTCGGGCGCACCGCCCGCCACCTCACCTTCTTCGAGATGCTGGGCAACTTCTCGCTGGGGGACTACTTCAAGCGTGACGCGGTGCAGTGGGCGTTCGACCTGGCCACGTCTGCAGACGGCTTCGGGCTCGATCCCGATCGCATCTGGACCACGGTGTACCGGGGTGACGAACGGGTCGAGCCCGACGAGGAGGCGATCGCGCTGTGGCGTGAGGTGGGCGTACCCGCCGAGCGGATCGTGCGCCTGGGCTCGGATAACTTCTGGCAGGCCGGCCCGGTGGGCCCGTGCGGGCCGAGTTCGGAGCTGTTCATGGACCGCGGTGCGCAACTCGGCTGTGGCCGCCCGGACTGCGCCCCCGGCTGCGACTGCGACCGCTTCCTGGAGTTCTGGAACCTCGTGTTCATGCAGTACAACATGCTGGAGGGCGGCGGCCTGGAACCGCTGCCGCGGCCGAGCATCGACACCGGTTGCGGCGTGGAGCGGCTGGGCGCCGTGGTGCAGGGAGTCGACAGCGTGTTCGAGACGGACGTGTTCGCCGGCATCATCCAGTCGCTGTGCGAGTGGGGAGGCGCCGAGTTCGGCCCTGACCCGGCGGTCACGAAGTCACTCAAGGTGATCGCCGACCATGGGCGGGGGATGTCCTTCCTGGCCACCGACGGCGTCGAGCCCGACCGCGAGGGCCGCGGCTACGTGCTGCGGCGGGTGATCCGCCGGGCCGTTCTGCACGGCTCGCGGGTCGGTTTGGACGAGCCCTTCCTGAGCCGGCTGCACGAGCGGGTGGTCGAGCTCATGGGCGACGCCCATCCGGAGCTCCGGCGCGACGCCGCCAAGGTGTCCGAGGTGCTGGCGGCGGAGGAGCAGAGGTTCGAGGCCACGCTGGAAACCGGCGGCAGGATGCTGGACGAGCTGCTGGCCAAGGGCGGCGACGTGTCCGCCGCCGACGCGTTCATGCTGCACGACACCTACGGCTTCCCGTTCGAGCTGACCGCTGAGATCGCCGCCGAGCGCGGCCGGTCGGTGGACGAATCGGGCTTCGCCGAGCTGATGGAGCAGCAGCGGGAGCGCGCCCGCGCCGACACCCGCGGCAAGGGAACCGAGGACGCGGGCGTGTTCGCCCGCGAGGCCGGCTTCACGAGCGAATTCGTGGGCTACGAGGCGCTGGACGTGACGACGCACATCGGGGCGCTGCGCCAGGCGGGCGACGGCACGCTGCTGGTGAAGCTGCGCGAATCGCCGTTCTACGCCAAGGGTGGCGGGCAGGTGGCCGACACCGGCTGGCTGGAGTCGGAGACCGGCCGCGCGGCGGTCGAGGACGTCGTGCGGCTGGACGACGACCAGGTGCTGGTGGCCCGCCTCGAGCGCGGCGAGCTGCACCCCGGCGATCCCGTGCGCGCGCGCGTGGACGCCGCCCGCAGGCGGCCCACGATGGCCAACCACACCGCCACGCACCTTCTGCACCGAGCGCTGCGCGGCGTGCTCGGTGAGCACGTCACGCAGGCCGGCTCGTACGTGGGGCCCGACAAGCTGCGCTTCGACTTCCGGCACGGCTCGCCGCTGACGCCGGAGGAGCTGGCCCGGGTGGAGCAGCTCGTGAACGACGACGTGGTGGCCAACCACCCGCTGCGCACGTTCACGACCACGCAGGACCACGCCCGCGAGCTGGGGGCCATGATGCTGTTCGGCGAGAAGTACGGCGAACACGTGCGGGTGGTCGAGATCGCCGACGTGTCGCGAGAGCTGTGCGGCGGCACGCACGTGCGGTCGACCGCCGAGGTGGGACCGTTCGTGGTCACCCGGGAGTCCAGCTCCTCGCAGGGCGTGCGGCGGATCGAGGCCATCAGCTCCGGGCTTGGTCTGGAGCACCTGCGCCAGCGCTCGCGGGAGGCCGACAGGCTAGCCGCGCAGCTGGCCGAGCGCGACGCCGAGCTGCGCCGCCTGCGCTCCCGCGGCGGTTCCGGCGGATCGGCCAACGGGGCGGACGCAGCGCTGGCCGAATCCGCCGTGGAGGCGGCCGGCGTGCGCGTGGTGGCCGCCGCCATCGAGGGGGTCGACTCCGACGCGCTGCTGCAGACATCCGACCGGCTGAAGGCCCGGCTGGCGCCAGCCGTGGTGGTGCTGGGCAGTGCCGCCGACGGCAAGGTGCACCTGGTCGCCAACTTCGACCCGCAGGTGGTCGAACGGGGACTGTCGGCGGTGGACGTGATCCGCGAGGTGGCGCCGCTGGTGGGCGGCGGCGGAGGCGGCCGGCCGACCATGGCCCGGGCCGGGGGCAGCCAGCCCGACGGCCTCGACCAGGCGCTCGCGCACGCCAAGGCGCTGGTGCTGGAGAAGCTCGGCTCGGCGGCATGAAGGTGGTCGCGCTGGACTACGGCCGGGCCCGCACAGGGCTCGCCGTCTCTGATGCCACGGGCACGCTGGCCCGCCCGGCAGGCATCGTGCAGCGCGTGCGCTCGAAGACCGGCCGGGCGGAGCTGATTCGCCGCATCCAGGAGCTGGAGGCGGAGCGCGTGGTGGTGGGGATGCCGGTCTCGCTGAGCGGACAGCGAACCAGCCAGACCGGTGAGACGCAGGCCTTCGTCGACGAGCTGCGGGCCGTCTGCCCGGTGCCTGTGGAGACATTCGACGAGCGCTTCACCACGGCGCTGGCGGTGCGCATGAACGGCACCGATGACGACGCCGTGGCCGCGGCGCATCTGCTGAAGGGATACCTGGACCGATGCGCCGGCTGATCCTCATCCTGTGCCTGGTGGCCGCGGTGGTAGGCGTGGCGGTCGGGGGCCGCAGCCTGTTCGCCGCCGACACGTCCAAGCCGGCTGCCGACCCGCACGGCCCGCCGATCACGGTGGTCGTCCCCAAGGGCGTGGACGCCTCCCAGATCGCAACCATCCTCCAGAAGGACGGCGTGATCAGCGATGCCTCGCGGTTCCGCGGCTACGCCAAGAGCCAGGGCGAGGGGTCGAGCTTCCGCGCCGGCACCTACGAGATGGAAGCCGGTATCGACTGGGACATCATCTTCCAGAAGCTGGACGCCGGCCCACCGGCGGCGGCGGCCAGGAAGCTGGTGGTGCCGGAGGGCTTCCGCAACACCCAGATCGCGGCCCTCCTGCCGTCGGTGGGGATCAGCCCCGGGGCGTGGACGCGAGAGGTGCGGCGGGCGTCGCCGCCGCCGGGTTTCGGCCACCACCTGAACATGGAGGGCTTCATGTTCCCGGCGACGTACACGATCGCCCACAACGAGACGGCCAGGCAGCTCGTGGATCAGGAGCTGCAGGCGTTCAGCGACAACTTTGCCCAGGTCGATATGTCGTACGCGAGATCCAAGAATCTGACGCCGTACGACGTGCTGACCATCGCCTCCATGGTCGAGCGAGAGGCGCGGACGCCGGGCGATCGCGGGAAGGTCGCGTCGGTCATCTACAACCGCCTGCACGCCGGCATGAAGCTGGGCATCGACGCCACCATCCTGTACCACCTCGGGTCGTGGACGGCGCCAATCCACGAGAGCGACATCCTGAGCCTCGAGCCGTACAACACCCGGCAGCACCTCGGGCTGCCGCCCACCCCCATCTGCAACCCCGGCCTGGCAGCGCTGCAGGCGGCCGCCCACCCCGACCACACGAACTACCTGTACTACGTCGCCGTCCCGGGCCAGTCGGCGCAGTACTTCACCAGCAGCTACGCGGACTTCAAGGCGCATGGGGGGTGAGCGGCGGCGGGCGGCCGTGATCGGCCATCCGATCGCCCACTCCCGATCGCCGCAGATGCACAACGCGGCCTACGCGGCGCTGGGCCTCGACTGGCGGTACGAGGCGGTCGACGTCGCCCCGCACGAGCTGGAGGCGTTCGTGCGCGGGCTGGAGGGCGCGGGGTATGCCGGCGTGAACGTCACCATCCCGCACAAGCAGGCGGTGCTGGAGTTGTGCGATCTGGTCGCGCCGGAGGCCACCGCCGCCGGCTCGGTGAACACGATCGTGGTGCAGGACGGCGGCAGGCTGATCGGCCACTCCACCGACGGCCGCGGCCTGCTGTGGGCGCTCGGCGGTATCTCGCCCACCAGGGCGCTCGTGCTCGGCTCGGGTGGCGCCGCTCGGGCGGCGGTGCATGCGCTCAAGGCCGCAGGTTGGGAGGTGCTGGTGTCCGCCCGGCAACGACAGGCCGCTGACGAGCTGGGGGCGGAGTTGCTGATGTGGCCTCCCCCGCAGGCCGCGCCACTGGTGGTCAACGCGACCCCCATCGGGCAGGCGTGGGATCCCGCGCAGATGCCGATTGCCCCCTGGCTGATCGAACCCGGCTGGACGGTGTGCGATCTCGCGTATCAGGGCGACGGGCGGCCGACGGCACTCGCCTCGGCGGCCGCGGCGCGCGGCGCCCGCGTGGTGGACGGCCTGGAGGTTCTGGTCGGCCAGGGCATCTACGCCTTCCAGCTTCTGACCGGGGTCACGGCTCCGGTGGAGGTGATGCGCTCGGCCGCCCGAGCCTGAACGGCTCGGGATCGGTGAACGGCAGCCGTCCCAGCAACAGCTCGGCGGCCAGCCGGGCCGAGCCGCCGCCGGTGATGATGCCCTGGCTGCCGTGCCCGGCGCACACCAGCACGCGCTCGTCCAGCCAGTCGACGAAGGGCAGCCCGTCGGGCGACGCCGGTCGCAGGCCGGTCCACACCGACACCACCTCGCGTCGTCCCACCTCCGGGATCAGCAGGCAGCCGTGGCGGGCGATGGCCTGGGTCGCCTGCGCGCTCTCGGCGCCGTCCTGCAGGCCGGGCGAGCGGGATCCGCCGAGCACGACGCCTCCGCCCGCCGCCGGATGGGCGATCAGCCGGTGTTCCGCGTGGGCGCCGGTGACCGGGATGTGGCCCGCGGCCAGGTCGGCCACCGTCACCCGCTGCATCGGTTGTGCCTGCTCGTGCTCATGCCAGCCGGCCTCCAGCACCACGTGGCGCAGCAGCGGCGGCCCGGGCGCGGTCACCATCAGCCACCCGCGCATCGGCCGCACCGGGACGTCCTGGCCGTGCGTGCCGGCCAGCCGCCGCGTCCACGCGCCGGCCGCGAGCAGGGCGCGATCGGCGCGGTGTGCTCCGCGTTCGGTGTGCACGGTCGCCCCCTGCGGGTCGCTGGACAGTCCCCACACCGGTGTGCCGGTGACGATGTCCGCGCCGGCGGCCGACGCGGCGGCGGCCAGGGCAGCGGTCAGCGCGGGAGCGTTCACCCGCCAGCCGGCCTGCTGCAGGCAGCCGCTGATCACCACCTCGGACAGCGCGGGCTCGATTGCACGCGCCGCGGCGGCGTCGAGCAGCTCGCCGTGCATCGGCGTCGCGTGGGCGAGCGCCGCCGCCTGTGCCTCGGTGGTGGCGACGGTCAGCGTGCCGATGTCGGCGTCGTCGAGCGCGAAGCCGGCCCGTGACGACGCCTCCAGCTCGCGGTAGGCCATGACGCTGGTCTGCCACAGCGGCACCAGGGCCGGTTCGTCGGGCGGGGTGACGAGGCCGTTCGAGGCGCCGGACGCGCCGCCCGCCAGCCGCCCGCGCTCGTACAGGGTGACCTCGGCTCCGGCCCGGGCCAGCTCGAGCGCCGCGGCGGTGCCGACCACGCCGCCTCCGATCACGATCACATCCGGCATCGGCTGCGCACCCTACAGAAGCCCGCCCTGCCGGCCGATAGCCAGGGTAATGGAGACGGTGCTCCCCCTTGCCGGTTTCGGCTTCGCCCTGGGCTGGCCGCTGGAGCGGCTGATCCAGCAGTTCCCGGTGGGCTCGGGCACGGCGCCGTCCAGCCGCCGCCGATGGGCCGTGGCGGGGGTGATGGCGGTGCTCTTCGCGGCGCTTGCCGTGAGCATCGGCCCACACCCGCAGCTCGCCCCGGCGCTGCTGCTCACGGCGCTGGTGGTTCCGGCGTCGGTGATCGACTTCGAGCACCGGATCATCCCCAACGCGATCAATCTGCCCGGCGCCCTGGCGGTGTTGGTGCTTGCCGTGGCCGCTCAGCCCGAGCGCTGGTGGATGTTCCTGGCCGGCGGCCTGGGAGCGGCGCTGTTCCTGGGCCTGGCCTGGCTCGTGTACCCGAAGGGCATGGGCATGGGCGACGTCAAGATGGCGCTGATGATCGGCTTCGGGACCGGCCAGTACGTGTTCGTGGCGCTGTTCGCGGGCTTCGTGCTGTCGCTGGTGCCGTCGGTCGCGCTGCTGGCATTGCAGGGACTTCGCGGCCGCAAGGCGACGTTCCCGTTCGGGCCGTTCCTGGCGGCCGGCACGGTGGTCGCGCTGCTGTGGGGGCCGCAGCTGATGTCGCTGTGGCTGACCGGCAAAGCCTGACCGGGAACTCTTCGCTCGGCGGCTGCGTCTGAAGAGCATGACGCCGATTCGTCGAATCGCGGTAGTGGGCCTGGCCCTCGCATTGTGTGCCGTCGGGGCTCGCGTCTCGGCGGCCTCCGATCACCATCCGCGATGGACAGCGCAGGATTCGCGGACGTCGCAGCGCATCGAGCAACTCGCCCGTCGGTTCTCGCGCGGCATGGGCGATCCGTGGCCGACCGAGATCGCCTGGGTGGCCGGGCGCCGGCAGGGTGCGAACCATGTGGACAGCGGCGACGTCGTGGACTCCAATCAGTCGGTCTATCTGATCTCGGTGCGGGGGCATTTCGTCGACACGATGGCGAGCCGCCCGTATGGGGCCGCGGCTCCGCGAGGTTCCGTGCTGACGTTGATCGTGAGCCGGAAGGACTTTGGGGTGCTCGACCTCGGCGTCGGCAACCACTGGCCGCGGATGGCCCAACTGGGCCACGTGCACGTGCTCAAGCCCTAGGCGCCTGCGTCAAGGTCTTCACCGCTGATCGCCCATCAGCCTTCCGGGTCGAGGCGCACGCATGGGTCACAACCCATCACGAAACTGCCTCAAACCACAATTGGCACTCACCGCGACGGCCAACTGGCCAACTGGCTTCAGAAGCCTCCGCCGGCGATACGGCGCAGGACAGACTCCCGCACCTTCCCGGCGATCGGGTGCGCCCGGCCGCCGCGTGCCATCAGGTCGGCCTGCGCAACGCAGTCCAGCAACACCGCGATCGTTCGCCACCCGGGCGGGAGCTCCACGCCAGCGGCTCGCAGTCCCGCCTCCACGCCCTCCGCGAACCGGGGCGGGTAGGCGTCGGTAAACCGCAGCAGGTTCCCCACATCCGCCAGCGGCGACCCGGAGAACGCGAACTCCCAATCGAGTACCGCGGTCACCTCCCAACCGGCGCCAACGCTGCGCACCAGCACGTTCTTGGGGTTGTAGTCGGAGTGCACCAGGCTGCGGGCGCCGTTCACCCCATCCAGCGCCGGGGCCGCCTCGCTGATCCGGCGAAGCCACGTGTCCGCCGCCTCGTCGCCGAGCACCGGCCGCACGTCCCCGCCCGGCTCGAGCCAGGTCCGCATGAAGGCGACCGTCTCGGCGGCCGTGTCCACGAACCAGGCCTCACCCGTCCGTTCCAGCCGCTCGTCCAGCATCCCGCCGCTCGAGAACCGGTACCGCCCGATCGCGCCCAGCGTGGCGCCGAGCGCACGCCCCAGCTCGAACCCGTCGTCCGCGTCGCCGCCGCTCAGCACCTCCTCCGCCGTCCGCCCGTCCGCCCACGCCGTGATCAGGCACGGCCGGCCGGCCACACGGCCCTCCGCATCGGCGAACAGCACGCTCGGCAGCGGCACTGTCCCCCCGATCATGTCCGCCAGCAGCGCCTCCCGGCCGACCGCCGGCTTGCCCACGCCCGGGAACCGCACAACGACCGGCGACCCGCCGTCTGCCGGCTCGGCCCGCAACACCGCGCTCGAGAACCCGCCTGCCAGCGAGACAACACGCACGGGCCGCCAGCCAAGCGTGCGTGACACGACCGCCGCCGCGGCGCCGGCGAGGTCGCGATCGGCCGCGGGCGGGTCGGGCATGCCCGCCACGGTACATCGGTAGGCTCTGGCTCGTGGAACTGAGCTACGTCACCGCAGGCGAGTCGCATGGCCCCGGGCTGACGGTCGTCATCTCCGGACTGCCCGCCGGGCTCGAGCTGGACCACGAGCTGATCCGGGGCGACCTCGCCCGCCGCCAAGCCGGCTACGGCCGCAGCCCCCGGCAGAAGCTCGAGACCGACGACGTCGACCCTCGAGGCGGCCTTCGCCACGGGCGGACGCTGGGCAGCCCGCTGGCGTTCTTCATCCAGAACCGCGACCACGCCAACTGGACGGCGCCCATGAGCGCCTGGCCGGTCGAGCCCGCCGCGCTGGAGGAGTACGGCTGGCGGGGCCGGCCGATCGCGCTGCCCCGGCCCGGCCACGCCGACCTCGCCGGCACGCTGAAGTACGGCCATGACGACGTGCGGAACGTGCTGGAGCGCGCCAGCGCCAGAGAGACGGCGGCCCGCGTGGCGGCCGGCGCGGTGGCCAAGGCCCTCATCCGCACCATCGGCATCGAGGTGCGAAGCCACGTGCTGCAGGTCGGCTCGGTGCGCGCGGCGCCTCCTGCGTGGCTCTCGGTCAAGGACTTCGAGCGCGCCGAGGCGTCGCCCGTGCGCTGCCTCGACACCGCCGCCGAGGCCTCGATGGTGGCGGAGATCGAGGCCGCCAAGGCCGAGCGCGACACGCTGGGCGGGGTGACCGAGGTGCGGGCGTTCGGCGTGCCGCCGGGACTCGGCTCGCACGTCTCGGCAGACCGCCGGCTGGACGGCCGGATCGCCGCCGCGATGCTCTCGATCCAGTCCGCCAAGGGAGTCGAGATCGGCGACGCCTTCGCCTCCGCGGCCCGCCGCGGCTCGAGCGTGCACGACGAGATCTTCCATGACGACGAGCAGGGCTACCACCGCCGTACGGACCGCGCGGGCGGGCTGGAGGGCGGGATGACGAACGGCGCCGAGCTGATCGTGCGAACGATCTGGAAGCCGCTGCCCACCCTCATGCGGCCGCTGCGCTCGGTCGAGCTCGGCACGCACGAGCCGCAGAACGCGCACGTCGAGCGAAGCGACGTCACGGTGCTTCCGGCCGCTGCGGTGGTGGCCGAGGCGGCCCTGGCGTTCGAACTGGCTCGGGCCGCGCTGGAGAAGTTCGGCGGCGACGCGGTGGGCGACTTCGTGGCCGCGCACGCCGCGTACATGGATCGCATCCGCTCGGCATGATCCCCGGCCCGTACCGCAATCTGGCCCTGATCGGCTTCATGGGCGCAGGCAAGTCCAGCGTGGGCAGGCCGCTGGCGAAGCGGCTGGGGTGGAGGTTCGTGGACGCCGACGCCGAGATCGAACGCGAGGCCGGGACGTCCATCGGCGCCATCTTCGAGCGCTCCGGCGAGGCGGCCTTCCGTGAGCTGGAGGAGCGGGTCGTGGGCCGGCTGCTGGCCCACACCAACGCCGTGATCGCGCTCGGGGGCGGCGCGGTCGAGTCGCCGCTGACCCGCGAGCGGCTGCGCGAGGGCTCGTTCACCGTGCTGCTGGACGTGTCGCCGCAGGAGGCATGGCGACGCGTCGAGGAGGAGGCCGGCGACCGCCCGCTGGCCCGCGAGGCGACGCGGTTCCGGGCGCTGTACGAGTCCCGGCGTGCCGTGTACGCGGCGGCCGCGGACGCCCTGGTGGACGCCGACGAGGTGCACGGCGAGGAGCCGATCCTGGCGCCGTTGACCCGGGCCGGGGCGCTGGTCGAGCTGCCGCGACTGATCGGCGCCCGCAGAGCCGCGCTGATCGCCGACCGCGATGTGCTGCGGCTGGTGGGGCGGCCGTTCGAGCCGTTCGTGACCGTTCGCCTGCCCGCCGGCGAGGCCGCCAAGACCGTGGCCGTCGCCCGCCAGGCCTGGCGGCGGCTG